>NZ_JALJRM010000011.1:0-138691 GCF_024519685.1 Paenibacillus sp. Pae15 | reverse complement strand
CACGCAACCACTTCTGGATATATCTACTACGTTACACAAACTTCTTGACACTACCAACAGCTTAATCCGGCACAATAAAAGCCGTGAAAAACTGATATGGTAAGCAGGATAAATGAGTAAAATTGCAACAAAAATTTAAAAAATAGGTTGACAGCATCCTGATGAAACATTATGATTTGAATCATAGTAAACAAATGGGATTTATATGGATTTAACTTTATACCCGACCGGACAACCGGAGACAAGCCGCCATGGATTGGTGGATTGTCTCCTTTTTTATTACCGACTGGTTTACGTGAAGTTATCATGGGGGCTTAACGCCGGATAGCCGTGCAATCCATGTGTCAAAGGTTATTCAATTCTATTAACGAAGGTTGAAGGGGCTGACGGGCCGTTAGTTATTTGCCTGCGGGAGGTTGAAGATGAAAATTAACGATGCTCAAACGAAGGAGCGGGACGATAAGCATAATGAACGGCGGCAGGCATACACGCTGCCGACGGAGGTAAATGAATTGCGGCTTAAACGGATAAAATCCGTTCATTCCTCCGGGTACCCGGAGTATGCCAGCGCGCTCATTTCCGCATGGTATGCGCACCGGCATATCGAACCGTTTGCCCATATGGTATTTTCTTATAGAATTGGTCATTTATACAACTCGCTCAGCCGGGACAACAAGTTGATCACGACTACCTTCTATGATTTTTCCCCGATGGATCCGGAAAACAATACGGCCGTTCAACTGACACCCGAGGGCATTACGCTTAGCGGGAGACAGCGTTTTGCTTCCGACGTAGTGGATGCAGACGAACTGCTTGTATTCGTTCGTGAACAGGATGAGCTTACTCCTTCCACCGTAGTGCTGGTTCCTGCAGACCATCCGAATTTGGGCTTACCCCATAAAACGCAAGCTAATGCCGGAGCGACGGTGACGTTTGATGATCTGTTCGTTCCCAAAGAACGGGTGCTGGTTCTCCAAAACCCGTCGGAAGCAGCCCCGCTGTTGGGACATCCGGCATTGAAGTCCGTTGCGGATTATCAATGGGTAACGCGTCAGGCGAATTTGGTGGAGCTTGTTACGGCGGTTGCGATTGACGTTGCGGAGAGAGGCGGACGTCATAAGGAGCTGCATATTCAAGGTCTGCTGGGTGAACTGCTTCAAAATCTGGATACGTTGAAGGCGTTCATCCATGCGGCGGAAATCCATGCGTATCCCAGTCCAGCGGGCATCTTGCTGCCGGCCGCCCTCCCGCTGGAAGCGGCCAAAAAAGCAGGAGGGGCGTTCTATAAGCAGGCTGTTGACGGGGTGCTGCGCATCGGAACAAACCATATCGATATCGGAGCAAGCGAAGATGACCCCTTACGGCAGCTGGTGCGAAGCTTTGCAAGCAGCGAGGAGGCAGTCAACCGCAGTCAGCACGAACAATTCGCGTTCGGCGACCCCATTCGGCTATCGACGGAACTATTTCGTTTATTTCCACAAGAACAGCTCCGGAATCGTTATGAAGCGTTCTGGAGAGAAAGAGGTGTCTAATCATGAAGACCAAAATAGAGGCCAAAAATGTAGAGATGCAATTTACGGTTAGAAATGAAGCGGGGAAAAAGGACACGATTACCGTACTCAAGGATTTTGCAATCGATGTAAGAGAAGGCGAATTTCTGGCCATCCTCGGACCGAGTGGATGCGGCAAATCGACATTTTTAAACATTTTGGCCGGATTGTCCCATCAAACCGCGGGAGACATCAAGGTAGACGGTGAGCCCGTAAACGGCATTAATCTAAAGCAAGGCGTAGTTTTCCAAGGGTATGCGCTCTTTCCCTGGAGAACCGTAATCGAAAACGTAGAAGTCGGTTTGCAGATTCGGGGCGTGAATAAGAAGGAGCGAAAAGAAATCTCACGTTACTACATTCAGCTTGTAGGTCTTCAAGGCTTCGAAAATCGGTATCCCCACGAGCTTTCCGGCGGCATGCGTCAGCGCGTAGCGATCGCCCGTTCACTTGCCTATCAGCCCGACCTGCTGCTGATGGATGAGCCATTTGCCGCATTGGATGCACAAACGCGGGAAATTCTCCAATCCGAGCTGCTGCGAATTTGGGATACGCAAAAGAAGACCATCATATTTATCACGCATAGCTTGGATGAAGCTATTTTTTTGGCCGATCGGGTCGCCGTGATGACCGCAAGGCCGGGAAAAATCAAAGAAATCATCGACATCCCCTTAGAACGCCCAAGATCTGCCGACATTCGTAATTCCGAGGCCTTTGTGAAGCTTCGCCAACGGGCCTGGTTGATCTTGAAGGACGAGGTTGAACAGTCGCAAAGCTTACAAATCCCGGCGGCCGCATCTTCCAAATTGAATACGGAGTCGATCCAGGTTCCTGCGAAGCAGCCTGAGAGTGAAGGGTTACAGGCGAAAGTTTCCAACAGGTAACGCAGCACAAGAGAGGAGAAACCGATATATGAGTTCGGGACAGAGCTATCTTCAACGGTTAAATGACGGCAGAAACGTATGGTTTCGCGGTTCGATCGTACAAGATATCGCAACACATCCTTCATTCGCGGGCACGGTTGCATCCGTTGCCAGGATATTGGATCTGCAAGATCATCCGGAGACCAAGGAGCGCCTGACCTTTGTAACGGAGAGCGGCGGAAGAGCGAACCGGGCCTTTCAGGTTCCAACCGCGAAAGAACATATTTTTCAGCGGAGCGATTCCTTCCGGCTATGGTCCGATGCCACGTTTGGGGTGATGAGCAGAGTGGCCGGATTTTATCGCGCTCAGCTTACCGGCTGGTTTATCAGGCGGGAATTGATACGCTCGAAACAACCGTATTATCCTGACAAAATCAAAAATTATTACACGCATTTACGGGACAATGATTTGCTCTTGACCGCTGCGGGCCACGATCCGCAAATCGATCGGACGAAGCTGGCCTCCGAATTGGGGGATCTCTATACGGCGGTACGCATCCTGAAGGAAACGGAAGATGGGATTATCGTCCGGGGCGCAAAGATGATTGCCACCGGCGGTCCTTATATGGATGAAATTATGGTATCGCCGCACAGCCCGAAAACGCAAGATGAACAGCGTTACGCTGTTATGTTTGCCATTCCGGCCAGCCACCCTGGAGTGCATTTGATCTGCCGGGATTCGTTTGCATCCGAACGGGAGGAGGATGATCCGTTAAGCGCTCATTATGACGAAATGGATGCGATCCTGGTGTTTGACGATGCGCTTATTCCGTGGGAGCGCGTCTTTATCAAGGATGATCCGGAGGCGATCTGGAGCATACGATCGGACCGATACGTTTCCGCCATTAGTGCTCACGAAAACATTGCAAGGCTGATCAGCAAGCTGGAATTCGTAGCGGCCGTAGGCAATGAACTGGCTCAATCCATCGGCATTAAGAAATTTACACATGTGCAGGAGAAGCTGGCGGAGTTGTTTTTCCAATTGGAGTCGATTAAAGCGCTGCTGCTGTCCGCAGAGCATCATGCCGAGCTGTACCCCGACGGAGTGTGGGCTCCGCAGCTGCAGCCATTGATTACGGCCAAAAATCTTGGAAATCGGTATTATCCGAGAGCGATAGAAATATTGCAGCAATTGTCCGGCGCCGGTATGCTCCAGGTTCCTTCTTCCATTGCGGAGCTCCAAGGACCTTTAGGGGATAAGCTGCAAACGTATTATCGGGGAGCCGACCGAAACGCCCAGGAGCGTGTGAGGCTGCTTAAGCTGGCATGGGACCTGGTAGGAAGTCCGTTGGCCGGGCGGCATGAATTATATGA
Source organism: Paenibacillus sp. Pae15 (assembly GCF_024519685.1). Taxonomy (NCBI): domain Bacteria; kingdom Bacillati; phylum Bacillota; class Bacilli; order Caryophanales; family Paenibacillaceae; genus Paenibacillus; species Paenibacillus sp. Pae15. Next base: position 134,907 of record NZ_JALJRM010000011.1, on the reverse strand, counting down.
GCGGTTTTACGCCGGCGATCCAGTGCGTACCTACGCAGCGCAATATTTGGAGTATGATAAGAAATCGCTGTCGGTTCAGGTCGGATGAGAAGGCTTCGCTTTGCCCGTGTATGTGTCTGGTTCCTGCTGGGAGTGGTCGGCTGTTTCTTTACGGCCGGCGTTGCTTCCGGCCACGCTACCATTCTACGCGTATTTCCGGCACCAGACAGCCGTTTACACGAAAGTCCGGAGGCAATCGTACTCGAGTTTAATGAACGAGTCGAGAGAAAGCTGTTCAGTATCCGGGTGTATAACGATAAAGGATTGCCTGTCACGACCGAGCCGCCGACGATGGAGACGGATCGGAGAACCATTCGACTCGACGTCCCCCAGTTGAATAACGGATGGTATACCGTCACGTACCGTGTCATTTCGGCGGATGGCCATCCGATTCGAGGCTCTTATGTATTTACTGTAGGGACCGAAACCGAAGCAAAGATAGGCTATTCTTCGGCCACCAAGCTCCATGAGGAACACGATATCCGTAAAAACGCCGCTTATTGGGCGATCCGGTTTGTGTATTTTTCAAGCCTCCTCGCATTGGCCGGATGGGTCAGTGTACGGTTAATCGCTCATCCGCTTGCTGTTTTCGACCGGAATCGATTCCGACGTATCACGTTCACCCTGCTGATCCTGCATCTGATCGGATTTTTATTGCTGGCATGGAACGATCTGTCCAAGCTTAGCGAGGGGTATCAGGCAAAGGAACGGGTGGAAATGATCTTCGGCACTTTCGTAGGCATATCCTACTTGATTTCGGCCCTTGCCATCTTATCCGGATTTTTTGTACTGCTGCGCCGGACATGGTCGGATGGCGTATGGCTGCTGGCGGTGATTGGCGCCAAGGGTCTCAACGGACATGCGATGGGATACCGCATTCCATGGATTACGTTTGTGCTGGATGTCCTGCATGCCGCTGCAGCCGGTGCATGGGTAGGAGCGGTGTTAGCCGTAACGCTTTATTGGCGGTACCGAAACGATGACAAAGTGGCGCCACACTTCCATGTCCTTTCAAATTGGGCGTTGGCGGCGATAGTTGCACTTGTCGGAACCGGTTTTTGCATGGCGCTTTTATATACGAACGGGTTTACAAATTGGATTGACACGTTGTGGGGGAAGTTATTGATTGCCAAAACCGTATCGGTTCTGTTCGTCGTCGGAGTCGGGGCGCTGCTTAGATCCAAAATTAGAAAACGCCAAACGTCCCGTTCTCATACGTGGCTGATCGCCGATATCGCTCTCTATTTGATGATCGCCGGAATCACCGGCGTGCTAACCTACATGAATCCAACATCCGGGATGGGTCCGGTTTTTTGGCACGAAAACGTAAAAGGGGTACATATTGCGGCGATTATTACGCCGAATGAACCCGGGGCAACGAATCAGTTCAACGTTTCCGTCGGTACAGGACGTCACGATGAAGGCTTCAAGAAAGTGACTCTTCGATTAACCTATTTGGACGACCCGGAAATGGCCCCGATCGAGGTTCCGCTGGAAAGAGTTCCGACGAACGGAAGTCCGCAAAGCCTGTACAATTACCATTTTTCGAAAGAAGGAGCCTATTTGCCGTTCGATGGGAAATGGAATTTGGAGGTTCGCTTTCAGAACATGAACGAGGTTGAGTATGTGACAACGAAAAATTTCTTCAATGAACGTAAAGGGGGAGAACAGCGACCATGAAGCCATGGCGTTTTGCAATCATCTGGTTTGCGGTACTTTTATTAGCTGTACAAACCGCGGAGGCGCACGTAACCGTGAATCCGAATGAAACGTTTCAAGGTGCCCACGAGGTGTTTACGGTGAGAGTTCCTAATGAGAAGGAGGCCAGCACGGTTCGAGTGGAGGTGCATTTCCCGGAACAAATATCGATCAGCAGGGTGCAGCCGCTCGCAGGCTGGTCTTACGAATTCACGAAAAATGCCGAGGGCGATAACACCGGAATTGTCTGGTCGGCTGAAGGGGACGGCTTCCGAGACGGAGAATTCGGTGAGTTTCGGATTCAGGGACGAGTGGCGGACGATGCGAAAGAAATCGTGTGGAAGGCTTATCAGACCTATTCCGACGGTTCCGTTGTGGAATGGACCGGCGATGCGGGTTCGGATCAACCGGCTTCGGTGACCAAAGTAGCCCCGGGCGGCGGGCATAACGCAGGCGACCACCATGCCGTTTCTCATCAAGCCCAATCCAACTGGGTGCAATCTTCTGCCGCGTTAATCTCATGGTTAGCGCTTGTGTAAGCCATCGTTTCGATCGCAGTCGTTTCCCGCCGCAGAGCATCCAAGCTGTAAACTCGATCGTAAGGAGCGCGATGGCCATTGAGAGACAAGCATTATGAAGCGGAGCGGGGGGACCGGACTCGAAACCGGTTCGCCCTTCTTGTGATCATCATCCTTGTGATCGTTGCGATAGTTAACCATGTTCGGGCAGATACGAAAGAAACCCTGGACCGACCGGCTGCGGAAGATTTTTTTCTGGAGTCTTTGGAGGGGGAGTGGGTTCGGCTATCGGACTATCGGGGAAAGCCGGTGCTGCTGAATTTCTGGGCCAGTTGGTGCCCGCCGTGCAAGGAGGAGATGCCGGCGATTATTGAATTCGCGTCTTCACATCCCGATATCGAGGTATTGACGGCCAACTTAACGTTTACGGAGCTCAGCCTGGATCGCGTTGCGGAGTTTGTTAAAGAGCAGCAGCTGTTACTGCCCGTGCTTCTTGACGATTCCGGTACGGTGGCCAGAAAGTATGGAATTACCGCTTATCCGTCTTCGCTGATTTTTAATCAGGAAGGCCGGCGGGTGGAGACGATTGTCGGTCAGACGGACCTGGCCCGCTTGGAGAATGCATTTAAAGCACTTACTAAAACAGACGAAAAGAGGTAGAGGTGAAATGAAGAAAGCAAAGCTGTTGTTTATTACTGTCATCATAGGCATGATGGGGGTACTGGCCGGCTGCGGCAGTTCGAATCAGGCGGTCGATTCTTCGGGAAAGTCCATCGTTGAGTTTAAATATCCGGATAATCCGGGATTCGATTTGGTCTATCTTGCGGATGAACTCGGTTATTTTGAAGGAACCAGCACGAGACCGAAGTATGTCGGCGCCGTTGCCTCTCCGCAAATTATCCCGCTGGTGGGCACAGGAGATATCGATTTTGGAACAAGAATGGTGCCTCTTGTCATCTCCTCGATTTCCAGCGGTGCGGATATTAAAGTCATCTCCGCGGGAGGAAAAACGCTGGAAGAAGCGCCTCATATGAAGTATTTCGTTCGGAAGGACAGCGGGATTACGACAGCGAAGGATTTGGAAGGGAAGACCATCGGATTTAACAGCTTTGGAGCTTGCGCCGAATTCGTGTCGAAGAAATGGTTTAGAGAACAAGGCGTGGATGTAAGCAAGATCAACTTCCTCGTCGTACCGGAAACAAAGATGGAACAAACGCTGCTTCAAGGCGGAATCGATTTGGCCATCCTGCACGCTCCGCTGTCGGGGAAAGCGGAGAAAAACGAGGATCTTGTGAAGCTTTGGAGCGACTATGATCTTGACAAGGGGCTCGGCGGTATGGCTCCGTACAGCGTCAACGGGAAGTTTATGAGAGAGCATCCCGAAGCGGTGAAGGATTTCGTAACAACCATTGCGAAAACAGCGAACTGGGTTAACGAAAATCCGGAAGAAGCCAGGAAAATTATCGCCAAGCGTTTGGATATGGATGTCGAATTCATTGATCGGTTCGCTTATGTGGAAGATCTCGTCATTACTGAGCCCCCGATTCAATATTATATCGACATTCTTGAGAACGAGGGCATGATTCCGAAAGGAAAGATAAGCGTAAAAGACGTCTACACGAACGAATTTAATCCGTTTGCCGAGAAAGCAGCGTCCAGCGCCAGCGCCGTGACCGTAAAGTAAAGTTGAGGGGGGAATGAAATGGGACGTTTCATCAGGATCATCAGGTCATCTGCCGACCGAAGTTTAGGCATCATTCTTTTCTTACTGGTTTGGGAATTGCTGCCGACACTCGGCATTGTGAATAAAGCCTTCTTAAGCCCGCCGTCCAGCGTTGTCGTTTCCATTACGAAGCTGTTTTCGACCGGTAATTTATGGGTTCACGTGTTCGCCAGTCTTCAACGCTCGTTGTCGGGGCTGCTGTTGGCCATCGTAGCAGGCACGCTGCTTGGATTATTTTTGGGTTGGTTTAAGCGATTCGAAGCGATTGTCGATCCATTGCTTCAATTGTTTCGTCAAATATCGGCTTTTGCCTTGTTCCCCGTATTTATTTTATTTCTCGGGATCGGGGAAACTTCCAAAACTGCGATCATTCTATGGGCTTCTTTCTGGCCGATCCTGTTAAATACCGCAAGCGGTGTGAAATATGTCGACAAACTATTGATTGACTCTGCGAAATCCATGGGTGGCTCGCAAAGCTTCCTCTTTTTCCGGGTCATTCTTCCCGCTGCGGCGCCGAGCATCTTTACCGGCATTCGCCTGGGCGGAGCCTATTGTATTACAGCGCTGGTGGCTGCCGAGATGATCGGATCATCCGCAGGCCTTGGATTTTACATTTTAAATTCGCAGGAAATTTTCCAAATTCCCGATATGTATGCCGGCATTATTGTTTTGGCATTTCTGGGATTATTACTGAATTATATCCTCGCTGTGATTGAGGCCCGTTTCACCAGATGGAAGAAAGGACTCTCTGTCAATGCGTAATGCAGTACGCAAGGCCGGCAAACATGGGCCGGCCTTTTTTCTTTTATTGATGATGGCCACGCTCCTGGCCGGTTGTTTTCAGAATTCCTCGCCTCGCGGTTCTTCCCGTCCTCCCGTTGATCCAAATGTGTTTCGGATCGGTTATACCCCCAACAGCATGTTGTTGGCTGTCATGAAGAAAGGGGATTTGGAGTCGAGACTGACGGAGAAACATCATGTCGGATTAGAATGGGTTTTGTATGAGGACGATGTTTCTTTGTTTCAGGCCATTGAGGCAGGACAAGTGGACCTCGGGTCCGTGGGAGAAGCGGTTCCCGCTTTTCTTCACGACCCGGATACACCCATCGTTTATCTGGCTGCGGAGCCAAGCAATCCGGCGGCTTATGCGGTCATTGTTCCGCTGGATTCAACGATTTTCCAAGCCGGCGACTTAAAAGGGAAGAAGGTAGCGTTCGCTCCTAAAACGAATGAACATTTATTATTGCTGCAGGTGTTGGAAGAGGCCGGGTTGTCCATGAAGGATATAAAACCGAACTCGGAGCTTGGCCAGGAGCTGCTGGATGCCTATTCCAGCCACAAGGCTGACGCTTGGGTGATTTCGGAGCCCCTGATTAGTCAATTGGAGCCTCAGGGGATACGTATTGTTGTCGATGCGACCGGAAAAATAGGCACTCGGGATATTTACATCGCAGCCTCGGACCGTTATGCCCAAAGAGAGGAAATTTACAAGTCGGCATTGCAGATGATTCAGCGTCACGGGGAATGGACGATGACTAATATTCACGATGCCGCCGACATCTTAACGGAGCATACCGACATTGAACATTTGATGTGGCTCTCCTCGTTTGAGCGCAAAGCGTACGGCACCGCTCCCTTCCTTGACAGCATCGTATCGGGACAACAGAAGCTTTACGATTATTTGGCTTCCAAAAAAGAACGGGCCGGGACTTTGAACGTCAAAGAAATGGTTCCTTAGAAAAGGATCTTTTACCGGCTTGAAGCATTCGGGAAAATCGGTTGCCACTGGGGAAAAGGAACGGCCGGGAGCAGGGTGGAAAAGGATGAGCTACGCTCGTTTTTACAGCGGATGTTTATCTGAGCTTACCCGTTCAAAAGTCTTCGGCGTTCAGCGGCGTCCGGGATCGGTTATATCCGCCCCCGGATGCCCACCGCCTCAGTCCAATTCTACCCCAAGCCCTCTTTCTTCCGCCAGCTTCATATAATACACTGCCGTCGCGATATCGAAGACGGACATGCCCATCGGGCAGAAGAAGACGGGTTCGTCGTCGGCAATTTCCGCCAGGCTGTCGCGGCAGACGACATCGGCAAGCGTTTGGACATCTCTGCGGGCCAGCCCCCGTTCCAGATGGAGCCGTTCGATATCGGTGTTCTCGCGGCACACTTCATCCCAATCGTCGACGATGACGGTTTTCACCGAGGCTAACGCTTCCGGCTTGTAATCGCGCAGGGAAACATTCAGCAAAAGGCTGCCTTTTCCAGGGGGACTATCAATATACCGGTTCTCCGATACGGTACACGTAATGAGAATATCGGACGGCCGGTAAACGTCCTCCCACGTCTTTTCGACCGTGATCCGGTCCCGGTAAGGAGAAGCGATTCCGGACAAATCCACTCCCCTGATATCATACACCCGGATGCGTTCGATCTTGTCCCCATATAAGGATTCGGCCATTTGGGCATGATACTGTCCAACCGGCCCCCAACCGATAATGCCGAGATGAAACCGCTCGAGTGAACGCGCCTGCAGAAAATGCCGGATCATCAGCCCGCTGACGGACGCAGTCCTCACGATGCTGGGAAGCGGCGAGTTCAGGATGGCGGAAGGGCGGCCCGTGTCGGGGTCATTCAATACGATGACGCTATGCGCTCGGGGAAGGCCAATCCGGATATTATCCGGAAAGCTGGAAATCCACTTGATTCCCGCGGCATTCACGTCTCCCCCGACATAAGCGGGCATCGCAATGATCCGGTTTTTGAGATTGTTGTACCGCAAATACGGCTTGACCGGCTGCGCGAAATCCCCGGAATCGACAATGTGTACCGTGGAATCCGCCATTTCGGCCAGAGCCTGCCAGTCCATGCCGATCGCGCGGATTTCCCGGTCGTTGATATATAGCATGCCGCTTCCTCCCTTCGTAATCGGTAGCGTCAATCAATCATCTCCTGCCGGAAGCCCCCGGCCGAACTCGCTCTCGATCCATGCGTCCGAATATACGGTATCGAGATAGCGTTCGCCCCGGTCATGCAGGATGACCGCACATTTCGCTCCCGGGACAAGCTCTTGCTCCATATGCCTGACGGCGGCGATGACACCTCCGGAGGACGCCCCGGCCATGATCGATTCCTTTTGCGCCAATGCCCGGCAGCCGGTGACGATATCCCAGTCCGAGACATGCACGATCCGGTCGATGATATCCGTTTTGCAGAAGGGCGGCACGATGCCGGCGCCCAGCCCGGGGAACCGCCGTCTGCTCTTATTCGCACTAAAAATGGCGCTGCCCTCTACGTCTACGGCCACGATATGGGTTGCCAACCCGTGATCCTTTACATATTCCGCGCAGCCCCGAAGCGTTCCACACGTGCTGACGCCGCAAAACAAATAATCCACCCGGCCGAGTTGATCCACGATTTCTTTCATGGTCGTATGGTAGTGAGCCAAGTAATTGTTCGTATTCGCATATTGGTTCGGCCAGAAGCTGCCCGGGATTTCCGCCAGAAGCCGCTGCACGCGTTTCAGCCTTGCAGGAAGAAACTCTCCGGATTCCGGATCGGGATCGGCGACATAGTCGATTTCCGCGCCCGAAGCCTTCAGGATTCGGATGTTATACTCCGTCGTCTTCGGGTCGATCACGCTGATGAAGCGCATCCCCAGGTATTTGCAAATCATTGCCAGGCTGATCGCCATATTACCTGAACTGGATTCGACGACAACCGTCCCCGGGCCAATCTTCCCTTCCTTCCAGGCTTCCCGGATCATCCGCAGGGCGGGGCGGTCTTTCGCGCTTCCGCCGGGGTTCATCAGCTCCAATTTCGCATAGACTTCAAGATCGCGGTCCCGGAACAGGCTGCTCAGCTTAACCAGAGGCGTATTTCCGATGACCGACAAAATACCGCCATTGATGTCCATGACAACCCAACCTTTGCTGATCTAGTAATAGATCTTTTTGTTTTTGACCCTCCCGTTCTCCAGCGGTTGGTCTTCCCCCACTGCAATGACTTCGATGTCATCAAGCAAACGGTTCCGAATCATCATGCCGATTTCCGGAATGCACGCCCTGATTTCCTCCCGGATGGCCGGAAGGACGGAGTCCATTTCCGATTTGCTTTTAATTTGCACGGCCAACACATTGTTTCGCACCTTGACCCGGATGATCGCATCTTCGACATGCCGGTATACGGCCTGCTCGATATCGTACAGGCTGATTTTTTCCCCATGCTTTAGTTCTCGCCCCACCCGTTTGACAATGGACTGAAAGCTCTGCTTCATTACGCCGTCGACCATCACGGGCCTGAAGTCCCTGACGACGTCGTAGGTTACAAAGCGGATGGCCGGCAGCATGGTTCGGACGAATGAAGTGAGCACCAGGATCTTCTCGTTATCTCCAAGCGGCTCGAGTCCCTCATCCAATTCCTGCGCCCCGATTCCTTCCGCAAATAGGCCGTCGACAAGAATATATCTGCCCAGATCGTGGGAATAATAAGCGATCGTGCCGATTTCAATCGAGCCGTAGGTGTCGATGATGTCGCTTGGATCAAGACCGAACAGGCGGGCCATATTCCGCTGCCACTCCGGCGGAGCGATTTCCCCGACCAGCATGATTTTGCGGATCCCGAACGCACGCGGGTTCTCGGTGGCATATACGATATGGTCCAGAATGGAAGGCATCGTGTACAGCAGGTCGGGTTGAAACGTCTGCAGCTCTTCAATGTGCCGCTCGATCGGCAGTTCGAAGGCAATGGAGCGCCCTTCCATTCCCAGCCTTTCAAATATGTCCAGGGCCGTATTCGCCGCATGGCCGGTACCCATATCCGCCAAAGCCTTGATGCAGCCGCTTCCTGCGGTAAGTTCGCCGAACAGCTTCGTTTTGATCTGAATGTAGTTCGTATCGTCTTCCTCAGAGTAGAGGATGGCTTTTCGACGGCCCGAGCCGGTTCCCGACGTCCGGTATACGGCCAGGGAAGGATCATGCGGGCGGTGATAATAATAAGTTTCGAAAATGTCCGCCGTCATGAGAGGCAATTCCTGTATACGGTTGATTCCGCTCGCTATATCGCCATCGCCGCCAATCAGCTCTTTGTACCAGGGAAATATCCTGGTTGTTTTTCGCACTTTATCCTGCAATTTCTCCAACGGTATCATGGTTGTCTCCCCGTTCGCTGCAATCTGTAGCTCTGAAACAAACCCCTATAGTAAATCATATGTAAAAATTCCCCTTTGGTTCTGCCATTGGGCGGATGCCCGAACAAATGTCCCACCTTTCCCGTAATGTAATTTAGTGGCATTATGGGGGGGAGAGCGGAATGAAACGGGCAATAAGGCGTGTCTCCAACAAGCTGACGAAAACGAGGGTGCTGAGGGGAAACAAGTCGCTGCGAAGACGCATTCTTGCAACAAGAAGGATGGACCGGGATGCGCTGTATGCGATGCTGCAAAAGTATACCATGGTGTACATCAAGCCTTGCAATGGTTCTCAGGGGAAGGGTGTGATTCGTGTGGAACGAATACCCGAAAGCGGCGGCAATGACAGCCAAGACAGCATAGACGTCATAGACCGGAAGAAGAGGATAAAATACCGCTATCAGACGGGTGTCCGTGTGCATCAATTTACCAATTATAGAAAGACTTACCGTGCCATCTTAAAAGAGACCCGGGGAAGGCCCTATTTGGTGCAAAAGGGGGTCCGGCTTTTGGTTCACGCCGGCCGGCCGTTCGATGTCCGTGTCATGGTGCAGCGAAATCCCAAGGGCCGCTGGAAGGCTACAGGGATTGTGGGCCGCGTGGCGCATCCGCGCAAGGTGGTGACAAACGGGAGCCAGGGGGGAACCATTTATCCGGTTGAGGTATTATTGAAAGTTTACACCGGCAAAGAGAAGCGTAAGGCCTTGATGTCAAAAATGAAGAAGATCGGGGTTAAGGCCGCCAGGCAGCTAAGCGCCGCCTATCCGGGCATGCGGGAAATCGGTGCGGACATCGCCCTTGACCGGCGTCTTAAGCCGTGGATTATCGAAGTGAATACGAACCCCGATCCTTGTCCGTTTACCAAACTGAAAAACAGGAGCATGATTCGCCGGATCATTCGCTATGCCAAAGGGTACGGGCGAACCTACAAACTGAGATGCACGAAATCAAAACAGGGCGTAGTCTAACCTTTGCCAGGGTACTGCCAAGTAAAAAGGGCTTAGGGAAGGGGACTTCAGCGGCCATTCCTATCGGTTTGGAGGTTCAGACATAGATCTGTACAAACAAGCCTTCGGGAAATCCCGAAGGCTTGTTATTTAGGAAAACTATTTTTTTAATAAGCAAGTGCGAACAAGCCGTTGATGTGGGAAAGGTAGCGGGCGTTGCTCGCTTTTTTCATGATGGAAGCCGGTGCGCCTTTCAATTCGATGCCGTTTTGGCCGATGGAACCGATAGCGTCTTTACGTCCCAGGCTGGCGAGTGTTCCGGAGAAGACCGGAGCAAACGCGTCCATTTTGCCGCCCTTGAAGGAAGCCGCGATGTTTGCGCCCACAAGCTCACCCATCTGCCATGCCAATTGTGCTGTTGGCGGGTACGGGCGTCCTTCAGGACCGAAGACGACCGCGCAGTCGCCGGCGAGGAATACTTCAGGGTGGGATACCGATTGCAGGAATTCATTCACCGTTGCGCGGCCGCGATTCACTTCAATACCGCAGTTGGCTACCAGCGAGTTGCCTTGTACGCCGCCGGTCCAAACCAGTGTGTTGGTTTCGATGGTTCTGCCGTCTTTCAAGCTGACGGTGTTACCGTTCACTTCGGTAATTGCCAAACCTGTCAAGAACTGCACACCGCGTTTTTCCAGGCTCGCTGTCGCGCGTTCGATCAAATCCGCAGAGAAAATCGGCAGAATGGTTGGCATAGCTTCGACCAGGTAGAGCGATACATCTTCAAAATTCACGCCGTTTTTGCGGCAAATGCCCGGCAACTCGTCCGCAAGTTCTCCAACCAGCTCGACGCCTGTGAGGCCGCCGCCGCCGATAACGAAAGTAGCGTCCGCTTTATTTTTCGTTTTGCTGTATTCGCGAATCCGTTCTTCCACATGCTTGTAAATGCGGTTGGCATCGTTTACGGATTTCAATGTAAAGCTGTTTTCTTGAAGACCTGGAATGCCGAAGAAGTTGGTTTCGCTGCCAAGAGCTAGAACCAATGCGTCGTAGTTGTAGGTTGTGCCGTCGGCCACTAAGACTTTACGCGCTTCCAAATCGATATGTTCAATCGTTCCGACCTTTAATTGGATGTCTTTGCCTTTAAACAATTTTTCCAATGGCAGCGCAACCGCTTTTTCCGCCACGTTACCTGCAGCAAGACGGTGCAGCTCCGTAATGATTTGATGCGTCCCAAAGCGATTGATTACAGTAATCGAAGCTTCTTCTATCGATAAATTTGCACGAGCGGAAAGGGCGCTTAACAAGCCGCCGTAGCCGCCACCCAAAATTAAAATTTGCTTTTTCACGTTCAGTCCCCCGTTCAGTTCCATCAATTAGGCTTGTTGTTTTCTTTCGTTCATAATATCCAGGTACGCTTGCGCAAAACGCAGCATTCTTTGCAGCTCCGGATCTTTAAGCAATTTCAGCATGCCGAACAGGCCGATAGTGGCATCGCTTTGCTCGGCACGATCATTGGCTTCGATTGCGGCCGACGCTATGGCTTTTGCCTTTTCCTCGAGCGGTTTGACCACTTCCTGGATACCGCCTACCATATCTTGAATAAGCACGCGGTCTGTAGCTACTTTTTGCACCAGATCATATGTCTTCGTTAGAAGCGTCATCATTTCGGTGAGCTTCGGAAGCTGATCCACCAACACAGTCAAGGATTCTTGCACTTCAGGCTTTAACAATTGATCCAGCACATCCGGCTTTCCTTGTACCGCGGGAGTTTCTTGTTCCGATTTCTGAATGGTTGTTTCTAACATTTGCTACGTTCCTCCTTATTTCGTGTAAATAGTACCTTGCTCGTCGCTGCAAATATGGATGTTATATATAATAAACATAATTTACTATATTTTCCGTTGTGAAAATCTTCACATTGAATGGATCACAGAATTGCATGCATCCGAGCCACTTTTCTTATTGTACACCTATTTTGTACATTTTGCATGATTTTGTGTCATTTTTTTATTAAAAAATTTTTACCACCTCGATCTCCAATTTTTTACCAAAAACTCAGGCAAATATTAGTTATGAAAGAAGCGATACCCTCTAACACCGTTTAGATCATATTCATAAAGGAAGCCACAATTCATTTATTTTATGTTATATTATATTACATGAAGTTATTTCGTAGGGTGCTCCCTATTCTGCTTCAAACCACACGACAAACCGGGAATTCAATATATGCTGGAAAGCTGGAAAGTTTATGAGGGAGTATTTCTATGAAATGGTTCCAAGGTCCGACACAAACCACTCGATCCGAACACATTGAAGATTATGCGATCCGTAAGATTCCTTCGTATTATCGTTGGCCGATTCCGGCCATCATTGCCGTTCTGCTCGGCAACTCAACGGCCATGTTTTTTTTCACCTTCGGGGCGCAGTTGAGTTATGTCGTAGGGTGGCCTGATATGCTGTGGCCGCTTAGCTATTTTTTTATCGGCTCGACGATCATCGGTATGATGATGATCCGTTTAGCCAGCAAAGAAGGGCTGACCATAGATTTGATGACGCGCGGCATGGGCTTCGGTTATATGGGTTCTGCCGTTACCTCTTTCATTTACGGAATGAACTATGTATTTTATTTTTTATTTGAAGGTACGATTGTAACGCATGCCATTTCCTTATATTTTCATGTGGAGTTTGATGCGGTAGAAGGGACCTTGATATTTGGGGCATTAGGTTTGGTCAAGCTGTTGTTTGTATGGTATGGAATGAAGGCACTGCAAATTTTCCAAACCTGGGGAGTCGTGATATACGCCTTATTGCTCGGACTTTGTTTATATCAATTGACCCATCATTATCAGGTTGCGGGACCGGATCGGTGGGTGCTGCCGTGGCTTCCGGAACACTCGATGTGGATTGCATTCATGATGGCGAATGGGCAAATGGTGTTTCAAGGTCTTATGGCTGCCGATTACGGGCGTTTTGCAAAAGAAAATTCGGGATATCGGGGAGGATTCCTGGCCATGATCGGCATGCTTGTCCCGATGTTTGTTACAATCCTCATCGGGCCGTTGTTTGCTTACACGTTAATGCCCACGATTACAGGTGGCGATGCTAAGATGCTGGCTGCGGATTCCGGCTATGTTTTCCCGAAGGTGATAGGAATCTGGGGAGTGCTGTTTGTTCTGGTTACCCAGTTTCGGGTGAATGTCATGAATTTGTATTCCGGTTCATTGGCTCTTTCCAATACGTTTTCGCTGGCCTTCCGATTTAAGCCCGGGCGCCAGTTTTGGATGATCATAGTTTATGTATTGGGATGCGTGTTTTATTCTTTTAATATTGTGCAGTACCTCGAAAACTGGCTGGCGATTACCGGGATTTTGACGAATACATGGATCTTTATCATGCTCGCCGATCATTATGTATGCCGTAAGCTGCTTAGACTGGGGCCAACCGATTTTATCGAATACCGCAGGCCTTTCTTATACCGGTGGAATCCGACGGGATTGATTTCTCTGGGATTTGGCGTATCTGTCGGGGTTTTCGGCATGCTGGGGCTATATCCGATATATTATGCATCCTTTTTATCCATGATCGTCGGCGCTGTACTGCATATTATTTTGACTGCAGCCACGAGAGGCTTTTATTATTTTACCGAGTTTCCGTATGACCGGGAGACCCATTGGATACCTCCTTCCTACTATAGAGGAAAAGCGCCTGACGGGTAGAGGAAGGTCTGGATTAAGTGGACAGGTGGTGATAAGATGACTAAAGATCAATGTGAGATTTGTTCCAAACTCATCGTCGGGGAGCCGGTCATTCATGTTGCGGGATTTCCTGAAAGAGATCATACATTTTGTTCGGCATTATGCCGTGACCGCTTCTTGAGAATGGAAGACGATGAGTGCGGATTTGGAGAACCCCTGCAAAAAGCCAATAATAACCGCAAGGACGGGAAGTGATTGGAATGACGACAGTCCAAAAAAATCATCGGATGTTTGAACAAGTATTGCATCAAATTCGTGAGTATATTACTTCCTGCAATTTGGTTGCCGGTGATAAATTAATGACCGAACGCGAGTTGGCCTCATTTTTACAGGTGAGCAGGTCTTCGGTAAGAGAAGCGCTGCGAATATTGGAGATGTTCGACGTGATTCACTCTAAACCGGGTGAAGGCACCGTTCTTAAAACTCCTCATATTCCCAAAATATTGACCAATATGCTCCCGTTTTTCACGATTCCTACGGAAACATCCGTTGAATTATTGGAATCCCGGAAGGTGCTTGAGGGCGGTATTGCTAAACTGGCGGCAAAACGCAGAAAAGACGCCGACATCCGTTTAATGCAAGGCGTCATGGAGCGGATGGTTGCAGCTGCTGATCTGGAAAACATGATCCAGGCGGACATCGATTTTCATTTGTTTCTTGCGAAAGCCGCTTATAATAATACGCTATCGGATATATTGATTTTGGTTTCGGATCTGGTCACGCCGAACTTGTATACCGTTCGTGTTCAAACGCAGATGATCAGCGGAGCCAACGCTGAATTTACCCGTCAGCACCAGGCCATACTGCAGGCCATTATCGACAAGGACGGTCGTCGTGCCGCTGAAGAAATGGAAAGGCATATCGATTACACCATTCAGTTGATCAAGTCCCTCGATCCTACGCCCAACGATGGATGAAGAACATATCATGCTCAGCTACCCAAGGCCTGCTGCAGGCCTTTTTTTGTATCCATTTTTTAAGGTAACGAGAGCAAATATATTACTTATTATGTTAACTATAAAATTTAAAGGCCTTTATTTTTTATTTAGTGTAAATAAATATTACATAAATACTATTCAAAAACAATGTATAGTGCTATAATAGCCCATAAGAAGTTGGTCAGACCAAGTTTCATGTTATATAATATAACAAAATTTTTTACACACTTCTGGTCTGACCAAGTTTCTTCAGATGATCACACGGGGGGGACACGTATTTCGGCATAGAGAATGGGATGGTCAATCAGGAATGAAGTAAGGCCGGAAATTAAAAAAATGATCAGGAGGTACATACATCTTATGACCCATTCATATCGCAAATTGTTAAAACCTAAGACCTTCATTAGCGCTGCTCTAGTCTTGTGTATGTCCATGTTGGCCGCTTGCGGTTCTTCTTCTCCGTCCTCATCCGATTCCGGATCGGATGCAAGCAATTCTCCCATTAAGCTCGGAGTATTAGAGGATCGCTCAGGCGATTTTGCTCTGGTAGGTATGCAAAAATATCATGCGGCCGAGCTGGCTGTCGATGAAATCAATAAAAGCGGAGGGCTATTGGGCAGGCAAATTGAAATCGTGGCTCCCGATACGCAGTCAGACAACCAGCGTTATCAGGAAATGGCCCGCAAATTGATTCTCGAGGACAAAGTCGATGTGGTGATGGGCGGATATACCAGTGCATCCCGCGAGGCGATCCGTCCGATTATGGAACAAAACAAAATGCTTTACTTCTATAACAATCAATACGAAGGCGGCGTTGCCAGCAAATATACGTTTGCTACCGGCGCCGTGCCGGAGCATCAAGTCGTGACACTGATCAAATCCATGATCAAGAAGTACGGACCGAATATTTACACGATTGCGGCTGATTACAACTTCGGCCAAATTACGGCTCAATGGGTGAAGAAAACGGCGGAAGAAAACGGCGGCAAAATCATTGGCGAGGAATTCATCCCGTTAAGCGTATCTCAGTTCAGCAGCACCATCAGCAAGATTCAGCAGGCCAAACCGGATGTCCTGGTGACATTGCTGGTAGGCGTTCCCCAGTCATCTTTCTATGAGCAGTGGTCCAAATCCGGTATCAAGGGTCTGCCGATGGCCACGACGGTCAATATGGCTCAAGCCTACGAGCACAAGCGGTTCAAACCGCCGGCCTTGGCGAATATGTATGTCACGGCAACCTTTATGGAAGAGTTGGAGACGCCGGAGGCGAAGGCTTTTGTGAAAAAATGGCGCGAGAAATTCCCGGATGAGCCGTATATCGGGATGGAAGCGGAAGCCCAGTACACAGGCGTTTATTTATGGGCGGAGGCCGTCAAAAAAGCGGGAACCGTAGAGAAGGAAGCGGTAATCAAGGCGCTTGAAAGCGGGATTAGCGTGGATTCCCCGTCGGGAAAAACAACCATTGATCCAAAAACGCACCATGCGATTAAGAATGTGTATTTGGCGCACGCGGACGAGAATCATAAGATCACCTTCCCCGAAACCTTCGAGAATGTGGTGCCGGACTGGTTGTCCAAAGAGAAGGGCGTCGATTTGACAACGAAAGCGGACAACAAACAATATACACCTTTGGATAAATAGAAATACAACATGCGGCTGTGGGTTTGGCCTGGCGGATACCGGTGTGCGGATATCGCTTAGGGCAGCCCTCGCAAGCATCGGGTAGAAGTTCGGAAAGGAGGCGGCCCGGTGAATTTTCTCTTTAGTATCTTCAACGTATCTTATCAGCTCATGGACAGCTTTGCTTTCCTGATCATATCGGCGATAGGCTTGGCGATTATATTCGGTATGATGGGCATCGTCAATCTCGCTCATGGAGAGTTTATCATGCTCGGAGCGTATATTACGACATTGCTGGCGCACTCCCGTGTTCCATTGCCGTTGGCGGTTGTCGCGGCGACAGTTTTCGTAGCGATCTTCGGTTACATTGTTGACCGTTTAATTATTCGTTACCTGTATGGCCGTCCGTTGGATTCGGTAGTGGCGACCTGGGGGATCAGTCTTATTTTGGGCCAGGGCATGCTTATTCTTATGGGTCCTTCTTTACAGGGCATCTCGACTCCGCTCGGTTCCTTTACTTTAGGCGATGGATCCTATTCCTACTACAGGGTGGTTTTATTTGTTTGTGCTTTGGCTCTGCTGTTTTTCATGTACTGGTTGTTTATGCATACAGAGTTTGGACTAAGATCCAGAGCGACGATGCAAAATCGCGCGGTTGCGCAAAGTTTGGGAACCAATACTTCCAGGATGTATACCATTACCTTTATGCTGGGGTCGGCATTCGCCGGGCTGACAGGCGGCCTGTATGCTCCGACGATGTCGATTTCGCCGACGTTCGGGTCCAGCTTCATTATGCCGAGCTTTGTTACGGTGATTGTCGGCGGCGCGAATCCGCTGGTGGGCACTTTATTATCCGGAGGCGCCTTGTCGGCAGTGAACAGTGTGCTGTCCATGCTTTATGGCACGCTGATCGGCAAATTGGGTCTTTTGGTCGTAGCGATTCTTTTCATTCGAATATTCCCGCTTGGTTTTTCAGGACTGATCGAGAAAAAATTAATGCGGGGGAGGTAACGGGCAATGAAATTTCGGTTGAATGCGGAGAATGTCATAGCGGTCTTGCTTTTTGCCGCCTTTATCTTGATTCCGTTGTTTGCATCCGCATATAAAGTGTTGAATGTGGCTAACTTCATGATTTCGGTGTTTCTGTCATTAAGTCTGGCTTTGATTTGGGGCTATACCGGGATTTTCAGCTTCGGTCAAACGGTCTTTTTCGGTATCGGCGGTTATGTTTACGGCATTCTTTATTTAAATGTGGGCGAACCTTCCTTTACTCCCGTTGCTCTTGTCGCAGGCGTATTGGCGGCAGGCGTCGTGGCCTGGATTCTCGGTTATTTTATGTTCTACGGAGGAGTGAACGACGTTTTCGTCGGGCTGATTACGTTGTGCGTTACGCTCGTTCTGGAAACCTTCATGGCGCAGACGGCGGGCTCTGAATGGAAAATCGGCGACGTGCTGTTGGGAGGCTATAACGGAATCAACGGCATTCCTACCGTTTCCATCGGGTTCGGGGAAGCCTTGTTCACTTTCAACGGCAATAGCTTTTACTATTTAGTTCTCTTTTTGCTCATAGCCATATACCTTCTGCTTCGTTATCTGGTCGTTTCGAGGTGGGGATACGCGCTTCTCGCGATTCGGGAAAACAGAGAACGCAGTCATATGTTCGGGTATAATGTTCCCAAAATTCAGACGATGGTATTCACATTAAGCGGCATGATAGCTTCATTAGGCGGCATTTTATATGCGGCATGGGGCAACTATATGACACCCTCCACCATGGGTCTGGCTGCAGCGACGCTGCCCGTCGTCCTTGTGGCAGCCGGAGGACGGAAGAACTTAACGGCGGCCATGGTTTTCACCCTGATTTATTCCTGGTTTTCCCAATATCTTTCCTCAAGCGGAAATCAGTTTGCCTTAGTCATTCTCGGCGTTTCGCTCCTGCTTGTCGTCAGGTTCGTTCCGGAAGGAATTATTGTCGAGCTTTTCAAAGGACTGGACCGCCTATTTTTTAACCGGAAAAAGGACGTGAATCCTATGCAAGTGATGAAGGAGGGTATCCATGGGAAATCTACGATCTGAAATTTCGCCGGTTTTGGAGCCCCCCCGGAAGGAAACGCTGCTGGAGCTCCGGAACGTTGTCAAGCAGTTTGGCGGGTTAAAGGCGGTGGATGGCGTCAACATGTCGGTCAGGCGCGGTGAGCTGCGCTGCCTGATTGGTCCTAACGGTGCAGGCAAGAGTACCGTGTTTAAGTTGATTATGGGGATCTATCCTCCAACCCAGGGACATATACTGTTCAAAGGAAATGACATTACGAAATACGATACTTGGAAGAGGGCGCGTATGGGAATCAGCATTAAAATGCAGGTTCCCGGTGTATATGGAGAACTTTCATTGCGGGATAACATGCGGATCGCCACTCAAAATTTCGTTGAGCCGGGCGATGTCGAAGCTGAGATTGACCGTCTGCTTTCTTTCGTAGGCATTGAACAATTAGGCAACCCTCAGGTCAGCAATTTGTCTCATGGGCAGCAGCAATGGCTGGAAATCGCTATGGCGCTTGCTTCAAAACCGGACATCCTGCTGCTGGACGAACCGGCCGCCGGAATGGGGCCTGAGGAAACGGAATTTACCGCACAATTGGTGAAAAAGATGAATGAATCCGGCATCACGATTTTGTTTATTGACCACGATATGGAATTTGTCCGGCGGATAGCCGAGAATGTGACGGTGCTGCATTACGGAAAGCCTTTTGCGGAAGGGACGTTAAGCGAAATTGAAGCGAATGAGGAAGTCGTCAGAATCTATTTGGGCAAGGTTTAACATTGCGGCTAAAGACATCAGACGGCTCGGGCAGACTGTGAGCTTAAGGGGGAAACCGGATGATTAAGGTAGAGAAGCTGGTGTCGGGATACGGCAAGATCATGATCATTCGCGATGTGAATATTCACGTAAGGCAAGGGGAAATCGTGTCGATCATCGGACGTAACGGTGTAGGCAAGAGCACCTTTATCAAAACGCTGATTGGCCTGAATCATGCCAAAGAAGGAAAGATTTATTTCAAAGGACAGGACATTTCATCCAGCGCATCGCATGAAAGAGCTCGGATTGGCATCGGTTATGTTCCCCAGGGACACGGGATTTTTCCGAAATTGACGGTGGAAGAAAATTTGAAAATGGGTAGCCAAATTAATAAAAAGGAGGCCAATATCGACTTCGGCATATTATATGACTATTTTCCGAGATTAAGGGAGCGGCGAACCCAGAAGGCGGGCACGCTGAGCGGCGGCGAGCAGGCGATGCTCTCCATCAGCAGAGCTTTGGTCGGCAAACCGGAGCTGCTTTTATTGGATGAGCCTTC
Source organism: Paenibacillus sp. Pae15 (assembly GCF_024519685.1). NCBI lineage: Bacteria > Bacillati > Bacillota > Bacilli > Caryophanales > Paenibacillaceae > Paenibacillus > Paenibacillus sp. Pae15. Next base: position 115,131 of record NZ_JALJRM010000011.1, on the reverse strand, counting down.
GGAAGGCATTCAGCCCAGTATTATTTTGCAAATCAGCGATATCATCAAACGGATTAATCGGGATTGGGGCTTGACCGTCCTGTTTGTGGAGCAGCATATCGGACTGATCCAACAGATGTCCGACCGCTGCTACGCGATGGATAAAGGGAGTATTGTAGGCGAACTCACGGCCGAAGTGATGGCCGATTACGATCAGATCAAACGCTATTTGGCCGTGTAGCCGAAAAACGTCGGTTATGAAATCAAATCTTATGGGATGAGGAGAGTCGAACCTAATGAAAGAAATCAGACAACCCGGAGCACATAGTTACGTATTCAGCCGTTATCTGGAGCCTATAGCCACAGTGAGTCCGGGGGAAACCGTAGCCATCTATACGAGGGACGCCTTTGAAGATCGGGTTACGAAGGATACCGATATTCCGTCAAAAATATTGGGCAACTATTTAAATCCCCAAACAGGGCCGATCTTTGTCGAAGGGGCGGAGCCCGGCGATACGCTGGCAGTACACATTATGGACATAGAGCCGACCAGGGATTGGGCGGTTAGCGCGCATCTGCCTAACTTCGGCGGGTTAACGGCCACGAACACCACACGCACCTTGAACGAACCGCTTCCGGAGAAGGTGTTTATTTATAAACTGGAGGATAACGAGTTAACTTACAACAAGCGATTGAAATTTCCCTGGCGTCCGTTTTTAGGTACGATCGGTACGGCTCCGGAGCTTGAAGCGATATCCGCATTGACCCCGGCAGACCATGGGGGAAATATGGACGTACCCGATACGAAGCCGGGCAACACCGTTTATTTGCCTGTACGGGTGCCGGGAGCGTACTTCTTTACAGGAGATTGTCATGCAGGTCAAGGCGACGGTGAATTATGCGGTGTGGCTTTGGAGATTACGGCGAAGGTCACGCTGAAATTTGAATTAATCAAAGGGAAAGCCATTAAATGGCCCAGAATTGAAAGTTCCACGGAGCTTATGGTCGTAGGGAGCGCGCGTCCGATGGAGGATGCGGCACGCATCGCTTACGCGGAATTAATTGACTGGATGGTAGAGCTCGGCTGGGATCAATGGGAGGCCTATCAGGCGCTAACCCAAATCGGCAAGCTCCATGTCGGCAACATGGTAGACACTTATTATTCTTTGGTAGCCAAAATTGACAAGAAATACGCTCTGGTTCAGGATTAATGAAAAGAGAATCCGTATAAAAAGCCCTGGCGATTCTCCAATCCGAAGAATCCCCTTTAAGCAGACAAGTGTGCAAGAAGAGCACAACCGTTTACTTGGAGGGGCTTCTTCTTTATTTTCCTAAGCAAAAAACTATTGCTATGTAAGCGCTTATCACATAACATTATAAAATACACAATGTATACAATGATTTCCAAATAAAAAAGGAGTGGCAGCATTGGCTTATTTATTCAAAGCAAAGGAAGCGGCAGGATATCAGGATATCATCACCGAAGACCACGATTTAAAATATGTTGCGTTCGGAAAAATATCCTTAACTGAAGGTGAAGACTATTCCAGCCAGACGGGCGGTTATGAAACGGCTTTAGTCCTTTTGACGGGTAAGGTGACGGTTGCTTGCGAGAATGAGAAGTGGACGGACCTGGGAGAAAGGAACAATGTATTTAAAGGGAAAGCAACTGCGGTGTACATCCCATGCCAATCCGGTTATCAAGTGACCGCGCAGTCGAATGATGTCCAAATCGCCGTATGCAAGGTTAAAGCGGAAAGCAAGTATGCGCCTTTCGTTGTCAGGCCGAACGAAGTCGTTGCCCACCCCCGGGGCAAGGAAACGTGGCGGCGGGAAGTCAATGATATTATCGGCGACAATGGCGAAGGCCGCGTCCACCGTATGATCCTGGGGGAGACCTATCTCCAGCCCGGGCATTGGTCAAGCTATCCCCCTCATAAATTTTCTTCAAATGAGCGGCATCTGGAAGCGTTTTTTTATTATCAATTCAATCCTGAGCAGGGGTATGGCATCCAAATGCATTACACGGAGGATCAAAGCATCGATCAAGCCTACGTAGTAAGACATGGAGACAGCTTCGCAGTGGATAGAGGATATCATCCGCTTAGCGCGGCGGGAGGGTATCCCATCTATTATTTGTGGGTGATGGCCGGAGACGATGGCAGGACGTTAGTGCCGTATTTTGATCCGGCTCATGAATGGCTGAAGTAAACGAATCATCAATGACCTGATGGCAATGCTCGATTGCAGTCGGGTCTTTTTTGACTTGCGGCGGTAAAGAAATCGATTGGGCTCGCAGCGGCAATCATATTCTCAAAAAAAACGGGATGAACGTTTGGTGTTTGGGAAATTCTGTTAAGGGATGGTCCGAGAAACTTGATATGTAAGTTATTTATTAGTAAATGTAAATTGGGGATGGGAAGTCCATGGCCGACTTTTCCGGAGATCATGTTCATCGTTTCGGGCAGCAGGCCATTGAAATAGACGCGAATCAAGGCAATTGATCCCTCCGTTGTGAATTTGAAGGATGCCTTTGCTTTTATATGATGGACAAGTACCATTAACGGAGGATGAACAAGCGTGGAGATTATCATTCTTATTATACTCGTAGCATTAAACGCCTTTTTCGCCGCGTCTGAAATCGCTTTGATCTCGCTGAACGATAACAAAGTGAAGCTGATGGCTGAGGAAGGGAACAAAAAAGCAAACCTGCTTTATCAGCTGCTGAAGGAGCCGCACGTTAGTATTCGGTGAATTGGTGCCCAAGCGGTTGGCCATGAAAAAAGCGGAAGCCATATCCATGATCGTGGTGCGGCCTTTGACCGCGCTGTCGGTGATCGCGTCTCCGTTTGTTAAGCTGCTGACAGCCTCCACCAATGTGATCGTTCGTGTATTCGGCGTGGATCCCCATGCCAATGACGAGCAGGTGACGGAAGAGGAAATCCGGATGATGGTGGATATCGGCAAGGAGCGGGGAACCATTCAGGAAACCGAGAAAATGATGATCGACAATATTTTTGAGTTTGACAATAAAGTCGTCTCCGATATTATGACTTACCGGACGAATATCGTGGCTATTCCGATCACGGCGACGCTCGAAGAAGTCGTGCAATTGATTCATATGGAGAAATATACGAGATTCCCGGTTTTTGAGAAGGGAATTGATAATATTGTAGGAATTCTACATGTAAAGGATATCATATTGTGTCTGGAAAGCCGTCATGAGCATGTTCTTGATATCAAGGATGTCATACGAGCACCGTATCTTGTTCCGGCGGCCAAGCGGATCGACGAACTGTTCAAGGACCTGCAGAAGAACAAGGTCCATATGGCGGTTGCCATTGATGAATATGGGGGAACAGCGGGTATTGTGACGATCGAGGATTTGCTTGAGGAAATCGTCGGAAATATTTTCGACGAGCATGATGAGGAAGAGAAGGAAGTCATCGCCATCGGTGAAAATACATTTATGGTACAAGGCTACACCAGTTTGGACGATGTGGAAAAATTGCTGGATATGGAACTGCCGACCGATGACTACGATACGTTAAGCGGGTTTTTGATAGGCCAATTGGCCCGAATACCCGAATTGGGCGAAAAACCGGTCCTGGAATGGAACGGCGTGGTCTTTAAGGCGGGGGAAACGGATGAAAAACGGATACTAAAGGTAATCATTGACAAGTCAATGTGATCTAAAAAGCACGGACCTTCGGGTCGGTGCTTTTTGCTTATTTATTAATTGGAAACGTGCAGGAAAAGTGTCGAAATAGTAAGAGATTTGTTATTGACACTTTGTTAATAAATTTGTTACATTTTTTGTTATTAATACTTATTCAAAGGGAGATGCGACATGAGACAGAGAAAAGGCATGGGTACAGTTCTTTCCGCTGTATTGAGCTTGGCCTTATTGGCTGGCTGCGGTGCGCAGCCTGCGGCAACCAACGGCGGATCCGGGGCGGAAGCCGGAAATGGCGAACAGGTGGCTAAAATCGGTTACATCGGATTCCTTTCCGGAAGCGGGGCGGCCTATGGCGAAGCCCAAAAACAAGGTTTAGAGCTTGCTTTAACCGAGTTAAATGAAGCGAACAAAGGAAAATTAAAAATCGAGCTCATCACCGAAGATTCGGGAGGAAAGAAAGAAAGCGCTATCAATGCGGCCAATAAATTGATTAACCAGGATAAAGTCGTCGGGATCATCGGTCCGACCTTGTCCGGCGAAATGTTTGCGATTGGACCGGTAGCCAGTGAAGCGGAAACTCCGATTCTCGGAATCTCCAATACTGCCGAGGGCATTAACGACATCGGCGAATATGTATTCCGCAATTCCCTGCCTGAGTCCGTAGCGATTCCTGCCGCTATGGATGTGGCTGTGAAGAAGCACGGGATCAAGACAGCGGCTTTCATTTATGCGAAGAACGACGATTTCTCCGTATCCGGGTTTAAAACCATGAAGGCTACGGCGGAAAAGATGGGACTAACCAACCTGGGTGAAGAAACGTTCTCGAATGGGGATGTAGACTTCGCCGCACAGCTGACCAAAATCAAAGCAGCCAATCCGGATGCATTGTTCGTTTCGGCATTATATAAGGAAGGTTCTCTTGTTGTGAAAAAAGCACGCGAAATCGGTCTGAATGTACCGATTATCGGCGGCAACGGCTTTAACAATCCGCAAGTGTTGGAAATTGCCGGCCACGCGGCGGAAGGTCTTATCGTAGCCACGCCGTTCAGCCCGGACAAAAAAGACGAAAATGTACAAAATTTCGTGAAAAAATATGAAGAGAAATACGGCAAGAAACCGGATCAATTCGCGGCTCAGGCGTATGACGGGATGTATATCATGGCCCAGTCCCTTTTGAAAACGAATAAAGGCGGTGACCGTAACGCATTGCGTGACGAATTGGCCCAGCTGAAGGACTTCAATGGCGTATCGGGCAAGCTCTCCTTTGATGAAAAACGTAATCCGATCGGTGTGCCTGTCGTCGTTACGGTGAAAGCCGGCAAGTTTGTAACGTTCGAATAATCCACTCCATCTTTAGGCCCCCTTTGTTTAAGTTAATGAAGGTTTGAATAGTTAGGGAAACAAACAAGTTACCCGGGTGCTGCCCGGGTTGCTTGTTTCGTAAGCCCATTTTGAAAAAAGGAGGAGACAGCGTGATTTGGCAGCAGCTCTTCAACGGATTGACCGTAGGAAGTACCTATTCATTGATCGCTATCGGCTATACGCTTATTTTCGGTGTGCTGCGCATTATCAATATGGCACATGGTCAGATCTTTATTTTCGGTTCGCTTGTGGGATTGAGTCTTACGGTTAATACCGGATTGCCGTTTATGGTCGCATTTCCCGTTGCGGTCATCGTATCGGGAATCTTGGGGCTTGTGCTTGAATTCACCGCGCTGCGGCCGCTAAGAAAAAAGAACGTACCGCATCTGGCGCCTCTAATCAGCACGATTGGTTTCGCCATCCTGATCGAAGAATTGACTCATGTATTCTTTGGAGCGGATTCCCGGTCGGTGCCGAGTGTCGGAGCGGCCGTTTTCCATATAGGACCCGTGCAGATGCGCGCGGCAGATCTGATCATCATCGGCATCTCACTGTGTTTAATGGTCATTCTGAATTATTGGATTCAAAAGACCAAAATGGGTAAGGCGCTCAGAGCAACTGCGGAAAATACGGAAACCGCAGGGATTTTGGGCATCAATACGAACGCCGTCATTATTATGACCGTGGTGATTGCTTCGGCTCTGGGCGGCATCGCTGGCATGCTGATCGGTATTGCTTATTCGGCATTAATCCCGTCGATGGGTCTGACACTGGGCTTCAAAGGCTTGGCTGCCCTTATCCTTGGCGGAGTCGGCAGCATTCCCGGGGCCATGGTGTGCGGCGTGCTGATCGGCATGTCGGAAGTATTGGCCGTTGCTTATGGTGATTCCTCTTACAGGGATGCCGTAGCCTTCGGTATGATTATTGTCATCCTCCTCATCCGGCCGCAAGGTCTGTTTGGGAAAAAGGCGTAAAGGGGGATCATGAGAAGAAAATGGACTTTTTAAATCCTTATACGCTGCAGGTTTTCACCTTTTTGTTCCTGAATTTGATTTTGGCTATCAGTATTTATATTACGTTGTCTACGGGACAGCTTTCGCTTGGACATGCAGGGTTTATGAGTATTGGAGCGTATACCGCATCCATTGCTACCAAATCGGCGGATTTGCCGTTAATTGTGGCGTTAATTCTCGCAGTGATCATTACCGGGATTGTGGCTTTAATTATCGGTTATCCCACATTAAGACTTCATGGACTGTATCTGGCTATTGCTACCCTTGGTTTCGGCGAGGTTGTCCGGGTCATTATGCTGAACCTGGAAATCACCAACGGTGCGCTGGGTCTGACCGGATTGCAATCGATCGGAACGCGGTTATACGAGCTGGAGAAGTTAATTGGACTGGATGCATCCGTTTTGGGGATTTCCGTATCTCAAATGAAAGCCTTATCGACCTTAATTGCGATGATGCTTTTATTTATCGTTATTTTATTATGCCAAATTCGTCTGGACCGTTCCCGGGTCGGCCGGGCGTTCAGCGCCATCCGTGCGGATGAAACAGCGGCCCGCGCCATGGGCATCAATATTACGTATTACAAGATGCTGGCTTATTTGATCGGTTCCATGCTCGCGGGGCTGGGCGGCGGCCTCTATGCCCACATTACGACGAGCATCACGCCGGACGATTTCAATTATCACCGGGCTGTGGAAATATTATCGTTTGCCGTTGTCGGCGGTTCGGAAGTCATTATCGGTCCGCTCTTCGGGGCGGCGTTGTTAACAGGATTGCCGGAGTATTTGCGCGTTCTGGCCGAATACAAAATGATCTTCTACGGCACCTTGCTGATCCTCGTTATGGCGTTCCGTCCGCATGGCTTGATCACGGCCAGCACATTTGCCAAATGGAAACAACGCAAAAGCAAAACTTCCGGCAAAGGGGGGCTGTAGCATGCTGCTCGAATTGAAGCAAATTGGTAAAACATTCGGCGGGATTAAGGCGCTGTCGGATGTGAATTTCAGTCTGGACAGAGGCCAGATCCTTGGTTTGATCGGACCGAACGGGGCTGGAAAAACGACGATTTTCAACATGATCACGGGCATTTTTCCGCCGACGATAGGAAGCATCGTCTTTGACGGAACGAATCTGCTGCAGCTGCCTCCGCACAAAATTACGGAGCTTGGCATCGCCCGTACCTTTCAAAACATCCGTTTGTTCGGCCATATGAGCGCTTTGGAAAACATTAAGGTCGGGATGCATACGGTAACCAAATCCGGTTACTGGGCTTCTCTGCTGCATCTGCCCGGCCAAAAGAAAGAAGAAGCCCATGTACAGGAGCGTTCGATGAAACTGCTTGAATTCGTCGGCCTGAAGGACGTCGCAGACATCCGATCCGATACGCTGGCGTATGGACAGCAGCGCAGACTCGAAATCGCCCGGGCGCTGGCGACGAATCCGAAGCTGCTTTTGCTTGATGAACCGGCGGCGGGAATGATCGAAAGCGAGACGCATGAGCTCATGAACCTGATCCGTAAAATCCGGGACAACGGTACGACGGTCCTGCTCGTCGAGCATGATATGCCGCTGGTCATGACCCTGTGCGATAGAGTGGTGTGCATCAATTTCGGCGTGAAAATTGCCGAAGGCTCACCTGAGGAAATCCAAAACCATCCTGATGTCATCGAGGCTTACCTCGGGAAGGAGGATGAGTAATGCTTGCGATCCAAAATCTCGAAACGTACTATGGCAATATTCGCGCATTAAAGGGCATTTCGCTTGAAGTGCCCGAAGGGAAAATCGTTTCTCTGATCGGCGCTAACGGGGCCGGGAAGACGACGCTGATGAAGACGGTAGCTGGTGTGCTTACGCCGCGGAGCGGTTCCATCACCCTTAACGGTAAGCAGGTGCAGGGAATGAAGCCTCACCAATTGGTCAAGGAAGGGCTGGCTTTGGTTCCGGAAGGCCGTCAGGTGCTGGCTCCGATGACCGTACTCGAGAACCTGGAGCTTGGCGCTTACCAGCGCAACGATCGCCAAGGTATTCAACAGGATATCGAGAAGATGTTCGCCTGGTTTCCGATTCTGAAAGAGCGGGTGGACCAGCTTGCCGGAACGATGTCCGGCGGACAGCAGCAAATGCTTGCCATCGCGCGTGCGCTGATGTCCCGTCCGAAGCTGCTGCTGCTCGATGAGCCTTCTATGGGATTGGCTCCGATCATTGTTTCCGATATCTTTAAGGTCATCCGGCAGATCAATCAAGAAGGAACGACGGTGCTGATCGTGGAGCAGAACGTTCGGCAGGTGCTCAAGATAGCCGATTACGGTTATGTTCTCGAATCCGGACAAATCGTTCTGAGCGGCGAAGCGCAGGATTTACTTCACAATGATAGGGTGAAAGACGCGTATCTGGGTGGAAAGAAGCATGCTTGAGAGATGACCGATCCACCCGATGGTTAACAAGGGCAGTCCGAATGATATTTTCATTCGGGCTGTCTTTTTTCTATGCATACAGATTCGAGTAGATAGAGCCGCCCGGACCCCGGCGATCTTAAAAATGAAAGACGTAGTCTATTGCCGTTTCAATATATTTTTCTATCACATATTTTGATATAAAGTCCGGGGAGCTTACGCACCTTCCGGGTTTGACCACGATCTGTTCGTCCATCAAAGGGTGGCAACAACAAAATCAAAAAAACGGAGGGATGTTGATGAGCGCTATATTTACGGACCGTTATCCTGATGGATGGCTTTCCAAGTATTTTGTCATTCCATTGCCTCCTATCAGGAGAACAACAGCTTTAATCATTTCCGGACGCAGACACCCATGGCCTGAACAACTCACGATCTCCGTTTATATCAATGGTGAACTGATGGATCAGGCAGAGATCCAAGAAGGCCATTTCACCATGCAAACGAAAATGAAACCCGTAATGCAGGGAAAGCTGCTGATTATCTCCAGCTCTGTTTTTGTACCGAAGGATAAAGGGATTAGCGAAGATACAAGGAAACTCTCCTTTTTGCTTGATGATATCGTCATTCCCGAACTGCCTGATGCGATGGAACCGTATCATGATCTGCTCGATTTCAAGCCAAGAAACATTTTTAACTGCACAGACGAACCCCTATGGGACCGGTTATCCTTCATTCTTGCCGATACGTATAAAATTCCCGATAAAGAAATGCTGCATCCATTTAAGAACAGTTTGTGGTGGGACAAGAGGTCTGACAGCCTATCCTCTATAAGCGGTATGGTGTATGACAAATTTACGGGACGGTTTTTAACGGAGGGGACGGTTCAGATATTCAACAAAGACCAAATCCTGGTCAGGAAAATAGGGATTAATAAGAAGGGGTACTATCAGTGTAAGGGGCTGCCGGCCGGAGCATACCAAGTGGTAGGCCAATCCAGTCGATATGGTGATCAGATCATTAGGGTTCATATGGATGGCTTTTCTAAGGTAATCCATATTCCCATGCTGCCGCATTCATAACAAACAGGCTCTTGACAGCTGGGGTACCGATAAGGAGGTTTCATTTATGAAAATCTTGCTTGTCACCTACTGGTTTGTTCCTCATATAGGTGGAGTCAATACGTACTTAAACGTGCTGAAACAAGGCTTGGAAAAACTCGGACATCAGGTGGACATACTGGCCCATCATCCGGATATGAATAAAATTTATCGATTGAGTGATCAGCTCACGATAGAAAAAAATCCCATTTTGTTTCCTGTGCACGACATCATGATGGACTATTTTGACCAGGAGCTTCCGGAATTGGAGCCTTGGGCCCGCTTTCGGGAGATTGAGCGATATGTGTTTGAAATGGCATCGGCCTTGATCGGCCTGGATCAATATGATTTGATTCATACGCATGACGTCATTTCCACCAGAGCGATTTCCCGGGTTAAACCTGTACAAGCTGCCCATGTCGCCACCATTCACGGGCTGCTGAATGAAGAGTTTTTTTTGACCAAGGAAATCGCGGATACCGGGTCTTCGAGCTGGCAATACAGCTTTATTGAGGAACATATGGGAGCATCCTCCGCAGATATCACGATATTTTCCAGCGAATGGCTCCGGAGAGAATATACGAACCGGTTTTTTGTTTCAAGCAATCATCTTGCCGTCATTCCTTATGGGCTGGATACCGCTTCCATTGTCGCCCAAGCGAACGGGAATCCGCGTGAAAACCGGATGAACGGTAAAATGGTAATCATTTGCCCGGCGAGATTAGTTTCTTATAAGGGACAGTCATATTTAATCGAAGCGCTTGGCAAGCTTTTGCACGAAAGGGATGATTTCATCTGTCAATTTGCCGGTGACGGTCCTGCAATGGAAGAGCTGGTTCCTATGGCGGATCAATTCCGTTTAACAAAACACGTGCAATTTTTAGGCAACCAGCAGGATATGATTCACTTGTATAAACAGGCGGATATCTTTGTCCTGCCAACCCTGATCGAGAACCATTCATTGGCCGTGATGGAGGCTCAGATTGTAGGTCTTCCCGTGATCACAACGCGTGTGGGAGGAAATGCGGAATTAATTATTCCGGACCATACGGGGCTGCTGGTTGAACCGCGCAATCCGGAAGAGCTGTATGAAGCGATAGTAAAACTGATGAACGATCCGTCTCTGCGGGTTCGATTGGCAGAAATGGGTAAACAATGGGCACGCAAATATTGGCATCCGCAAATCATGATTGATCGGACGGCAGAGGCATACGAGACGGCCCGGCAAATGAACAAAAGTCGTTATGGAAAGAATAAGAAACGGAGGGAAATCCATTGACCAGACCAGATGGGAGGCTTCTTCCTCCGGCAGGCTATTATCGGACCGTAGAGGAATGGTTCTCGGCGTGTCAATCGAATGGCAACCCGACGGAAGGAAACAAGCTGGATTTGTTTTCTGAACATGACAGTCAATTTAGTACACCTAAAGGGCTGGATGAAGCGTTCACTCCCCGGGAATATCACCAGCGTCTTCATCACAGCGCATTTGTGGCCGTTATCCCCGGCGGCAGGCTATGGGGACCGAGAGGCGCGGTCATCACGCCGGACAATAAACTGCTGTGGGATGTCTCCCTGGAATTTTGGGGATCTTCTCCCGAGCAGCACTCCGTTTTTCAACAAGCCGGCTTACCGCCTGTTGAACACTGCTCCGAAACGTTAGGCGTTCTCACTTATACGGCGAGCGATTCCTATTTTCACTGGATGCTGGACGTACTGCCCCGTATAGCATTGCTGAGAAAAACCGGTATAGCCATAGATAAATTTGTCTTCAATACCAACTACAATCCTCCCCCTTCCTTCCACACGGAAACTTTAGACATGCTCGGCATTCCCCCCGGCGCAAGACTAACGATCGGAACGGTTAATGTCCATCTGCAGGCCAAGCTTCTAGTGTCGTCGTTGGTCGGGTATCATTCCAATTATCCCCGATGGGCCGTCGATTTTCTTCGAGATGCGTTCTCGAAGTATTCCGGGGCGGGCGATGCCAACGAATACAAGAGGCTTTATATCAGCCGGGAGGACGCGAACTACCGAAAAATCACGAATGAAGACCAAGTGATGGACCTGCTCGGCAAATACCGTTTTCAAAAGGTCGTCCTCAGCAAATTGTCAGTAGAGCAGCAGATCCGAATCTTCTCATCCGCAGAAATCATTATTGCCCCGCATGGCGCGAACCTGACCAATCTTGTATTCTGTAAACGGGGGACAAAAGTCATTGAGATCTTTTCGCCATATTACATCAATACGATCTATTGGATCATGAGCAACCATGCCGGACTTGATTATTATTATTTCATCGGGAATAAAATGCAGCCGTCGAAAAGCTTGTTTGAATATAACAAGGTTAGAGAAGTAAGCCGAGCGGCACAGGGAATTGAAGTGGATATCGATCGGCTGAGGAGCATGATGAAACGCACAGGGATGGATATATGATAAACCCCAACGTATAGGTTACCCCGAACGCATAGGTTCGGGGTTTGGTTTTGGCAAAGGGAGACGCGAACTTGTTCGAACCGTATACGATGCCGTAGCGGTTGCAGACCGCATAGCTTATTTCAGCTTCTTTTCAGCTTTGTGTGCTATGCTCGGAAAAAAAGGGAAAGTGAGATGGGGGAAGGGAGCGAGATGAAAGAGAGATCGAATCAATGGCTTATGGCCGTGTCGGCCGTATCTTTTCTGGTCTGGATGGGAGGATTGGCGTGGACACTGCAGCATTATTTCAGCGATGCAGCGCCCGCTCCTATAGCGAGGGCTCCTGCAGCCCAGGACGAGCCGTATACACCCGTGGTGGAGGACGGGAGCTTCCGGGTGCTTGCGCTTGGCGATTCTTTGACCAGAGGGACGGGAGACCCGGAAGGAAAAGGCTATGTCGGCTATATGCTGGATCGCCTCAAGGAGAAGTCGGAGCAAGAGATTGTGGTTGAGAATTACGGGGTAAACGGACAAACCTCCCTCCAATTGGCTTCGCTCCTTCGGGAAAGAGAACTGCAGGCTCAAGTGAAAGCCGCTGACGTCATTGTCATCAGTATAGGCGGGAATGACTTGTTCCGGGGCGGGGAAACACTGGGGCACCTGGATCCGGTGAAGATTCAGGAAATCGAGTCTGCCTATTTGCGCGAACTGGATGGAATTCTGAAGCAGCTTCGCGAGGAAAACGCCGCCGCACGCATTTTTCTGATCGGGTTGTACAATCCGTTCATTGAACTGCAGGAAACGGAAATCACAAGCAGGATCGTAAGAGACTGGAACTATAAAGCCGCCGAGGTCGCGTCCCGGTATCCGCAAACCGTCCTGGTTCCGACCTTCGACTTGTTTCAATTGAAGGTGCAGGATTATTTGGCGAGGGACTTGTTCCACCCTAATGCAGACGGGTACCGCTTAATCGGGGAAAGGGTAGCTTCGTTAATTACTTGGTAGGAGGTGGGCGCATGAGCGATATTACATTGTCGGTGCAGGGCCTGAGAAAGGTCATTGGGAAGCGGGAAATCATTCAAGGCCTCGACTTGGAGTTAAAGCGCGGCGAGGTGTTTGGTTTTTTGGGGCCGAACGGCGCCGGGAAAACGACAACCATTCGAATGCTGGTAGGGCTGATTAAGCCTACGGCGGGGTTCATTCGCATATGCGGCTATGATATCGATAAGCAGTTCCCCGAGGCGATGAAGAATCTGGGCTGTATTGTTGAAAATCCGGAGCTGTACTCCTACTTGAGCGGATGGAGTAATCTGCAGTATTTTGCCCGAATGATGGATGGGATTGACGAAACAAGGATTTCGGAAGTGGTTCAGTTGGTCGGGCTCGGCGCAAGAATCCACGATAAGGTGAAGACTTATTCGCTGGGTATGCGCCAAAGGCTTGGCATCGCTCAGGCTTTGCTGGGGAGACCGAAAGTACTGATTTTGGATGAACCGACCAATGGGCTCGACCCCTCCGGCATTCGGGAGATGAGGGAGTTCATACGCTATCTGGCGGAAAAAGAAGGCTTAAGCGTGCTGGTGTCCAGTCATTTGTTAAGTGAAATTCAAATGATGTGCGACCGCGTTGCGATTATTTCTAAAGGACGGGTCGTTCAAGTAGGCACGGTACACAGCCTTCTGGCTCGGCAGGAACGGGTCATCTGGCGGCTAGCTCCTATATCGAAGGGGATCCGGGTTTTGCAGGGGCTGGCCGGTTCGATACAGATGGAGGGGGATGCTGTGATTACCCCCTATATCGAACAGGAAGTCGGCAGGTGGAATCAAGCGCTGGTGGAAGCGGGAGTAACCGTGACGGAGATGAGCCGCAAGCTTCCCTCTCTTGAGGATCTATTCATAGAACTGACGGGAGGGCAAAGCATTGATTAACCTGATTTACAATGAAATGGTGAAGCTGACCGGAAAAAGAAGACTTCTGGTCGTTACGCTGATTATCGGGATTCTGATCTCCCTGTTTACATATGCACAGTATCGGCAGGCGGAAGAAAACCGCAAACGATTCGGCGATATCGATTGGCGTACGGCTTTGGAACAGCGCATCGCCAATTGGGAGAACCGGTTAACCAACCCCCGGACGACGGAGGAATCGCGCCAAAGTTTGGAGATTCGTATCGCGCAGCAGCGGTATTATTTGGATCATGACATTAATCCGTCCGAGCCGGGAGCTCCGACGTTCGCAAGGGGCTTTGTGGAGAACAGCATCAACCTCCTTCTGCCCTTAATGGTGATGGTGGTTGCTGCGGATCTGGTATCCTCGGAGCATAGCTCCGGAACGATGAAGGTGCTGTTGACGCGACCTGTAAGAAGATGGCGAATTTTGCTCAGCAAATATTTGGCGCTGCTTTTATCGGTGTCGTTCATTATTACGCTGTTCGGCTTGCTGTCGACCGTCATATCCGGGCTGGTGTTCGGCTTTCAGGGCTGGACAGCGCCGGTTCTTACCGGATTCTCAGTCAGCGGGGGGCAGCTGGATTCCTCGGGTGTGCGAATGGTACCCCAGTGGCAGTTTATCCTGATGGCGCTCGGTCTGGCGTGGTTTGTCTCGGTGGTGGTCGCTACGATTACGTTTATGCTCTCTGTCCTGGTTCGGAGCACCGCCGCCGTCATGGGGATCATGCTGGCTTGTCTTATTGCCGGGACGATTCTGAATGCGATGGTCGCTTCCTGGGAATCGGCCAAATATCTGTTTATGGTCAATCTGCAGCTTATCGATTACCTGGAAGATGCGGCTCCGCCGATCGCCGGCATGTCGCTGGGCTCCTCGCTGCTGGTGCTTTCGGTCTGGGGCGCCGCGGCGCTGGTGATTTCTTTTGCAGCGTTTACCGGACGGGATGTCTATTGAACCAAAGGATTCGCAGAGCTTTTTCGCTGCTGTCGATGAAGATCATATCATGTTATAATCCGGTTCATCAGGGAATAATACCATCCGATAAAAATCGAAGGAGGGGGAGAATATGGCTGCACTCAACCAGGATCAAATTCAACAGATCAAAGCGGTTAATGATCAACGTAAAGTCCGGCTTTCAGACGGAACTTTCGTACCTAGACTGGGTCAGGGAACCTGGCATATCGGGGATGACCCGGCGAAGAGAAAAGAGGAGATCCGAACCTTGAGACTCGGCGTGGAGCTCGGAATGTCTCTGATCGACACGGCCGAAATGTACGGCGAGGGAAGATCGGAGTCTCTGGTCGGGGAAGCGCTGGAAGGGATAAGAGATGAAGTTTTTCTGGTATCCAAGGTGTACCCGCATAACTCGGGACTGAACCGTATAGCCCGAAGCTGTGAGGACAGCCTGAGGAGGTTGAAGACGGACAGGCTTGACCTTTATCTGCTGCATTGGAGAGGGAGCGTTCCTTTAAGCGAAATGATCGAAGGCATGGAGCGCTTGGTTAAAGCGGGGAAAATTTTGCGATGGGGCGTTTCGAATCTGGATACGGACGATATGAAAGAGCTGGTCCGTCTGGATAAAGGAACGCATTGTGTGACCAATCAGGTGCTTTATCATTTGGGGTCCCGCGGTATAGAGTATGACCTGCTTCCCTGGCAAAGAGAACGCCGCATGCCGATTATGGCCTACTGTCCTATAGCGCAGGCAGGCTCTTTAAGAAGAGGGCTGGTAGAAAACCCGGTCGTCAGGGAGATTGCCGAACGGCATGGGATTACACCTTTTCAGCTTCTTTTGGCATGGTGCATAAGAAGCGGTGACGTCATCGCCATACCTAAGGCATCGACAGAAGAACATGTTACAGCCAATGCCGCGGCAGGACGCATCGAATTAACGGAAGAAGATATAAAGAAACTGGACGAAGCATTTCCCGGCCCTTCCAGAAAAGTTCCTCTCGATATCGTATGATCGTGTTGAAGAAGGTGCGTGACATGGAACATTTTACAATGGATTCAATCTTTGAGGCGATAGGGGAGCTGTTCTCGGACGAAACCTCTATTGTCGTTTCAAACACTGAGGAATATGTGTATTACCGGCCAAGCAAAAGGATCAATCTTAAAATCAAGCCCGGCGACCCGATTAAAGAGGGGACCATTACGCATAAAGCGTTAACCGCCCGGCAAAAAATCTCCGAGTTTATTGACCGGGATATATTTGGCGTACCTTATTACGGCATGGCGGTGCCTATCATTCAAGAAGGCGTTTTAACGGGGTGTGTTTCTGCGATATTCCCGACCTTGACGACCGGAAAATCGGTAGTGACCGTAAAATATCACGACGGATGGGTTCCGATCCCTTTTCCGGAAGTAATGTATTTGGAGGCCAGCGACCGCAAAACCTATGTGGTGACCGAGAAGCTGTCCGGTACGCATAAATATACGCTGAACGAATTTGATTTCTTTTTGCCGAAGGATTACTTTGTGCGCTGCCATCGCTCCTATATCGTAAATGTAAACCACATCAAGGAAATTTATCCTGATACTCATTCGACGCTTGTGCTCATCATGAAAAACCAAACCAAAATCACGGTCAGTCAATCGTACACCAGTTATTTCAGGAAATTGCTCGCGTTCTGAAAAAAATCTCTGTTTCATCAGCCGATCTTTGTGCTCTATCCCGATTTTAATCCATTTCATCCGAAAAATCCTCTCCCTTGACGGCCATCGTTTAAAATAAATGCAAAGACTAGTCGATTGGGGGAGAGCCTTTTGGAAAGCGTTTATCATCGAATCAGAAACCAACACCTGCAATACAAAGTTGTTTCTGCGGAAGAAGCTGCTTCCTGGATTAAAGACGGTATGACACTGGGGCTGAGCGGCTTTACACGTGCAGGAGATGCGAAAGCGGTTCCCATGGCGTTAGCGGAACGCGCCAAAACCGAAAGATTGAAAGTGAATGTGTACACCGGCGCATCGCTGGGATCGGATATTGATAAATTATTCGCTGAAGTCGGCTTGCTGCATAAACGTCTTCCTTTCCAAGCGGACCCTACGATGCGAAAAAAGATTAATCAGGGAGAATTTTACTTTATAGATCAGCATTTATCGAAAACGTCTGAAATGGTTCGCGGCCAAGTACTGGAGCCGATTGATTTCGCTATTGTGGAAGCGATTGCAATCACGGAGGACGGGATGATTATTCCGTCGACTTCCGTAGGCAATTCGATGGTCTTCGCACAGCATGCGAAGTCCATTATCGTTGAAATCAACATGGCGCAGCCGCAGGCGCTGGAAGGGCTCCATGATTTATATGAGCCGGGCAGGCAAGGGGAACGTTTGCCTATCCCTATCACGAAGCCGGATGACCGGATCGGGTCCGTGGGAATACCGGTGGACATGGGTAAAATCCGGGGGATCGTCTTCACGAACCAGTCCGATTCTCCATCCACCATCTCTGTGCCGGACAAGGAGACGGATACGATCGCTCAGCACCTGATTTCCTTTCTGCGTAAGGAAGTTGAGGCGGGTCGCTTAACGAAGCGGCTTGCCCCTTTACAGTCCGGGATCGGATCGGTCTCCAATGCGGTCCTTCATGGTTTTCTGAAATCAGAATTTACGGATCTGGAAGTTTACTCCGAAGTATTACAGGATGCCGTCTTCGATTTAATGGATGCGGGTAAAGTCAGCTTTGCTTCCTGTTGCTCGATAACGCTGTCCGCCCCCGCCATGGAACGTGTGTTCCCTAACTTGGATAAATACCGCGATCGGCTCATTTTAAGGCCGCAGGAGCTCTCCAATCACCCTGAAGTGATTCGCCGTATGGGAATCATCGCGATCAACACGGCGTTAGAGTTCGATATTTACGGCAACGTGAACTCGACACATGTGATGGGAACGAACATGATGAATGGTATTGGAGGCTCGGGAGATTTTGCCCGAAACGCCCGTCTGGCGATTTTTGTAACGAAATCCACCGCCAAAGACGGAAATATATCGAGTATCGTGCCGTTTGTTTCTCATGTGGATCATACGGAGCACGATGTGGATGTGGTGGTCACCGAGCAAGGCTATGCCGATTTGCGCGGATTGGCGCCGAGAGAGCGTGCGGAGCTTATTATTGAACGGTGTGCGCATCCGATGTACCGCGAGCAGCTGAAGGAATATTATAATGAAGCCCTGACAAGGGGAGGGCAAACCCCTCATGTCCTGGAAAAGGCATTTTCCTGGCATACGAATTTCGCGCAGACCGGGACTATGCTCCACAAAATGCTGCAAACAGGGTAAGAAAAGAAAGTGCCTTCACAGGCGTATGACGAGCTGGCCGCTTGGCCGGCTTTTTTTGTGTGGGGGTTAAAGGAAATATACATCATCTATCGAAATTTGTATATGTTACGGAGAGGAGGGATTCAGATATGGGCAATTCCAAGTACGAAAAGCATTACTCGGAGACGGGACTGTGGTCAAAGCTGGGCAGGTATGCCAAGGATGCGGGAATGAAAGTGGTGTACTGCGGCTTGCTGCTTTTTTATGCGCTGGAGAGTCCCAACATCCCTTTAAAGACCAAGGTGCAAATCTATGGAGCGTTGGGCTATTTCATACTCCCTTTGGATATTGTGCCCGATCTGCTCCCTGTACTTGGGTACGTAGATGATTTAGGGGCGCTGATGTTGGCTGTTGGAACCGTCGCTATGAATATTGATGAAGCTGTGAAGCTGAAGGCGAAAAATAAATTAAAGGATTTCTTTGGCGAAGATGCCGATCAACATCCGGATATCATCGATGTGGATGCGCAGATCGTCGAGGATGGGGATTCGTCTCCCGCCAAGCCATGACGGACTCCGCATAAAGATCCGCTAGTCGTCAAAAGACTCCGGTATATAGGGCAAGGTGTCCATATAGCGGAGTCTTGAGCATGGAATAGCGGATGTTAAGTAACACTTTTGGCAATGACAAATTCATCGGCGAGCATTGTCCATATTTCGGGATCCTCCATCCCTAAACGCCAAAGGGCAATCCCGCGGATACCCAAACGGTGGGCCAGCTGCAGCTTGGCGCGAATGCTTGCAGCATTCTCAAACCATACCTCATGCTGATTTCCGGCTTCGTCTGTATATGCAAACATGGGCGTCTGCGTTTTCTGATCGAAAACGACCGTTTTATTATATTTTTTGGCACGTTCCATCGCCATGTCGTAAGTCACATACGTGTTCCGGTTGGTCGTTAAATTGAAATCAAAACCGAATACGGAAACGGCCGCCGTAATTTTTCTGCCCGGCATTTTGGTTAACGCATATTTGACGACGTTCTCCATCCATCCGATGGAAACCACCGGTCCGGGGCCGCTGCCGGGCCAACCGTGCTCGTTGTACAGCATGACGACAAATTCGTCGACGGCCGCCCCGATGACCGCATAATTGAAGGGAGCGGAAAAAGGATTTGTAGGAGCGTCCGAGGTTCGTGACGGGGTGGCGACGGAATAATAATACCCCCTGCTTTTTAATTCCCGTCCTAATTCTCTGTAGAAAGAGTTAAGCAGCTCGCGGTCTTCATAGTGGACATCTTCGAAATCGATATTTACACCGTCAAAGTTATAGTTTTGCAGGAGCGCGATGATATTTTGAATAAACGCTTTGCGGGTGTCGGGATTGGTCAGCATCCGCCGGATCACTTCTTTATTGACCTCCTGTTTTCCCCGTTCATACAGCAGATTATGGATGGTAGCGAGCATTTTAATATTGTGGCGGTGGCCTAGCCCCACGACCTCCCGCATATAAGCATCCTCAAATAAAGGAAACTTCTCGATTTGCTCCGGGTTTTCCCTGTCTATACGGAAATGGAACATGCCGATATTGGACAGCCTGTCTGTATTTTCCGAGAAGACCTTGTAAGAGCTGGGTAATGTCGGACCTTCTTCCTCCGTATAATAACCGAATATTTCCTGGATCGGCCGTTCTCCGTCGTGAGGGACCAGATTGACGATATCGCGGAAAATCCAGCCCGTCCGTCCATTGTACAGGCGAACCTGAACCCAATCCCCGGCGATGCCGGTCAGCGGAAGGCGGGCACCGCGATCCATTCGGGCGATGACCGGAAAAGCCGTCCCCGCGCTGCCGCGTACATTGGCGGTATCCGCATCGACGACGGCCTCCGTGTAGATGGGAATACGCAGCCGCTGACCCGGCCGGAGCGCGGCCGATGTCAGCCTGTTAAGCATCATGATCGCTTCTATCGTCGTATTAAATCTCAGTGCAATCGAGTAAAGCGAATCGCCGGGCTGCACGACATATTCAAACGGCACGGATACCGGAATGGTTAACGTTTGTCCGACGTACAAACCGGGTGCAGTCAGGTGGTTTGCTTTCATGAGCGCCTCTATAGCGACTCCAAACCGTCCGGCAATCAGATAAAGGGTATCGCCTCGTTGAACAACATAATTCAGCATGAGTTTCCTTCCTTTACCATTTGATCGTGTTATCGCACTATACTATGCCAAAAGCCCTCTAAGGAAAGCTTCTTTTTGGAGATGAGCGATATGGTTTTGGCGGAGAGCTTATTCAACCGATATTTTGGCTTCCCTGTACAAGGGGAGAGGGAATCTGAGGACGAGCATCCCCTCTGCCAATTTGGCGGATACCGTATTCCATTGTACCGGGTAAGGAAGGCGGATGCTGCGCTCGAAGGTACCCGTATATCGCTCCGACAGGATGGAATCCTCGATGGGTATTCTGTTATTTTTCATTCCTTTGATAATTAGCGAATCGCCAATCATCGTTAGATCCAATTCTTCCTTACGGATTCCGGGCAGCTCCACAAGAATGAAGGTTTCGTCGCTCGTACTGAAGATGTCCACCGGCGGGCTCCAGCTCTCGGGGGTTGTGGACAGGGGGTCGTCTTGATCATTGGAATCCATGATGGTCCCCCAAAAGTCACCGGTGGCGCATTGATTCGCCAATTCCATCCATTCTTTTACTTTCTTCATATTCATTCCGCTCACTCCCGAAGGAAGGACTTAAAACTGATTGGTCACCGGAGCCGAAGGGTTAGCGATTTGATCCTGATCGCTGATATCCGGATCTATAACAGCGTTAAACATGTTCGAGACCGTCAGGGAGATATCGCCCAGAGCAAAGTTGGCTCCGATCATTTTGGTGTTTGCAGTATGGCTGTTATGCACAGTTGCACCAATATCAATATTGCCGTTCTGCGTTACACCGTTTGTTTTCATATTAGCGATATTTATGAGAAAAGGCATGCACAAGTCCTCCTAGATTTGTTTGGCATTCACCTTATCTACGTTCCCGACTTCATTCTGATCATTGACGTCGGGATCCACGTAAATATTTTTCATGGTTGCAGTGGGCGGTGCATGATCGCCGTATGAGGAATTTTCGCCTGTTGTTTTGGAATTGGCGGTATGGCTGTTGTGAAACGACTCTCCAATGTTGACGGAACCATTGTTGGAGATGCTGTTGATTTTCATGGAGAAAATATTAATAACCGTAGACAATGCCCCCCTCCCCTGCCCGACCGTATTCTTTAACATTATATGCGGGAGTTGGCCCAGAGATTAAGATTTTTTCAAGAACGTGAAGGCGTTTAACTGATGCAGCGGAAGCTCCTGAAAAATCAGTTGTAATTTAAAAGAAATTATTTTAGAATCATAATGTCTTTGCTTTTGCCAACGTTGGCAAAAATATTTTGTAGCGTATCCACTCAATGGGTTTAGGAGGAAGCACCATGAAAATCGCATTATGCCATTTTCGCGCAGGAGAAACCGATGGCGTCTCCTTAGAAATGGAGAAATGGAAGAAGGTCCTTGAGGAATTGGGACATCGTGTCTATTTATTGGCAGGTAGTTTAGGGGAAGAAGAAGGGATCGTGATCGAAGAACTGCACTATCAGCATCCGGTGAATAACCGATTCGTGGCTAACGCTTACGAACAGCTTACGGATTATCCCGATGCCGAAGCTTTCCGGGATGATGTACTGGCCTTCGCTGCCAGGATTGAAGAAGCGCTTTGCAGGATCATCGATGAATACGAGCTCGATGTGATCGTTCCCAATAACATTTGGTCGTTGGGATGGGGGTTGCCCGCGGGACTCGCGTTCGCGGAAGTTGCGCGCAAAAAAAACATCGCTTGTGTAGCGCACAATCATGATTTTCATTGGGAACGCATCAAATACAGCCGTCCTACAAACCGCTATGTCAGTGGCTGGTTGACGGAGTACTTCCCGCCGAAGCTCGCGAATGTCAAGCAGGTGGTGATTAATAAAATTGCCCAGCAGGAGCTGCTTCGGCGGACGGGGCAGCAATCAACCGTCGTTCCGAACGTGTTCGACTTCTCGGCTCCGGCTTGGACGATTGACGATTATAACGGCGATTTCCGCCAAGTGATCGGCGTGAAGGAGAACGACATTCTTTTGCTGCAGGCTACGCGTATTGCCGAACGAAAGGCGATCGAGCTGGCCATTGATCTGGCGGCGGAAATCGGTAAGCCTGAGAACCTGAAGCGGCTCAAGGAGCGGCCGTTATATGACGGCCGAATCATGGGTGAGGACGGTGAAATTGTGCTGGTGCTGGCGGGGCTTCAAGAGGCTTCCCCCAAATACATCGAGGGGTTGAACCAGCGGGCTGCGGCGCAGAACGTCAAGCTGCTTTACGTCAATGAATGGATCGAAGCGACTCGTGTCACCAAAGACGGCAAAAAAATATATTCCTTATGGGATGCCTATGTCCATGCGGATTTCGTCACTTATCCGAGTGTGCTGGAAGGCTGGGGAAATCAGTTTTTGGAAGGATTGTACGCCAAAAAACCGATGGCCGTATATGAATACCCGGTATTTGGCACGGATATTAAACCTTATGGCTTCCATATCGTTTCTCTTGGAAATGAGCATCGGGTCGACGCGGAGGGATTGGTTCATATTGACGGAGAACTCATGGCAAAGGCTGGTCAGGAAGTCATTAGATATTTGCTGGATGGGGAGTTCCGCAGCGCTTGTATGGAGCACAACTTCGAACTGGGAAAGGAACATTTGTCCTACGAAGCTCTGAAAAAAATGCTGGCATCATTATTTTAAACGCGATCCTACATCCTGGTATTGACACCCTGTCGGAAAACGGATACAATAATTATGCCAACGATGGCAATAATGAAACGGTCTGAAGGAATAGGGAATGCACATGAAAACGCAAACAATCAAAGATGTAGCTAGGTTGGCCGGAGTTTCGATCCGAACCGTTTCCCGGGTGATCAACGATGATCCGAATGTAAAAGCCGAGACCCGAGAGAGGATTCTCAAAGTGGTGGCTGAGACGGGGTTTAAAGCAAATCTGCTGGCCAAAAGCCTTAGAGAGAAAAAAACGAACACCTTGATTGCTTTTGTAGATCAGCACCGGGGCCGCTTTTGGGGTGCATTTCATAACAAAATTTTGCATGAAATGATGAAGGAAGCGCACCGACTGGGATATCGGATGGTGATTTCCTCTTCTTCTGCCGACAGCTACGAGGACAATGAGAACGACGGATTTTATTTGCTGAAGCACGGAATGGCCGACGGCGCGGTGATGTTCGATATGATCGAAAATGACCGGCGCGTTGAATATTTACGGGAAAAGCAGATTCCGTTTGTTATTCTGGGTAAAGACCTTGATCATTTTGATACCTCGTATGTGGATCTTGATAATGTGGCCGCAGGGTACCTGGCGGCGCAGTACTTGTATTCCAAGCAGCGCAGCCGCATGCTGTTTCTGCTCGGCAATCCAAACTATATTGTCAACAAGGATCGATCGGAGGGGATCCGCCGCTTTTTCGCAGACCGTCATGTGTCTGCAGACCGGTGGAGCATTCTATACGACGTATCCGACATTGGATCGGCTTATCTCCGTACCAAGGAGGCTCTTGGGTCGCCTCAGCGGCCAGATGCTATTTTTATTTCAGGGGATGAAAGAGCGATTGGGGTATACCGTGCGATTTACGAGCGTGGACTTCGGATACCGGAGGATGTAGCGGTATTGGGTATTGATAAGCTCGACATGGGCGAGTATTACCACCCGCCGATTACGACGATTGACCAGTCGATTCCATCTATGGCCCAATCCGCGCTGCAGGTGCTGACCAAGCAATTGGACACGGGTGCCAGAGCCGGAACTCGGGTACTCATTTCGCCGACGATTTGTGAAAGGCAGTCGATCTAATTTTTTTCGCTAAAAATGCCAACGTTAGCAATAATGCATACGTAGGATTTTTATATCAAGAAATGATTGAGGGAGGTTCTTACCTAACATGAAAAAGTGGCCAAGAGCATTGTTCGCGGGTATGATGGCGGTATCTCTTACCGCTTGTGGAGCTGCGCAGGAAAATAACGGGTCCGCCGGGGAAAAGGCATCGGAGCCGGGCAAGACGACTTCCATCCGGATGCAAATCACATGGGCGAGCGATTCCCCGCGGGGGAAAGCGATCCGTGAGATTGTGGACGAATTCGAAAAGAAAAATCCGGATGTCAAAGTAGAATTGCTGGGAAGCGCCCAGAACGGCCAGAAGCTGCTGACGCAAATCCTCAGCGGGGACGCGCCGGAAGTGATGCAAATTCCTTACCGTGATGTGCGCGGACTGGCGCCGCAGGGAGCTTATGTCGACCTGTCCGAAGAATTCAATAGTGAAAAAGACAATTACTATGAGCAGCTCTGGGACTTAGGTACATGGGATGGCAAGCTATACGGCTACCCATGGCTTGGACATTCCGTACAGCTGGTATATAACAAAACGCTCTTTGATAAGGCCGGCATCCAGCATCCGCCGACCACATGGGAAGAGCTGTATGAAACGGCCAAGAAATTGACGATCGATACCAATGGAGACGGCAAGCCGGATCAATTCGGCCTTGGTCTCGTGGGCAAGCAAGTGTACGATATCACCTGGATGGTCAACATGTTTATGAACCAGGCTGGAGCCAAGATTGTAAAAGAAGACGGCAAAGGCGGTTATCAGGTTGGATTGAACTCTCCGGAAGGCAAGCAGGCGCTGGAGTTCTACACCAAGCTTGTTAAAGAGGTGACGCCTCCGGATACGGTAAACAAAGACGGCGGCGCGGTGATGGCGGATTTCCGCAACCAAGTGGTAGCCATGCAGTTCCAGGGGCCATGGGGAGTGTCGGATGCCTGGAAGGCGACCAACAAGTTCGAAGTGGCAGCGGCTGAAGTGCCGGCCGGACCTGCAGGCAAAGCGGCGGATATCGGACCGAACATGCTGTGCATTCCATCCGGCGTTGAAGGCGACAAATTGAATGCTGCGATCAGGCTGATCAAATTCCTGGGCTCCAAGGAAGGACAAGAATTGGTCATGAAGGGTGAAAAATCCGATGACGGCAACTTCTATCCGTACCGCGTGCCTATTCGTAAAGACCTTGCAGACATGCCATACTTCAAGGAGCATCCGGAATTCCTCGTCTTTATCAAAGGGTTAGAGTATCCAAGTATCTCCACTCCTGTACCGCAGTGGTCTCAAGTGGAAGCCGAAGTCTATCAAAGCGTTCTGAACCAAGTGGTTTCCGGTTCCATGTCTGCGGAGCAAGGCTTGAAAATACTTGAAGAAAAAGGGAATGCCATTTTGAAGCAAAACTAATATCCGGGTAAAAAACAGAGCACCTAACCCAGGTGCTCTGCTTGTTGGGAGGCAAATTATGAAGAAAAAAATCCGCAGCGTGATCGGTGATTGGACCAGCTATGTGTTCATTTTGCCCTCGGTCATCATACTCGGACTTTTCTTGGTTTATCCGGTCGTCTGGTCGTTTGTCGCCAGCTTTAAGGATATCAAGCCCATAGCGCTAAGAAATTCGGGTTTATTCGAAATCCCGGGCGCATTCGTCGGACTGGAGCAATACGCCAGAGTGCTGCAAAACGAACTATTTCTGAAAGCCATCTTCAATACGATTTATTTCGGCGTCATTTTCATCCCCATTACGATGTTTGCTTCCGCAGGCCTTGCGCTTCTGCTGAATCAAAAGCTTAAAGGGGTGAACCTGGTTCGTACGATCTTTTTTGTTCCTTATATTTTATCCGTTGTAAGCGCAAGCTTGATCTTTATGTTTTTGTTCAACGGCGATCGCGGTTTGATCAATGCGCTCCTGAATTTGTTTGGTGTTACCGGTCCCAACTGGCTTGCGAGCTCCGTGTGGGCCATGCCGGTCATTGCCATCATGACTGTTTGGAAGAAAGTCGGCTATTTCATGCTCATTTATCTTGCGGGTTTGCAGAACATTCCCAAGGATTTGTATGAAGCCGCCGATGTGGATGGGGTTACTCCCTTTCAGAAGCTGAGGCTGATCACATGGCCGCTGCTCGGCCGGATTTCGCTTGTCGTATTTATACTCTTGCTCATTGATTCATTGAACGTATTCCAGGAAATTTATATTATGACCGGCGGAGGTCCTGCCGATTCCACTACGACGGTACCGTTCCTTATCTTTAATGAGGCGTTCAAATATTACCGTATCGGAACATCGGCTGCGATGTCGTACATTTTATTCTTCTTAGTCGTCATTATTACCATCATTCAGAAAAAACTAGTGGATAAACGGTTAGGATAGGGGGAGGAAACGATGAACAAAAAATGGATTCCAACGATTATCCTTTGGGCCATAGGCTTGGTCTTTTTCCTGCCGCTGTACTGGCTTTTTGCTTCCAGCTTGAAAAGCGATTTGGAAATCACCCAGTTTCCTCCAACCTTTTGGCCGCATACGCTGGAATGGAGCAACTACCCGAAAATTTGGGAAGCGCTAAAGTTTAGTACTACATTTACAAATTCGATTATTGTATCGGTGAGCTGCACCGCCTTGGTAGTGGTTTTTTCCAGCATGGCGGGCTATGCCTTCTCCAAGAAGCAATTCATGGGCAAAAACGCTCTGTTTATTCTTCTGATCGCCACGATGACCGTGCCGCCGACCGTGCTGCTGCTGCCGATTTACTTTATCATCACCAAAATAGGGTTATACGATAGTCTGGCCAGCTTGATCCTGCCGTTTGGGGTCACCGTGTTCGGTATTTTCTTCACCAAGCAGTATATCGACGATGTTCCGACGGAAATGCTCGAAGCGGCAAGGATCGACGGCAGCGGGGAATTCCGCCTGTTTTTCCAGATCGTCCTTCCGCTCATTAAACCGGCGATCACGACGTTAACCATTATCGAGTTTGTGCATAACTGGAATTCCTTTACGATGCCGCTTGTCCTGCTGCAAAGCGAAGACAAGTTCACGATTCCGCTCCGGCTCGCGCTCTTGGCTCAGGAGAATATCGCCATTCCGTGGTCAAGGATTCTGGCGGCGAATGTGCTTTCGCTGATTCCGGTGCTGATCTTGTTCCTGAGCGTGCAGAAGCAGTTTGTGAAAGGGCTTATGGCGGGGGCCGTGAAGGGGTAAGTTCAATGAAAAGCGGGGAGAAACCATTGAATACAATTCAAGCCAAACAATTGGGCGATATTTTCTACTTAATGACTTATGTGAAGGGCAGCCTGCGCAATGCCTATTCAGGCGGCGAGCGGATCGGCTTCCGCTTTAATCTGGACAACCCGCCGTTGGCGCTCGGCGGTGTGGCGATCGACTTCAAACTGCTGCTGGACGGCAGCGAGGTCGATCCTTCTCTGGTTTGGATCCGGCAGGGATATCAGGGACGGAACGCGGGAACCATCTCCGAGACAAGACCGTATACGTTTGAAGTCGGCGCTCCGACGGAGTGGACCGTTCTGCTGCCGGGAGGCTTGGCCCCGGGCGAGCATTCGATCGTCATTGTGACGGAGCAGTATGCCTTCGGCAAAATTTATTCCCGATTCACGATTCAAGACGAGGTATCGGATATCCAGGAGCCGTGCTTGATGTCGACCGGCCCTTTCCATCGTCCGCTCGCCTTATCCAATGATGCATCGTTCGCTGTGATCAACTGGGCCGGAGATTTGTCCGCCGATTGGAACTGGTGGGGCCTGGTCACCGATAACGGAGGCTTGTACAGTCCGCCGGCAAGATACATCCGGCATCTGAAATGGGAACTTGCGGAGAGGGGAGCAGCCGGGTCGTATCCTCTCGTCCGTTATACGGATAGAGCGGACCATCTGCCGGGAAGGCTGGAAGCATACAGCCGTTTCGGCTCATTGACGGTTCAGCGGAAAGTATTTATGTCGGTGGATGACGCTGCGGTGTTCACCCGGTTTATCTTATCTAACGACGGGGACGAAGCGGGAGAGGTTGAACTGATCGGAAATACGGAAGCGATGCTGGTACCGTATGGCCTGCTTGGAGTGAAAGCTAAGCAATTCAAGTTCAGGGCAACGCCAAGAAGCATTGTGATGGAGAACCCGCAGCTGCCTTATGTCGGTGTCATCGCCTGTGACGCGGATATGACAGCTTCTTTCGGCACCTCCTATGAAGGTGCGGATCCCGGCTTTCATTTCCGGATTCCGGTAAAAGTCGAGCCTCATGCTTCCGTGACCGTTACGGTTGTGCTGTCCGGGGATCCGGAAAGCAAAGAACGGGCTGTGCATATCGCTTCCCGGTCGCTGCAAAACGCCGAAGAACAATTCGCTCAAGCGGTTTCCTCTCATCGTGAATACCTGGAGAACACTATCGCCGTTAGAACAGGGGATGCGGAGCTGGACCAGGCGTTTGACTTTGCCAAGCTGGCGCTGAAAAATCTTAAATTCAATCACCCCGAGATCGGTGCAGGCATTTGCGCCGGCTTCCCCCGGTTTCCCAATTATTGGAGCAGGGATTCGGCTTGGACGGCATTCGCCTATCTTGCGATCGGGGATATGGAATTCGTCAAGGAAGTGCTTCTGAACTTCATTTCTCTACAGTTGGAAGAGGATCGTCCGGGAGCATTCGCCGGGGATATGCCGACGGTCATCAGCGGACCGGGCTTTATGCATCAGACTTCCTGGGGAGGGTCCGCAGAAGGGGTGCTGCTCCAGACGATATTATTCCGCGAGTATGTTTATGCCGCTCAGGATACGGAATTCGCCAAAGCCCATTTTTCCAGTATTCAAAAATCGATGGCTTGGGCGCAGCGGTGTGACCGTGACGGAGACGGCTTCCTGGAGCACGGTATTGTCGGTGATGTCTCCACGTCGCAGGCCTTCACCATTCCGGATACGCAGTGGATGGATCATATCGACCGCAGAAAGAGCAGCAACGATGTGCAGGGATTGTATTGGCACGCGCTGCGTGCGGCGACCGATGTAGCCGGGCTGGTCGGGGAGCCGGAGTTTGCCCGCGAATGGAGCAGGAAGGCGGACATCGTAGAGCGTAAATATGAGGAGGAGTTTTGGTTTGAGGACGGTGGTTATTATTACGACCGGCTGCTGGAAGACGGAACGCCGGACCCGACGCTGCGTCCCAATTATGCCGTCAATCTCATGTTCTCTACGCTGGCCGATGCTGAGAGGGTGAAGTCTTCCCTGGAACGATTGGAATCCGAGGAGATGACCACGCCTTTTGGCCTTCGCACCCGCAGCAGCAAGGATGAAGGGAAGGGGTACGATCCGTCCAGCTATCAGGAAGGGGCGGTCTGGAATTTGACCACGGGCTGGACAGCCATGGCCGAATTCAAAGCCGGGCGTGCGGAACAAGGCGTCGCCTTCTTGCGCATGATCGCTTCCCGGATTTTGGATGAGATGGGAATGGCGGCGGAGCTGTACCGCGCCAATAAGCCGGAGCCTCTCAACGGCTGCTTCCTGCAGGCTTGGTCTATAGGAATGTATGTTTGGGGATTCGTGCGTTACCATCAGGAAATCAAGCGTTTGACGAAATAGATTGGGTTTGGGAAAAAGCATGCGGCCGGTCTGAAACCGGGATCAGCCGTATGCTTTTTATTTATATCAAAGAGTCTTTCGGAACTAATCCAACTGCTTCCACTTTCGCTCAAGCATAGGAGGAACATAGCTTTCCATGAGATGGATCAGCTCCGCAGGTTCACTGGAGTTCAGAATCAGCCGGAGATGCGATGTATTGGAGAAACCTTCGCTGATGCTGTGATGAATCAGATTCATGAAGGGATCAAAATAGTTTCTGATATTGAGAATGCCGACGGGTTTTCGATGAATGCCGATTTGTGACCAGCACAAGGCCTCGAAAAGCTCTTCATATGTTCCGAACCCGCCGGGCAGAGCAATAAATCCATCCGCAAGCTCCGCCATTTGAGCTTTGCGCTCATGCATATTTTCAACTTCTATGAACCGGGTAAGCTCCCGGTGTACCATTTCCCCGTTAAACAATCCTCTGGGCATGATCCCGATCACTTCGCCTCCGCCCTTCAGAACGGCGTTGGCGATTTCACCCATTAAGCCGATCCTGGATCCGCCGTAAATTAATCGAATCTTTTTTTGAGCCATAACCTGTCCAAGCTCGGCCGCTTTCATTGGATAGTCGCGATGCTCTCCCGCATTGGATCCGGCAAAAACACAGATTGATTTCATATGGTCCACCCCACACTATATGTAGATGATATTCATTGTATAATATACTATATTTGGAGAATAGGAAATATGCTCAAGACCATGAGAGGGCATATTTCACGCTTAGCCGACATATTCTGCGGGCCGTTCTGCATGTCTTGAAATTGGAAAACCGATTGCGTGAATGAAAACAATTGATTATTCTGAATAGGTGAGAGACCGATAGTTAACAATTTATAATTATGGGGCTTTCTGCCTGAACGGCGGGAGGAATGCTTTTGAAAGAGCTCTTACTGGTATTGTTCGAACGAATGGGAATGCTTCTGATCCTGATGTTTACATTGACACGTATCCCCCTGTTTCGAAATATATTGGATCGGGAGGTTGATGCCCGGACGGGAACGGTATTTGCCCTGCTGTTTGGTTTGATCGGGATTGCAGGGACGTATTCGGGTGCCATAGTGAGCCCGGAGGGAATCGATTCGACGTTTTGGGTGTCCGCTCTCGGCCCGGATGAGATCATGGCCCATTCCGCGCTCATCGGGGTAGTGCTGGCAGGATTGCTTGGCGGCGCTTACGTGGGCGCGGGAGCGGGATTTTTGACCGGTCTGCACTCCTTGCTGCTCGGGGGTCTTGCAGGTCCTTCGCATGCGGTTTCCACTCCTTTGATCGGGCTTCTGGCGGGGCTTATTGCCCGTTTTTTTTATGAAGAGAGGATCATCGCTCCCATCAAGGCCATGTTTATCGGAGTATTCGCCCCTATTTTGCAAATGGGCATTCTGTTGGTGTATACGACCTCCTCGGAAACGGCCATTGAGCTGGTCAATCGTGTCGGCGTTCCGATGGTGATCGCCAATAGTATCGGGATCGCCATTTTCGTCGCGATGATTCAGGTTGCGTTCAAAGAGGAAGAACGTGCGGCCGCGCATGAGACGCAGCGGGCATTAACGATTGCGGAAATGGTGCTTCCCCATCTGAAGGAAGGATTGACCTACACGACAGCAGAGGCTACCGCATCCATACTGATGCGTGAATTGCAAGCCGATGCGGTTGCCGTGACGGATACGCAGCGGATCCTTGCTCATGTGGGTGTCGGCACCTCCCGGCACGTTCCCGGGGAACCCTTGTTAACGGAATTGTCCAAACAGGCGATCCGAACCGGCAAAATTCAAATCGCCATGCACCGCGATCAAATTCAGCCTCATCATGAAGCTTTGGGCGCGGCTCTGATCGTACCGTTCAACCAATCGGGCCGGACGGCGGGATTGACCAAGATTTATTTCCGCAGCCCGAAACAGATTCGGAAAGTGGAGGTGGAGTTTGCGTACGGCTTCAGCAAGCTGATCTCCAGTCAACTGACGATCGCGTTGGCGGAGAAGCTGGAAGCGCTGATGAAGGATGCCGAGCTCAAAGCTTTGCAGGCGCAGATCAATCCGCATTTTCTGTTCAACACGTTGAATTCCATCGTGACGTTGATCCGGATCGATCCGGATCAGGCGCGCCATGTGACGGTGCAGTTGGGCCAATTCATGCGCATGAGCCTGAAGATCACCCAATCGCTGCTCATTCCCCTTTATCAGGAAGTGGAGCATGTGAATGCTTATTTGGAGATCATTCGGGTTCGGTTCGCCGATCAGCTCAAAGTGGAGTGGAAAGTGGAACGGGGGCTGGAAATGGTGCCGATTCCGCCGTCGACGCTGCAGCCGCTCGTGGAAAACAGCATCCAGCACGGGCTGAAGAAGAGAACGAACGGCGGCTGGGTGCGAATCGCCATGGAACGCAAAGACAAGATCGTACGGATTGTTGTCGAGGACAACGGATCGGGGATTCGGGAGGATTTTCTGGATAAGCTGGGCACGACTCCGATGAGCGGGAGCGGGAGCACCGGTCTTGGCGTGCACAATGTAAATCAGCGTTTAATCAGCTTGCTCGGTCCCGACTCTGCGCTTTCGTTCGAGAACCGGGCGGAGGGCGGGGCGCGAGTAACGTTAGCCATACCTTATACGAATGGGGAATGAAGGGGGACACCCAAATGAAACTTCGTGTCATGGTCGCCGAAGATGAACGGCTGGCAAGAGAA
This sequence comes from Paenibacillus sp. Pae15, assembly GCF_024519685.1. Lineage (NCBI taxonomy): Bacteria > Bacillati > Bacillota > Bacilli > Caryophanales > Paenibacillaceae > Paenibacillus > Paenibacillus sp. Pae15. The sequence goes on along the minus strand of NZ_JALJRM010000011.1, from coordinate 82,733 downwards.
GAGCTCGTCTATTTGCTGTCGAAGGAGCCGGACATCGTAGTGCTCCCATCGGCCGCAAGCGGTGCTGAGGCCTTGGAGATTGCGCAAAAGCATAAACCGGACGCCGTTTTTCTGGACATCGAGATGCCTGAGATGAATGGCATTCAGGCGGCTTATCGTCTGCATGAGCTGGATCCCCGGCCGTTTATTGTCTTCACGACGGCTTATGATCAGTATGCGTTGGAAGCGTTTCAACTCGAGGCGGTGGATTATCTGCTCAAGCCCTATGATGAAGAGCGGTTTAGGCGGACGTTGGATCGCATCCGCGCGAGAAAGACGGAAGCCGGAGGCGGTTCGGAAGCCCATAAGCAGACGGAAGCGCCGACAGCCCCCGCTTTCAAAAGAAACAAGCTTTTGATCGATGACGGTGACCGGATGGTTGTGCTCGAGGCGGAGCTTTTTCTCTACGCGGTCAAGGAGGAGAAGGTAACTCATATCCATATGGCCGACGGTCGTTCCTATGCAACGAAGCAGACGCTGCAGGAGCTTGAGGAAAGGCTTGGCGCCACGTTCTTCCGGCCTCACCGGAGCTATCTGGTGAATCTGGATTATATTCAAGAGATCGAGCCTTGGTTTAACGGTGCGTACAATGCCATTCTCAAGGATGCCAAACGGACGAAGCTGCCGGTTTCCCGGATTGCGGCAAAAGATTTGATTCGGCTTTTGCAGGGGCAATAAGCATCATCCTAATGAACAGTCCGTTGAGGACTGTTTTTCTGCAATTAAGGAACGAATTTCGACGTTTCATACCGAAACCGAACTGCATTAAAAAAGAGACGCTATAATAATTATAAAAGCGCTTACATTTTAAGCCGGCTGTGCCTGTATGCATCAGGTGAAGCCCATATTATGGAGGGATTCGCGTATGAAAAAGAACCAGTTGACTTACAGCGATATTGCCCATTCTGAGCTTTTCCGCAAGCTGATGGATAAGAAAAAACGATTTATTATTCCGATGACGCTCTTCTTTTGTGCATTTTATTTTACCCTTCCGTTTCTTACTGCTTTCTCCAATGTGTTGAATACACCTGCCGTCGGCTCGATTACTTGGGCGTGGGTCTTTGCTTTCGCTCAATTTATTATGACATGGGTTCTGTGTTCCCTGTATTCCAAGAAATCCGTAACATTCGACGCGATTTGCGAAGAAATCAAAGATCAAATGCATGCTGAACAAAGAAAGGCGGGATAATCCATGAATACGGCCTTCCTTCTTTTTCTTGTGATCGTGCTCGGTACCCTCGTCATTACCTATTACGCTTCCAAAAAAACAAAAACGACCAGCGAATTTTATACCGCCGGCGGAGGATTGACCGGTTGGCAGAACGGGCTGGCCATTGCGGGCGACTATATGTCGGCGGCATCGTTTTTGGGTATCGCAGGAATGGTCGCATTGTTCGGCTTTGACGGATTTTTCTACAGCATCGGGTTCCTTGTCGCCTATCTTGTCGTATTGTATCTCGTAGCGGAACCGCTTCGAAATTTAGGCAAATATACTATGGCGGATATGATCGCCGCCCGTTTTGATCATAAGAAGATTCGCGGCGTGGCGGCAATCAATTCGATCGTGATTTCGATCTTCTACATGATCGCCCAACTGGTTGGCGCCGGGGGACTCATTGCCCTTCTTATCCCAAGTCTTGATTACACGACCTCCGTGCTCATCGTCGGCGTTCTCATGACCGTGTATGTTGTTTTCGGCGGCATGACGGCGACAAGTTGGGTGCAAATTATTAAATGTGTGCTGCTGATCGCCGGTACGTTTATTATTTCGCTCATTGTTTTTGCCAAATTCGATTTCAGCGTCGGGCATATGTTTGAGCAGATGCGGTCTGTAACTCCGCTGAAGGAAGCGTTCTTGAATCCTGGCAACAAATTTTCGAACGGACTCGATACGATTTCCCTTAACCTTGCTCTTGTTCTTGGCACAGCCGGATTACCGCACATTCTGATCCGATTCTTCACGGTAAAAGACGCCCCCACGGCACGTAAATCGGTCGTTGTAGCCACTTGGATCATCGGCTTGTTCTACGTCATGACGGTGTTCCTCGGCTTCGGTGCAGCGGCATTCGTAGGCCATGATGCCATTGTAAGCGCTAACGCCGCTGGCAATATGGCTGCGCCTCTCCTTGCCAGAGTCCTTGGCGGAGAATTCCTGTTCGCCTTTGTATCGGCTGTAGCCTTTGCCACCATTCTGGCTGTTGTTGCGGGTCTTGTGCTTTCCGCCGCTTCCGCCTTCGCCCACGATTTCTATACCCATATTATTCGGCGAGGGAAGGCTCATGAAAAAGAGCAGATTAAAGCGGCGAAACTGGCTTCCGTCGGTGTAGCGATCATCTCGATCATCCTTGCTCTGTTTGCGCAGAAGCTGAATGTTGCGTTTCTTGTAGCCCTGGCTTTTGCCGTAGCCGCCAGCGCGAACCTGCCTGTTCTTTTGTTCACCGTATTCTGGAAAAGGTTTAATACGGCAGGAGCAATTACAGGTATGATTGTCGGCGTTCTCAGCGCGCTCATTCTTGTAGCGGTCAGTCCTAACGTTTGGGATCCGGTAGCAGGGAAAGCGATCTTCGTCGGTACCCCGCTCATCTCCCTTACGAACCCGGGGATCATTTCCATTCCGCTCGGCTTCCTGGGGGCTTTCCTCGGAACCTTCCTGTCCTCGAAGCAGGATGATGTGAAGTATGACGAGATATTAGTCAAAGCGAACACGGGAATACAGGATTTGGCTCAAGCCAAATAAATGGATTAGCCGGCCCCGTCAGGCCGGCTTTTTGCATATCCGTCTAATGAAAGCCACGGCGAAGAAAGGGACATGAGCTCTTTTCCGGATGGGTTCTGTCTTAAACGCCATTAGCCGTCCTCGCCGGGTTGAAAGTTTAGTTTTTCTTTGCGGGCCGTAGGATTTATAATAAAGGAACATCCGTCGTCTAAGGAGTGATTCTTATCAAAGCGTTCAAAGCATTGGTTGTGGAGCAATCGGGAAACGATGTAACAAGCGGCATCCGGGAGATGACGATAGAAGATTTGCCGTCAGGCGAGCTGCTGATCCAAGTCGTCTACTCCAGTGTCAACTATAAGGACGCATTGGCCTGCATCGCAAATGGAAACGTTGTCAAAACATATCCATTTATTCCCGGTATCGATCTTGCAGGGATCGTGAAGTCAAGCACAGATGGTCGGTTTCATGAGGGAGACGAAGTGCTGATTACGGGATATGAGCTGGGTGTGAGCCATTATGGCGGTTTTAGCGAATATGCCAGGGTATCGTCCCAATGGGCGGTAAAATTGCCGGAGGGACTTTCCATGAAAGAAGCGATGATATTCGGCACCGCGGGCTTCACGGCCGCTTTATCGGTGCAGGAATTACAAGATGGCGGCGTGAACGCTGACCAAGGTCCGATTCTGGTGACAGGAGCCACAGGCGGTGTAGGGAGTATGGCTGTAGCTATGCTTGCCAAACTGGGGTACGAAGTCGTGGCGAGCACAGGGAAAGCAGAACAGAAGGAGCATTTGATGAAATTGGGAGCCGCGCGGGTCATCTCGCGGGACGAACTGGTTCCTGAAAAAGTCCGGGCGTTGGACAAACAGCTCTGGGCCGGCGCCGTCGATTGTGTCGGCGGGAAATCGCTGTCGTATATTTTAAGCAGCACGCGATATGGCGGGACGGTAGCCATTAGCGGTTTAACGGGAGGCGCAGAGCTGGCAACGACCGTATTTCCCTTTATTCTCCGCGGAATACGGCTGATAGGAATCGATTCCGTCATGGCTTCTATGGAAAAACGGGTCCGCATCTGGAACCGGTTGACTTCGGAATTAAAGCCCGCTATGTTGAACAGCATGTACACGGAAATCGCTTTGGAGCAAATTCCCGGCGTCGTTCAAAGTATTCTCAAAGGCCAGGCCCAAGGCAGAACACTGGTTAAGATATCCTCTTGTAAGGGTGCTTAATTATACATTCAACCATGGAAAGCGGTAATCGCAGAAGACGGAGGACGCCTTTGTGATGACTGCTTTTTTTGCGGTTAGATCTTTTAGGATCATAAATGTTTAAATGGATAATAATGAATACAATAAGAGATTCATTTCAAAACCTTGTAAAGTGCGTTCCGTAACCCATTTCCTGTCATTTAATCCAAGTCATTTTTACCCGATTCGTCACTTCTATATCGGTATCTGCAAAAGGGAAACAGGGCGTTGTGTAGAATTAATATGGCATGGTCATACACAAAAAAGAGTTCATCTGTTGACCTGTAGAAGATTGAAGAAGGTGCGAGAGGAAGATTTAAAAAATGAAGTCTGTCACAGTAAAAGATTTAGTGGACCGCTTCTCATTAGAAGTGCTGGTCGGGGAATCGCATATGCATCGAACGATACCCAAACCGAGGGCATATCGCCCGGGGCTTGAATTTGTCGGATATTTTGATTTCTTTTCTCATGCTCATGTACAAGTGTTGGGCAGAAAAGAAATCAATTATTTACATACGCTGAGTGAAGAGGAACGAAATCATCGCATCGGGAACATCGTGAAGTATCACCCGCCTTGTTTTGTAGTGACCCGAAATCAGGAAGGGCTGAAGTATTTGCTGAAATATTGCGAAGAAGAGGGGATTCCGCTGCTTCGCACGCACGAGCCTACATTCCGGTTTCTTGAACTGGTGGATGCGTACCTGGCGAAAGCGCTGGCGCCGCAAATTGCCGTCCATGGCGTTTGTGTCAATGTGTCCGGAATCGGTATATTGCTTCGCGGCAAATCCGGCGTCGGTAAAAGCGAAACCGCTCATACGCTGATTCGGCGCGGGCACCGGCTGGTAGCCGATGATATCGTCGTTTTGAAAAAAATCGGCCCGGAGACGATCCTTGGCACCCATGACGGGAAAACGCGGGAGCTTCTGGCCCTTCGCAGTATCGGGTTGATCAATGTTTCCCGTCTTTACGGAAGAAAAGCGTTCCAGGATGAGACACGCATTGTACTTGATATCGAATTGACGAAGTGGCAAGAGCATGCGTTGAATAATGAACTGGAGCTGGAGCCGAAGTACACCGAGTATATGGACATTCGAATTCCGCATATCGAAATTCAGCTTCAGCCGGGAAGAGATGTCGCGGGACTGGTGGAGGCGGCGGCCAATAACTGGTATCTTCGCCAGCAGGGCTACAGCGCCGCAGAAGATTTCATGAAACGGCTGGAAAAAGGGTAGGAAAATGGCGCGGGACCAAAAAGAACAGCTTCCGATTGTCCCGGAAAGCTGTTCTTTTTTCTTACCTTTTATAGATGTTGACGAGGACCGGAAGCATCCTGGTGCCGCGAATCATAAAGGAAGAGCAAATCGGGCAGGAAGGCTCCTCCTCAAAGGAGAAATCGTCTCTCATCCAACAACTGCACTCTTCTTTGCTGCACGCCCAAACCGCAGTTTCCTCCTGTTGCAGAGGCTCAATGTCCCGTTTGGAAAAATACATGATGGTTCCTCCTTAGCGTCATAGAGTTGAACAGAAAAGAACTGCCCTGCAGGACAGTTCTTAATGAGGGAGTTCGGTGCAGAGATTTCATATGTGAAGTTACTGGATAGTCCCCGGTCCCCCGTTGCCTTTATTTATAATATGAGATATAAAGTCATTTTATATGCGAAAAATGGAAAGAAAGCCGGACCGGCGTGTCTTATTGTAAACGCTGAAGCAAAAAGCCTAAAGAGCTACTTCTTGATCCAGGAGGTCAGCGTCTCCAGCGGTTCTTTATCGTCGCTGCTCCGGTTATACTGTTCCAGCAGCTTATCCAGCCTGCCCGTCTGATAACCGTAATCGTACATGGCTCCCGCTACAACGGACAATCGGAGCTTGCCTTCCCGATACTCCGAGCCGCGTTCCAACAGCGTGTTCATGAACCGGTCGTTTTCCTCTTCGAACCGGGAGCCGTCGAGACTCTCGGGCTTCAATTTATCGTCGAATTTCAGCAGTACGTGCTCATGATATTTAATCAAACGTTCCAGGTGCTGGTCGAAGGCTTGATCGGTCTCCGGCGTCCGGGCAGCGGGGAAATAGTGCTCTTCCACCGCATCCAAAACTTCCATCCCTTTATGCAGAGTATACAGCATCTGCTTGTAAATGACCAGATTGCGTGTTTGGCTGTATTTTGCGCGCCGCAGCTTCTTCAGTTCTTCCTCAAAAAGCTGGTACTTGTCCGACAGCGATTTCATGGCTTTTTCCAGCTCTTGTTTCTCATCGCGGAACACATTCTCCTTGATTTCATCGGAGATCGCGGTTCTTAAAAGAAGCGACATTTTCGAAAATACGGATTGCATTTGATTCAGGAACTGTTCTCTGGGTTTGGGAGGGAAAAAGATGATATTGATCAGAGACGCCGAGCCGATCCCAATTAAAATGAGCAGGAACCGGTTGAGCGCGAAGTCCCAATGTCCCGAAGCCTCCATGACTGCAACGACGGTAACCAGTGTCAGCCCGATGCTTTCTTCCATTTTCATTTTTAAGCAAATCATGATGACCGCAATGCAGACAAGTCCGATGGCAATCGGTTCGCTGGAGAAGAACATGCCTGCCAGCAGGGCGAGCGCCGCCCCGAGCGTATTGGTTTGAAGCTGCTCCAATAAATGACGCCATGACCGGTAGATGGAGGGCTGCATGGCAAAAATAGCCGCTACCGCAGCAATCACCGGTGGCGTAATGTCAAATAAACCGCTAAGAAATAAAGACAGGGTAACGGCGATACCCGTTTTTAATACTCGAGCGCCAAAGGACACAGAAACCCCTCCAAGCAATGTTCTTCCAGATGTTGTCCATCACTGAAGCACGGGCCACCGAATCCTACTGACGAGGAGGCCATGCTCGTTACGATTATAATCCCATCGACATATCAAGACAAGATTGCCGTCCCTGGTGGGCGTCATCGGCAAGCCGCGGCGTAAAGCTGCAAACGGTCAGCGGAGCCGTTCACTTGTCATCGCCGTATGCGATGCATAGCATGTCCGGGCACAGGGAGCCTCATGCCGGCTTGTCGTGCTTTAGCGGGGAGAACGATCGCCGGTACAAAATATAAAACAAGCTGAGGGTTAAGCAGCTTCCAAAGAGAACGTCGGAAGCGTAATGAGCCCCGATCACGATCCGGCTGTAGGCGGTTAGGAAACCCCATCCAAGAGCGACGGTCAGAGCCGCGGTTCGCCAAAACTTCCGGTGCAGCGGGACGAAGAACATGAGGGATAACGGCACCCATCCATTAGCCGCATGCCCCGATGGAAACGACCGGTGTCCCTCGGCGCCTTGCGGAGCATACCATGCCATGAAGTTCGAATAATCGGGCAGTAAATCCCGGAACCGGATTCTTCCCCAAGACAGCTTAAGCGTATGGACAAGCAGCAGCTCGCCGATGATGAGCGCAAGGGTGATCCAGACGGCTTTCCGATGCTCCAGCAGCTTTTGCTGCGGGATGCGATGGAGCAGCAGTTGAACGGCGGCCATCGCCAGGCCGGCAATGAGCAGGATCATCAAGGATGAGAGAAAGGTAAGCTCTATGTTCATCCACCGATGAGCCGTTAAATAAGCGATTACACAGCCTGTCAGGATGGCGGCCGCCCCGCTGATGGCGGTTACTGCGAACCGGACCGCGGGAGAATACGTTCGCGCTGTACGGCATAAAAAATTCGTCCCTGCAAATAGAATGAGCAGTGCCGGGTGTTCGCCGAACGCCTCGAAAAAATAAGCCCAGCCTGATCGCGGATCGGCAAGCGACCGGGAAATCTCAAGATCGGCAAAAGCGAAGACCGCCGCGAGAAACGCCCAACCTATAAGAAACAAACCTATGTACAGCATCTCTCTAGAGGCCATGGCTCCTCCTTGTTTCCATGATATCTCCCATCCATTGTACATGGACGGCCAGCCGGATGTATAGAGCGGTGAAAGACCCCCTCCAAGCCAATCTTCGAAGATTCTGCTATAATTAGCTCCAACTGTTACGTCTGCAAAGCCGCGGCTGAAGAAGACGTGAATTCCGAACATTCCCATCCGGAATCGTGAAAGGAGCGCACCATGCTGGGACTGGGCTACATCAAGCAGGTATACCAGGCTTGGATCGATTATCCGTGGAAGGAAGGCCTGCTGTTGGCGGACAGGTACGAAATCATTGAATTTCTCGGAGAAGGAAGCTATGGCTTGACTTATTTGTGCCAGGATACGGTCAGGGGCGACAAGGTTGTCGTAAAGCAAGCCAAGCCTAGTAAAGGAAAGCGGAGCAGGCATCTGCTCGAACGGGAGATGGCCATACTGGAACGGCTCCGTCATCCGAACATTCCGGGGTGCCGCGGGTCGTTTTGGCACAACAAGCACTTATGTATGGCTGTCGATTGGGTGGAGGGTCATACGGTGGAGGACCTTCTCTTTGAACAAAATCGCGGATTTTCCGAAAGGGAAAGTCTGGAGTGGATCGTTCGTTTGATGAGTATTGTCCGGTTTGTCCATGCTCAAGGCTATGTTCATCTGGATATCCGGATACCGAATGTGATGATCAGAAACGGCGAGCCCGTTTTGATCGATTTTGGTTTGGCGAGACGCATTGGGGATGTGGACGGATCGGACACGGACATGAATGAACAATCGGGAATACGGAGAACGCCGGAGGTAAAGAGCGACTTGTACGCCGTCGGCCATTTCCTGCTTTTTATGCTGTATTCGTCTTATGAAGAGCGGCCCGGCCAGTTAGAGAAAGACTGGCAGGAGGAGCTCTCCCTTACGTCACATACCAGAAAAATAGTACGGCGGCTGCTGCAAATCGAACCGCCGTATGAAGATGCGTCATCGCTTATACGGGACTTGAAGCAAGCGCTCCGGACGTTATGAACTGGAGCGGTTTTTATTTTTGTAGTATTTATGCCCGTATGGGGAATGACCGTAGCCGGATCGGGACGGCGAAGAGGAATACTTGCGCGAATGACGGTATTTGTCCGAGCTGTTACCATAGCGGTAGCCGCCGTGTTTAGGCTTGCGAAACGAATAAACCATTTTTCTCAGCAAATTTTTGAACATACCGGATCCCTCCCTTGGTTTGGTGGGTACTACGAAGAAGAATCCGGAAGGTTTCGCCCGTAACTCGGAGTAAGGAGAAATGTTGGCGATCTCCTAAGTCTTTTTTTGTCGTTTTTAAGGTTTTTTCTGCGACTAAAGCGCTATTTTAAGACTTTCATGTTTTTTTCATGTTAATTTAATGTTTGTTCTTTACAATATCTTAATATTGATTTCCGCTGTATAAAGAAGCGGGCTGATAGGAGAGTGAGAAACGATGCGTCCCTTGGCATCCAGAGGACAGCCAAAGTCATCACGATTAGCGCAAGCCCGCGCGATCCAAAACAAAGTGATCCTAGTGTCATTGCTTATTGTTCCATTTCTGCTTGTGTTTGGGATGGAACTGATACAGAGGGGTAATGTGCAGGAAACCTGGGATTGGCTCACCGCCAATCCGAAGCTTTTTGCTGTGAATGCTTTGCTTGCCTTTTTCGTGTTTTTACTAATCTATTGTTTGATCGGATCGCTCTTTTTTGCCATGGGATTCAGCACCCTGCTGCTGATGCTGATGTCACTCATCAGTTTTTTTAAGCAGAAGCTGATCGGGGAACCATTTTTTCCGTGGGACATTTTCCTGAAAAAAGAGAGCATGAATATTATTCCCCTGGTCACCAGTAAAGAGGCATTGGTTCGCTTGGTCCTCGTCTTCGGGATTTCGGCCGGTATTTTCCTGCTCAGGATCTGGCTGCCGCGATGGCCGATGAAGCTGTGGGTTCGCATGACACTGGGCCTGATGGCTGTTCTCGCGCTGTATTCCTTCGGTGTGAGGGCGCCTTGGGCGGAGAAGGTCATGGCTCAGGCGGGCGTTAATGAAATCGTTTGGAACCAGCAGCAGAATTACGGGGAAAACGGGATTTCGTTGGCTTTTACCATGAATGTGAAAAATTCGATCGTTCCCAAACCGTCCGGCTACAGCGAGCTCTCCATTGCCAATATGGCGGAAGGCTTAAATGAGTTGGTCGGCGCGTCGAAGGCCTCCGTATCGAATGACAAAAAGCCGAACGTGATCTTCATTATGAATGAAGCGTTTTGGGATCCGACGCTGCTTCCGGGAGTTAAATTCAATAAAGACCCCCTCCCGACGGTTCACCGTCTGCAGAAGAAAACGACGTCGGGGTACCTCTTGTCTCCCCAATTCGGAGGAGGCACCAGCAACGTGGAGTTTGAGGTGCTGACCGGGCAATCGATGAGCAACCTGCCTGCGGGGTCCATACCATACCAGCAGTATATCAGAAAACCGATTCCGAGCCTGGCCAGCTATTTTAAAAACCAGGGCTACCGGAGCGTGGCGATTCATTCCTATGATGGCTGGTTTTGGAATAGGGAAGAAGTATATCAGTATATGGGCTTCGATGATTTCAAAAGCAAAGAAGATTTTGACAATCCGGAATATCGGGGTGCCTTCATCTCCGACGATGAAGTGTCGCGCAGTATAATCGACGAGGTGGAAGCAAACGACAATCCGACGTTTATATACGCCGTAACGATGGAGAATCACGGGCCCTACAATGATAACCGTTACGGAGAGACCGACATTAAAGTTGAAGGGAATCTGACCGAAGAAGCGCGAAACACGCTTCAAACGTACGCGCAGGGAGTGTACAATGCGGACCACAGCCTGAAGATGCTGATCGATCATTTCGAGAAGTCGGATGAGCCGACGGTCATCGTCTTCTACGGGGACCATCTGCCGATGCTGGGTTATGATTATGATGTGTATGTTCAAAGCGGATTTGTGTCTACGGGAAGGTCCGACCAGTGGTCGCTTGAAGAACAGAAACGGATTCACAGTGTGCCGTTTGTGATGTGGTCCAATATGGACCTGCCTAAGGAGCATGTGCCGATTCTGAGCAATTCGTTCTTGAACGCTTATGTCCTTGACCGGCTGCAGATGGAGAAGCCGGCGGCCTGGGCTTACAATTTCGAGCTTTCCCGGAAGGTGCCGGGGCTGCTGCGCGGCTTGGTGGTCGATTCCGGTCAAGTTTTGTACAATTCGCCTCCGTCTTCCGTAGCAAGCGATGTAGAGAAGTACCGCGAGCTGCAGTATGACGAAATGTTCGGCGGGCAGTATCTTGCCAAGTACTTGGATTCCAATGGGTTTACCCGCAGCGATGAACAGCCTGACGGCTTTGACCATGTGAATATTGCAAGTGAAGAGGAAGTCGACGCCGCTCAATGAGCGGCGTTTCTTTGCGGCCGCTTATGAGGCCGGGAACCTCGGAGATGAGTGTTTTATGCGATCACCTGTACCTTTTCTTTGGAAAAACAAATATGCTACAATTTCCTGAAGATGACACATTTCTGATGTTGAAACGGATCATAGTAAATTACATCAGGAGGAGGAAGGGATATGGATCTGCGAAAGCTTCGATTGGACGAACCGGCGCACGGCACTTTCAGCGAGGAACGGGACGAGTATGAACGGGATTATGCCAGGTTAATACAATCTCCGGCCTTTCGCCGATTGCAGGGCAAATCGCAGGTGTTCGGAGCGGGCTCGGGCGATTACTATCGGACGCGGCTCACGCATTCTCTGGAAGTATCGCAAATTGCCCGTGAGACAGCTCGCCGAATGGGCAAGCAGTACCCTTTTCTGGCCCGTAAAGAACATCCGGGGCTGATGCTGGACCCGGCGGTAGTGGAATGCGCCTCGCTTGCGCATGATCTGGGGCATCCGCCGTTCGGCCACAAGGGCGAAGAAGTGCTGAATCAGCTGCTCAATGAAGAATACGGTCTGGAATATGAAGGAAATGCGCAAAATTTCCGTATCCTCATGTTTCTTGAAAAGCGGGCGGGCAGCGACAGCGGACTTGATTTAACCGCCGCCGTACTGCTGGCCATTAATAAATATCCTTTTCGTTTGGAAGACCCCGGTCGGCATAAGGGCGTATATTCGATGGAATGGGACGGGAGAATCGCCGAACTTCGGGACCGGTGGAAAATGCCCGAGGGCTGCTCGACTTTAGAGGCCCAGCTTATGGACTTGTCCGACGATATTGCGTATTCCACCCATGACATTGAGGATGGCATTCGTGCAGGGAAGATCCAGATGAATCGGACCTTCTTTGAGGATGACAGACTTGTGGAGCATCTCATTCAGGAGATCGTCAACGACCAAGGCAATCTGGAGGTCGGTTGGGAGCAGGTGGATATCGGTGCGATGGTCAGACGTGTGCTGGATACTTATCTGGAGCAGTGGGAAACGATTTATGCGGAATGCGGTAAGGAAGCTTCCAGAACCCGCAGAGAGATAAAAGCCCGCTGGGTCAGCACGTTTGCGGGCCGCGTCGGCATTATTGATGATCCTAAGAAGGGCTGGAAGCGGGTCACGTTCGTACGGGACGGACAGCAGGATCTGGAGCTGCTGCGGACGATGGAGATCTTGAAGAAGCTGGCCTGGGTTACATTGATTAAGGATTTTCGCGTACAGCGGCTGCAGAAGCGCAGCGAGATCATGATCCGGCGCCTGTGGGACAGCTTTAAGGTACCCGATCACGGTCGGCTCATCATCCCGGCCGATTGGGTGGCCAGTTACGAGCAGCATAAGGCTCAGTGGTCTTGGCCGCGTTTTGTGGCCGACTACATCTCCGGGATGACGGATGCTTACGCCGAGAAGGTGTATGCCGAGCTGTTCGCCAGCAAATCCGGTTCGATATACGAGATGGACTGATTCGTCGGTCTGCCATAGGGCCTCCAAGGCATATAATGGATCGAGCGATCTAATCGCGAGACAGGGCCAAAGGGGGAACGGGCGTGATTATCATAGCAGGGGGGAGCGTCCCCGTCGACTTGTATGGAATGACTCCACTGGAGCGGGAGATCGCGGAGCAAAAGATTAGGAGCGGGACGCCGTTCCATTACGAATCCATGGAATCGCTGCGCTTCGAGCTTAAGCTGAGAGAGGCCATCGTTGATTCTTCCGTCGCTATGCAGAGGAGCGGTGCCGTTTTCAGATCGTTCAAAAAATCATTTTGCAATGAAGCGTATTGGATTCGTACCGAGAACGGAGCATTTCAGCAAAGACCGTTTGTGAGGCCTGCTGATGCGATAAGGGATATTTATGTAAACGGTCATTTGTACGGTTTTGAGTGCGCAACGGCGGTAATCATCGTTTTATATAAAGCAGTGCTTGAAACGATCGGTACCGCTGCTTTCGATCGGCTGTTTGCCAATTTATATTTGTACTCTTGGCATCATGACAGTGATCTCCGGCTGATTACGGTGTATGGAAAACGGCTGGCATTTCCGGGGGATATCGTGTATTTCAAAAACCCTGATGTGGATCTGGAAATGATCCATTGGCAGGGGGAGAACGCCGTTAAGCTAAACGGCGACCTCTATTTTGGCCACGGAATCGGTATTATGAATGCGGAGGGAATCATCTCCAGATTGAATCGGTATCGGAAGCCGGGAAGCACAGTGTCGGCCTACTTGCTGGATGAGGCGACATACCCGAATTTTTTCTATTTGCAGCAAGCGGCGTCCTTCCGGGATCCCAAGGAGGAGATATCGATGGTGTCGTCAATAGACGATACGGAATGCATTATCGCACGTATCGGTTGCCGAACAGGGATTTATGCCGTCTGATTCTTTCCGGTTGCGAAGAGGTTGTGCGGGCAATGAAAAAAGGAGCGCACCCAGAAGGATGCGGCCTTTTTTGTTGCCTGGGACGTCGGTTCTCGCGCCGCGGTTTCGCAGACTGTCAATAAATAGCAAACCCATGGAACATCCCGAACATGGTTTACCTCCCTCTATTTTCGGGTAATGATAACGTTATGGGGTTCATCTGGGCAAAGAGAGGCGATGAAGGACTGTGCGCTATTCAGGAACTAACCGCTTCAGGGTGTTCGTCCTTGCGGTATGGTGCGTCATGCTGCTCTTGACGATAACAGGCTGTATATCCTCCAACCAGCAGAGCGAGCCGTCTGCCGAGAAGGAGCGTGAGACAGAGCGGCCGACCAAGGATCCGGTTCAAGAACGAATTGAACGGATGACGCAGGATGAGAAGATCGGACAGATGATGATTGTCGGACTGGACGGCTCCGAGATAAGCGAGACAGCCAAAGCGATGATCGGTACGTACCATGTGGGCGGATTTATTTTTTATAAGGACAATATAAAGGACAGCAGGCAACTGATAGAGCTGACCAATTCGTTAAAAGCAGCCAATGCGGCAACGGGTGCACCGCCGCTCTGGCTCAGTGTAGATGAAGAGGGCGGTCGTGTAACCAGGATGCCGCCGGAGCTTGTGAAAGTGCCCGCGGCGGAAAAGATCGGGAAAGCAGACAACCCGGAGCTGGCACAAAACATTGGACAAACGCTCGGTAAGGGGTTGACCGCGCTCGGAATGAATATGAATTTCGCACCGGTGCTCGACGTAAACAGCAACCCGAACAACCCGGTGATCGGGGACAGGTCTTATGACTCCAGGCCCGAACGTGTCGCTGCGATAGGGATTCAGGTGATGAAGGGCTTGCAGAAAAGTCAGGTGATCCCGGTTGTAAAGCATTTTCCGGGCCACGGGGATACAACGGTAGATTCACATATCGGCTTGCCGGTGGTGAATCATGACATGGACCGGCTGAGAGCGCTCGAGCTGAAGCCTTTTGCCGAGGCGGTTCACAGCGGTGCCGAGGCAGTCATGGTAGGGCATATGTTACTGCCAAAGCTGGACAAAGAGGCACCGGCTTCCTTGTCCAGGCCAGTGGTTACGGATTTGCTGCGCAAGGAGCTCGGATTCACAGGAGTAGTGATCACCGATGATCTTACGATGGGCGCGATTATTAAACAATACAATATCGGCCAGGCGGCCGTACGGTCTGTTGACGCAGGAAGCGACGTGCTGCTCGTAGGCCACGGTTTTGACGAGGCCAAGCATGTATATGATGCCGTACAGCAGGCGGTTCGTGATGGTATACTGACAATGGAACAGATTGACCAAAGCGTCGCCCGTATTCTCCGCTTGAAGGAAAAGTACCGGCTGAGCGATGAACAGGCCCCGTTTCCTGACCTGACTCGAATAAATGACGATATGCAAAACGCGGTTAAAGCTATAGCCCCATAGAGGGCGGCCGCCGCTTGCCATTTTTAAGAAAGTTTTAAGCTCAACATAAGGGATTTCCAATCACTTTTGTTTATTATTAGATCTAAATAGACAGAGAAAAAAACCAATCCTCATATGGGGGGCTTTACCATGGCGGTAAATAACAAATGGAATACGGGAGCCCGGGCTTTGGTGCTTTCGGGAGATCTGGGGGACGGCCATCGTCAAGCCGCACGCGCTTTGGCGGAAGCATGCAGTGCGGGAACTGTACCTTGGGTGGAGGCGGAAACGGTCGATTTTTTGCGGCGGATTCATCCCAACCTTCATCCGTTTGTAAGATACGGCTTTCTCAAAGGAGTGGAGAAGGCGCCGGGCGTATACGGATATTTATATAAGAAAACGAGAGCGAGCCAAAGCCTGTCGCTGCCTTTTCGATGCCTTCTGGGGATGGGGCTGCAGCGGCTGGCCGCATTGGTGAACGAAAAGCAGCCGGATGTCATTATATGTACTTTTCCCTTGGCTGCAGCGGCCGTATCGCTGTTGAAGTCAAGAACCGGACTACGGACGCCGCTGGTTACGGTGATCACGGACCATACCGATCACAGCCTGTGGCTGAATCCGCACACGGACCTGTATTTGGTCGGTTCAGAGTCGGTATCCGCAGCCTTGCGGCAGCGGGGCATCCCGGCAACCAGCTTGTGTGTGACCGGCATTCCGGTGCGTTCGTGTTTTTCCGAGGCTTCAGAATCAGACCGGGAGGCTTTGAAGCGGAGATTAGGGTTAAACCCGGAGCTTCCGCTGGTCATGGTTATGGGCGGCGGCTGCGGCTTGCTTAGTGAGGAGACCAGAGCATTGATTCGTTCGTCCGTTTTGCGGCGGCACGTGCAGCTTACCCTTATCTGCGGCAGTAATGATGCGGCCCGTTTTCGGCTGGAAAAGGAGCTGGACAAGAACCCGACGCCGAACATCCGGATTACCGGTTTTGTCGATAATATTCATGAGTGGATGGCAGCGGCCGACTTGCTGGTAACCAAGCCCGGGGGCTTAACGACATCGGAAGCGGCTACCGCGGGATTGCCGATGCTGTTGTACAAGCCCATTCCCGGACAAGAGGAGGACAATGCGTCCGTTCTGGAGAAGGCGGGGATCGCCGTTATCGCTTCAAAGGAACGGAAGCTCCGGGATCAGCTTCTGGAGCTGGTGGAAAACCGCGCAGCTTTATCGGCCATGAGAGCCAAGGCCAGGCAGTTTCGAAGCAACCGGCCGGCGGAACAGGCATGGGATGCGATCATGAAGCTCCAGCCCGCAGATCAGCTGAACAGAGAAACTCGGCAGACGCTTGCTGTCAGGGAGGCGCAAGCCGGCACATAACACAAACAACGCCCCTGTTTCAGGGGCGTTAAATTATGTTTAATGCGTGTGGATTATTCATTTGTCGTTCCTGTGACGGGGCTAAGCGGGTAGAATGTAACACCCTTGCATGAAGGGCATATACAGCTGTAACAGTCGGCCATTTCTTCCAGCGTCTCTCCGCAAGTATCGCAGCATTTCAAAGGCAAACTTTCATAAAACTCGGTTGAACGCATCAGCATGCGAATCATTCCCTTCGTTCATGATACCTCTACTATACTGCAAAAGAACTTGAATTGTAAGCGCTTTTTTAGCGTTCACAAATTCTTCATTATCAACTTCATTGAATAACCGGGCAAAAGGGCATCGAATTTGAAATTCCGAGGCGGCCGTTTCGAGGCATTTTTTTAACATTTATTTCAGAACCGAATGCTCCGCATCTTGAGCGGAAAAAATAAACTCGGACGGGCAGGGCTTCAATGCATATGCTTTACAAAAGTAAGTAAGCCGCTGTAATATATACAATATAAAAAAATAGCAGGAGTGGAGAATCATGAGTCAACTGGAACAAAAACAGGATGCGCTGCAAGTGATGTTTTCCCGTCATTCCGTTCGTAAATATGAAAGAGGCTTCGT
Source organism: Paenibacillus sp. Pae15 (assembly GCF_024519685.1). Taxonomy (NCBI): domain Bacteria; kingdom Bacillati; phylum Bacillota; class Bacilli; order Caryophanales; family Paenibacillaceae; genus Paenibacillus; species Paenibacillus sp. Pae15. Next base: position 65,605 of record NZ_JALJRM010000011.1, on the reverse strand, counting down.
CATTCCGGAGGCTGAGCTGAATGAAATTTTTCAGGCGGCAGCGAGCGCTCCGTCCTCTTGGAACTTGCAGCATTGGCGTTTTCTTGTGATTAGCGAGCAAGCGAATAAAGACCGATTGCTTCCGATCGCCTTCGGGCAGCAGCAAGTTTCGGACGCTTCTGTTGTCGTCATAGTGCTTGGGGATCTCCAGGCTAATCTGGCTGCTCCTGTCGTATATGAGAAGGCTTCTCAGGACATTCGTGAGATGATGGTGAAGCAAATTGAAGGGGCTTATGCCAATAATCCGGTTGTCGCACGGGATGAAGCGATCCGCAACGCTTCACTGGCTGCCATGCAGCTGATGCTGGCCGCCAAAGCCAAAGGTTATGACAGTGTACCCATGGGTGGGTACAACCAGGCGGCTCTGATTCAGGAGTTTAACATTCCGGAGCGTTATGTGCCCGTGATGATGATTCCGATCGGTAAAGCCGCCAGCCCGGCGCGTCCTACAGAGCGACTGCCGCTCGATAGTTTGGTTATCCGGGAAAGCTTCTAAGCAATCCGTTCCATCTACTTAAGGCTCCCGCTTTCCAGGCAAGCTGCCGCGGAGGCGGGGCTTATTCTTTTTATGGACTGTACCAGCATTCATACTGTTCCCTAAGGTTGGCGCGAGTGACCTTCTTACGGTGCAGGGTCAAGCTGGGAGCTTGATGGTTCAGTTCTGCAATCTGTTTGTTCGTGTCAGCAAGCAGAGCATCAATCTCAGGATCGCCGGGGCTTTTCTTCATCAGCTCCATTACGGCTTCCATATTAGCGCGAATTTCCTTGAGCAGCACAAGCCAAGGAGGCTGAACGTTAGCTTGCCGCAAGATCGACGACAGAATATCTCCCGTAGGGACCTCAAGCGGCTTGCCTATTCCCGGCAAACGCTCAAGACCTCCGCTGCGGACGAATTCCTCGTAAGCATCATCCACTCTCCGCTGTATTTCCGCTTGCGCGACGGCAATCACATCCCGGTCCTCCAAAGTTTCTTTAGGCAAGGGAATGATCGGCCGTTCATGATCCTCCCTGTTCCTGTTAGAAACGTTATGGTTTTCAGGCTGTTTTTTGTACAACTGCCAACACCCCTTCTGCAGAATCCATCAGGTATCAGCGTAGCGGAAACAAAGATCAGGGTCAAGAGAGATTGGGGATAAGAGGCATTGGCCGTTTTCCGAAGCGCATGGATAATAAGCTCATGAAGGAAAAGCCGTAAAGCGTTCATGTCCATTGGTGAGAAGCGGCCCGGTTTGCTATAATTAAAAAAACTCGCTTATGCAAGCGATCGTTCCTAACAGGAGGTAGACACTATGCAATATTATCGAATAACCGATATTGAAGATCCTTATTTCCGCCAAATGCATCAACTGATGCAAAATGTGTTTCCGCCGGAAGAGGTTCTCGAATATGAGCTTTGGGCAGAACCGCTCCGCGACCCCGGTATCCGGGTATTTGTCGCCATTCAGGATGGAGAGGTTGTGGGCGCTACGGAGTACCGCTATTACAAGGATCTTCAAGTGGCCATGACGGATTTCACCATCATCGGCAAGGAAGGGCTTGGCGTCGGGCCTTTCTTGGCCAACCGCCGTATGGAGGATTTGCGTGCAGTGGTTTCGGAATCCGGAGGAACCCTTCTGGGGATGTTCGCCGAAATTTACAATCCTTATTTGTCCGACCGGCTGGAATTCGGAGGAGTCAAAGCCATGAATCCGTTCGTGCGCCGCGAAGTGCTTGCCCATCTCGGTTACCGGAAGCTGGATTTTGACTACATACACCCTTCCTGGCACAATGACGGTGAAGCCGTTCACGGACTCGACCTTTGTTTTATGCCGATCGCGGATGAAAAGATAGAGGCTGTACCGGCATCTCTGGTATCCAGTTTTCTGGAGAAATATTATGCCGTCCTGCCTCAAAAGCCGGATGCCTGGTACGAGATGGTGCAGCGGCTGAAGCAGCGTGAGACGGTTCGGCTGCTGCCGATTTAAATAAGATTAAACGTGAAATAGCGGACTCAGAGGCGAGTCCGCTATTTCATATGAGGCAGATTATTCTTCATCGTTCTTTAAGGCCAGTTCCAGTTCATCCAATGTTTTTTCCAGACCGTAGTTAAGAAGCAGTGTTTTGAAGCCCTTGTTCCGATGCTCCGCGAGCGCGTCCAATCGTTTTTTCAGATCCTTGCGGATATAGACGCGGTACTGTTCGTGGGTTTCATTACGTTCCTTTTTCTTCAGTGTGCCTTCCAGCACCTGAAGCAATGCGCTGCGGGTCCCCATTGGCGATTCCGCCGGTTTTGCAGCGGGAATGTCCTCCGTAATAACGACTGGTGAGGCGATTCCTGGCTCTTGCTCCGCTTCGCCGTCGTTAGCAACAGCCGATTTGGCGCGCTTGCGCAGCTTAGCGACGGATTCTTTCACCTCCAAGGCGGGCTTGGTCTCGCCCGCCTTGGGCGCTTCCGTTTCTGGAGCAGCCGTTTTGCGGCGGGATCGCTTTGTCGGGGAGAGTCCCTTCCGGTCTGAAGCGGGTATTTCCTGCATCATCACTGCCGTTTCCGTCGTAACCATGCCTTCGAGCTGCTTTTCTTGTGGCGGCATTTCAAATACCTCCTTGATCAACTCAGAATAGGCGGTGCATTTCTATATTGTAACACAGGTATGACGTATAAACATAGGGCAGGAGTAATCTATTATATAGCCTAAGATACGCGAGACTGATCAAACCAACCGATAAAGCCGAGACCATAAACGGAACCGACAGCCATGAGTACCGTCCACACCAGCAGACTGACCGTCATCCATGACATCACCCAGCGGCGCGAGGAGCCAAAAGAAAGCGCCAGTAAGGTGGCGATGTCGGTGCCGACAAGAGCCGGGGCCAGCAAGGCGAGGCCGGGAACCCCGTATTTTTCCCATATTTGTCTGGCGCGGCGGTACTTTTTCGGACTGCCGGCCAGATCCGACGAGGCGGCTTCGCCCGAGCCTTCTTCAATTGCAGTGCTTCCGCCGCCCGAAGCTTCTGCGGCCATTTGCCGCTTTAATGCTTTACGGGCTTTGACGCGCGCTCTCCATGCCGTAAACTCACGGAAAAACAAGGCCAGCAGCAAAAGCGGGATCCAGTTGCCGACAAATGCGACAATCGATACTCCGAACGGATTCAAGCCCCAGGCGACCCCAAGCGGCACGACTACAAATACATCAAGCCATGGTGCGGCGGCCATCAGAAACACGACGACATATTGCCACGCCGCTCCCCAATCGTTTTGCATCATATCCATCCTTAGTTAATCATCCTTTCTAATGCGGTTTACTCATTACTTTCTGTGCCATTTGCGCAGCTCCCGCCAATAAAGCATCGGTGTCATTCATTGATGATCCCTCCCTTTCTGTTCGTTAACCACGTTATCCTCCAAATAAAACACTTCTTCCACGGGCATTCCAAAGGCGGCGGCAATTTTCAGCGCCAGCACGACAGACGGGGCGTAATCTCCCTTTTCGATCATACCGATCGTTTGACGGGTTGCCCCGACCTTGCGCCCCAGATCCTCCTGGGACCAATCGAAACGTGCCCGCAGCTCTTTGACTCTGGTTCGCAGCATAGCATTCTTCCTTTCGAGTCATCCCTCATATCATTGTTAATTTCACATCACATATTGTAATGTATACTTAACATTTCGACAAGCATATTTAACAATGTTTTGATATTGGAGTTTCCCTTGACTTCAATTTTCGGTATAGTGTCTGTAGGAAGAAATGAGAGAGCGAGGCGAGCAGGAAATGGATCGGCAGCCGCTGATATCCGTGATTATACCGACCTATAACCGGCCGGACTTTTTGTGCGAGCTGATGGAGTCGCTGTGGCGGCAGACATACCGGCAGCTGCAGATTATTATTGTCAATGACTGCGGAGAATCGGTTGATTTTGTAAAAGACCTGTATCCGGAGCTGGATATTACGATTGTCCATTTGGAAAGCAATCAAAAGCATGTGCATGCGCGCAACAAAGGGCTCGAATTCGTACGCGGCGAGTATATTATGCTGTGCGACGACGACGACCTGCTGCTGCCGGGCCATGTGGAACGGATGCTCCAGGAGCTTGAAGACAGCGACTTGGTTTATTCCGATGTTGAAATTTTCGATTACGTGGTGGACGAAGCGGGTGTGCGCTGGCCGACGAACCGGTTAGTATTCGCCTATGAGTATGATGCCGCCGGGATGCGCCGGTTTTCGACCTTCTTTTCGTCCGGCTGTCTCTATCGGAAAACGCTGCAGGACCGTTTGGGTTTATTCGATCCGGAGATGTATCATTATTGGGATTGGGATTTTTATTTGCGGACGGCGGAGCATTATCGGGTCAAAAGGGTGCCGGTGGCCAGCGCGTTGTATGCTTTTGCACAAAGCGGCGGCAGCAATATGTCAGGGGATTTGGAGGATATGCGCCCGTTTTTGGACAAGCTGTCGGCCAAGCACGGACTGGGAGAACTGCCGACCAAAAACTTTTTTCTGCTGTTGGAGGAGCCGGAGATGAAGGCGCGAAAGGCAGCTACGGAAATACTGTGGGACGGGAAGCCGATCGTGTCCAGGCGGGCCGGCTGGCAAAAGGAGGCATAACTACTTATGCTGGGGATGAATGACAGAAAGGAGCCTGTGTTTTCCGCCACTATGGAGGAAGCGCGGGAACTGCTGCGCAAGTACTATGGGTATCCCGATTTTCGCGAGGGTCAGAAAAAAGTGATTGCCAGCATCCTGAATGGAAACGATACGCTGGGCATCATGCCGACAGGTGGAGGAAAATCGATCTGCTATCAGATACCGGCGATGCTCATGAGCGGAACGACGATCGTTATATCGCCGCTGATCTCTTTGATGAAGGATCAGGTGGACGGTCTGGACAGCATTGGCGTACCGGCGGCGTACATCAACAGCTCGCTTTCTTATGCGCAGGTGGAGCTTCGCATACGTAAAGCCGAGCGGGGGGAATACAAGCTGCTCTACGTAGCGCCGGAGCGTCTGGAGTCGGAACGGTTTCTTGAGCTGCTGTCGAACTTGGTGGTGCCGATGGTGGCTGTCGATGAAGCGCACTGCGTATCGCAGTGGGGACACGATTTCCGGCCGACCTACATGCGGATTAACCAGCTTGTGGCGCACTTGCCCGAGAGGCCGCTGCTTGGGGCTTTCACGGCGACGGCGACCGACCAGGTTCGCGAGGATATCGTCCGGCACTTGAAGCTGCGGGAGCCGCAAGTGTTCGTCACCGGGTTTGCGCGGGAAAACTTGTCGTTCTCCGTCGTAAAGGGCGAGAACAAGCGGGATGTGCTGATGAGATATATCCGCGAACACGCCGAGGAAGCGGGCATTGTCTACGCAGCTACGCGCAAGGAGGTTGACCAGCTGTGTGAATTTTTGCGCCGTCAGGGCGTGGCGGCAGGCAGATATCATGCCGGTATGACGGACAAGGAGAGGGCGGAAGCCCAGGAGCAGTTCCTTTACGACGAGGTGCGTGTGATGGTGGCCAGCAACGCATTCGGTATGGGTATAGACAAATCGAATGTGCGCTACGTCATCCACTTCAACATGCCGAAAAACATGGAGGCTTATTATCAGGAAGCCGGTCGGGCGGGCCGTGACGGCGAGCCGAGCGATTGTCTGCTGCTGTTCAGCCCTCAGGATATTCATATCCAGAAGTTTTTGATCGAGCAATCTGTCGGCGATCCCGAGCGGCAGTCCCAGGAATATCGCAAACTTCAGCAGATGGCGGACTACTGCCATACCCCGCAATGTTTGCAGCGGTACATCGTTCGCTATTTCGGCGGCGACACGGCGGAGGATTGCGGGCAATGCAGCAACTGCGTCAGCCCGGATCTGGAGCTGACCGATATTACGCTGGAGGCGCAGCAAATTTTTTCCTGTGTGCGGCGCATGCGTGAACGGTTCGGCATGACGCTGGTCGCGTCGGTGCTGAAGGGATCGAGGAACAAGAAGGTGCTGGAGCTTGGATTCGATAGCCTGAGCACGTATGGCTTGATGAAAAGCCGGACGGAGAAGGATATCATTGATCTGATCCAGCTGCTGATCGCAGAAGGCTACCTGCAGCTGACCGAGGGCAAGTATCCGGTGCTGAAGCTGACGGCGAAAGCGTCTGGCGTACTTGCGGGGGCGGACCGGGTTGTGCAGCGGGTGAGGAAAAAATCTGCGGCGCCGGCGGTCAAGGACGTGGAGACGGAGCTGTTCGACGAATTGCGGCAGCTGCGTATGGAGATTGCAAAGCGGGAAGGGATTCCGCCTTATATTGTGTTCCCGGACAGCACGCTGCGCGAAATGTGCGGGGTGAAGCCTACCAACCCGGCGGCGATGCTGAAGATCAAGGGTGTCGGGGAAGCGAAATTTTTCAAATACGGAGCTTATTTTATCGAATTTTTCAAGCGGCGGCAGGAGCAGCCGCAGTGAGAAGGTATGATGGGATGAGTTTGGACGGGAGAAAGGAGGCCCAGCGTGGCGAAATCGAAGTTTTATGTGGTTTGGGAAGGGCGCCGGCCCGGCATATACAAGACGTGGGCCGAATGCCAGGCACAAACGAACGGATATCCGCAGGCAAAGTTTAAAGCTTATGAAAGCGAGTCGGATGCAAAAAAGGCGTTTGAGGCCGGATGGAAAAAAGCGTTTGGCGCTGCAGCCCGGGCTCAAGCGAACGGGGCGGCCAAGAGCGGGGCGGCCAAGAGCGCCGATGGACAAGCGGCGGCGGGAGAGCTGCCGACCGAGATCGAACTGGACAGCCTTTCCGTGGACGTTGGCTGCAGCGGCAATCCCGGTATTGTCGAATACAAAGGCGTTTATACGCGGACAGGCGAAGTGCTGTTCCAGCATCCGCCGATCTCTAAGGGGACGAATAACATGGGGGAATTCCTTGCGATCGTGCACGGACTGGCTTACCTCAAGAAACAAGGAAGCGCCATGACCATCTACAGCGATTCGATGACCGCCATCAGCTGGGTGCGGAAGAAAGCCGTCGCCTCTACATTGGTGCGGGACGCATCCACCAAGGAAATCTGGACGCTGGTCGATCGTGCGGAAGCGTGGCTGAAGCACAACAGCTACCCGAATAAAATCGTAAAGTGGAACACGAAGGCGTGGGGCGAGATCAAAGCCGATTACGGGAGAAAATAAGTACCTGAAACCGCCAAGAGCGCCTGCTCCTGCAAAAGGAATGGGCGCTCTTGTTTTCGTGCTATTTATCTTGCCGATCAATGTGCAAGCGCGGTTTTCTTTTATACGTCGTATCCTTGTACACTTCTTCCTCCTGGCTTTCGAGCGGCAGGCTCACCAGTTCCCATTCCGTTTGCCCCATGGCCGGATCATACGGAAATTCGTCCCCGCGTTTAAGCGTCTCTTCGCGTCCCCATTCATTTTCGTAAATCCCGTCGGTTTCGACTTCCTCGCTGGATACCGGATTCATCCTCTTGTCTTCTGCCATGTTTGCCAAAATCCTCCCTTGTGTTCGTTTCGCACCTTAGTATGCCCGCAGAATCCCGTTATCATGAAAATTTTCCATTGCCGTTCAACCAAAATATGGTATGGTAAAGAAGTATGCTTCATGATGAACAGCGACCGGATTTCATTTTGCGGGAGGTGGGCGCATTGTCCTTTGCCAGCAGACTTTCTTGGTTTTTCCGCGAACGCTGGAGCAGGTATGCTCTGGCTATCATGATCATGACTGCGGTAAATGTGCTGAACATGATTCCGCCCCGCATGATTGGCGGTATTATCGACCAAATTCGGACGGGGACCCTGACGGGTGCGGAGCTGCGGCAAGGCGTGCTCCTGCTGGTCGGCCTGGCTTTGCTAATTTATCTCATGATTTACTTGTGGATTACAACCCTGTTCGGCAATTCGATACTTCTTGAGAAACGGCTGCGCACCCGGTTGATTCAGCATTTAACGCGGATGTCGCCCTCCTTTTTCCATAGAAACAGCACGGGCGAACTGATGGCGCTGGCCACCAATGATATCCCGGCAATCGGTCAGACGGCGGGGTACGGTGTCATGACACTGGTCAACACGATTGCCGGCACGACCGTAGTGATTGTAACCATGGTTTCGTTCATCAGTTGGAAGCTCATGCTGGCGGCGCTCATTCCGCTGCCGCTGCTGACGCTTGTCATCAGTATCCTTGGCAGGCAGACGCGCAGGCGCTTTGCCAGCGCGCAGACCGCTTTCGGACGCATGAACGACCAGGCGCTCGAATCGATCTCAGGCATGCGCGTCATACGTTCCTATGTGCAGGAGCAGTATGATTTGCGTGCGTTTGACCGGATCACCAGCGACGTGATGGAGAAAAATATGCGTGTTGCGGTAATTCACGCGATGTTCCATCCGACCGTCACGCTGATTGTCGGCATGAGCTATGTCATTGGCATCGGGTATGGGGCTTATTTGGTGTTCCATAATGAAATTACCTTGGGACAGCTGGTGTCCTTCAATATATACCTGGGGATGCTCATCTGGCCGATGATTGCGTTTGGCGAATTCATTAATGTTCTGCAGCGCGGTACCGCATCGGTTGACCGGTTGAGCCGGACCTTTGAACAGCAGCCGGATGTTCGGAATCCGGTTCATCCCAAGCCGCTGGAGAGTCCGGAGTCGATTGAGTTTTGCCGGCTTACGTTTCGTTATCCCGGCGCTGCGTATGACAGCCTCACCGCTGTATCTTTAAGGGTGGACCGCGGGCAGACGCTGGGTATTGTCGGTCGGACCGGCAGCGGCAAAAGCACGCTTTTAAAGCAGCTGCTCCGCTTTTACCCGGCGCCTCCGGGCAGTATTCGGATTTCCGGGATCCCCTTGGAGGAACTGGCCATGGAGCGCGTGCGCGAATGGATCGGCTATGTGCCGCAGGAGCATCTTCTGCTTTCCAAATCCGTCAGGGATAATATTGCTCTGGGACGCCCCTATGCTTCTGAGGGGGATATTCGTCGGGTGATTGAACTGGCTTCATTCACGAAGGATGCGGAGCTGCTGCCGCACGGGCTTCAGACCATCGTGGGAGAAAACGGGGTTATGCTATCCGGAGGCCAGAAGCAGCGTGTTAGCATCGCAAGGGCCCTTCTTGCCGATCCGGATATCCTGATCTTGGACGATGCGTTGTCGGCTGTGGATGCTCGGACGGAAAGCGCCATTCTTCAAGCGATTCGGAGGGAGCGTACCGGAAAAACGACATGGATTGCTGCGCATCGCCTTTCTACGGTCATGCATGCGGATCGGATCATTGTGCTGGAGGACGGACGCATTGCCGAAGAAGGAACGCATGAACAGTTGATGAAACAGGGCGGATGGTACAGGAATCAATTTGAACGGCAGCAGCTGGAGGCCAAGCTGCTCGATTCATCAAATTAGCGTCTGACAGGCGAACAGGAAGGAAGTGCGCGGGCTTATATGGATGAGAGGGAACAAACACCCGTGTTTCGCAGGCTGTTCGGTTATGCGATGCTGTTCAAATACCGCATTGCCGCGGCTCTGCTCGTACTTTGCTGCGCAGTAGGCGCGGAGCTTGCCGGACCTTTTATAGCGAAAACCATCATCGACCGTCATATTGGCAGCATCCAGCTTCCTTGGTATGAGAAGGTTTCGGAAGCTCCGCTCGGGAGCACGATGGTGCAGGTCGAGTTGGACGGCCGCATCTATGTTCGCGAAGACTGGGTGAAAAGTGAACATCTGGAACACGGGATGTGGAGGGAAGCAATAATTCTACAGCTTGAGCGCGGGCTATATCTGGTTCGTAACGTGCCGGGCGGCGAAGGAACCTGGACGCTGGAGACGGATGGCGACGGTCCGGCGGGAGCGCAGGTCAGATGGACCGGGGCCGGCGGCGAATCCGAGCGGTTTCCCGCGCGCAAGCTCACTGCTGCGGAGGCCGGCAGCTTTTATCAGCATGACATCGTGCCGGTGATTCGCTGGCTGCTGTTGTTTGTCTGCCTTCTCGCCCTGGGAAGCGTGCTGCATTACATCCAGGGGTACACTTTGCAAGCCACTGCACTACGGATCATTCAACGGATGCGAATGGATCTGATGCGGCATATTCAACGGATTCCGATCCGCTATTTCGACAACACGCCCATCGGTCAGGTCGTATCCCGGATAGCTAACGATACGGAAGCGATCCGCGATTTGTTTATGAGCTTTATGGCTACGTTTGTGGTCAGCATGATCAACATTATCGGGATTTATATTGCTTTATTTTTACTTGATATAAGGTTGGCCCTGGTTACGCTTTTGTTTATTCCGTTATTTACAATCGTGATGCTGGTTCATCTAAAATATTCCAAAAAGTACATCTCCATTATGAGGGCCAGACTCAGTGACATGAATGCGATGATCAGTGAATCGATCGCCGTTATGCCGATTCTGCAGGCCTTTCGGCAGGAAGCAAGGCGCCTTGATGAATTCGATGCGCTCAATGAAGACCGGTATCGCAGCAACATCAGGCAAAACCGCGTATTTTCCCTGTCCTCACGGAACTTCACCGGGCTTGTCGGCGCGTTATTTACCGCAGGGGTGCTTTGGTATTTCGGCGGGCAGTCGCTTCACTCTTCGATTTCCTTCGGTGTGTTTTATGCCTTTATTGACTATACGGGCCGTTTCTTCCAGCCGATTATCGGAATTTTCGATCAGCTGCTGAATGCGCAGAGAGCCGTCGTGTCGGCAGAAAAGGTATTCGCATTGATGGATATGGAAGGGACGGAGGTGGAGGAGACAGAGAAGGTTCCCAGACCGCAAGGGCATGTGGCGTTTGACCGTGTTTCTTTTGCTTATCAGGAGGCAGAGCCCGTCCTGCGGGGAATCTCCTTTGAAGCGAAAAAAGGGGAGACCGTAGCATTGGTCGGACATACCGGCTCCGGCAAAAGTTCGATCATGAATTTGCTGCTCGGCTTTTACGAGCCAACCTCGGGGGAAATTCGTATCGACGGCATCAACATCCGATCCATGTCCAAGCAGGCACTGCGCAAGCATATGGGGATTGTGCTGCAGGACCCTTTCCTGTTCGAGGGTGATATCAAATTTAATGTAAGTTTGTATAATGAGGCCATTGGCCCTGAACAGGTACGCAAGGCGCTGGCCGACGTCGGCGCGTCGGGTTTTGTAGAGCAGCTGCCAGGAGGGTACGACGAGCCGGTAGTGGAGCGGGGGAGCACGTTGTCTTCCGGGCAGCGGCAGTTGATTTCTTTTGCACGGGCATTGGCATTCGATCCGGCGATTCTTATCCTGGATGAAGCGACGGCAAACATCGACAGCGAAACGGAAGGCTTGATCCAGGAGGCGCTGAGAATCGTCAGCGCGGGCCGGACCACCTTTATTATCGCGCACCGGCTCTCTACGATTCGCGATGCGGATCAAATTCTGGTACTGCAACGCGGTGAAATCGTCGAGCGCGGCACGCATGAGCAGTTAATGCAGCTGGAGGGTCGTTATTATCGTATGTATCAGCTACAATCCGGCGGACTGGCGCCGCCCACCACAGCGTAGAGGATCGGCGCCTTCCGCAAAATCGGATGACCCGCCTCGCGAGTCGTTGAACGGCTGCAGGCAGAGTTGGGAGACGGGGGCTAGCTTTCGCCGGAACGCCTTATCATGCTTGCATCAGGAAAGAAAGAGACGTTCCGGCATGATCCCCCGCAGTTATGAATGATTTCGGCGAGCCATTTGCTGCCATACGGACCCTTCCGCCGCCTGGCCGCCTTCGATGCGCTCCAGCGCCATGCGTACCTGCATCCGGACTTCAAACTCCGGATCATCCTGGGCCTCGCGCAGCGCTGGAAGGGCTTGTTCGTCGCCAACCTCGTACAGGAAGCGGGCGGCGCGCCAACGGACCAGCTTGTTGGGATCCTGCAGTGCCTCAATCATCGCTTCTTGAGCAGCGGGGTCTCCCAAGTCGGACAGGGTATCGCCTGCTGTTCGGCGTACGGATGAGGAGACGTCGCGTAAAGCGCGATACAGATAAGGAAGTACCTTTGGATCTTTCAGATCGCCCAGATAGACCGCGGCCAAGCGTCGGACATTGGCTTGCTCATCCTCCAGCGCCTTCAGCAGCAGCGGAAGCGTGGAGTCGGAAGGTTTGATCTGCTGCAAGGCAGCGTAACGCTGTTTCCAATCGGGTGCATTCAACTGCCGCTCCGTTTCTTCATAGCTCAGTGTTTTCCGGCCGGTTTTGGCCAGCTCTCGTGCTTCACCTTGGGCCGGTCCTTCCTGCGCTTGAGCGATTAACTGTTCCAGCTGCTCGTCGCTGTAAGCGGCATCCAGTTCCTGAACGACATCATTCAATACCTCCTGTAGCTCGCCGTAGCGGGTATCCCAGTCGTCGAGCGACCGTTCCTTAATCAGGTTGGGCGAGGCCGCCGCGGCACGAATGGCAGCGTCACTGAAACGCTGCGGAAGAGCATCGCGTCGTTCTTCCAGGCCGTTGGTCACCCTCACTTGAAGCGGGATGCCGCGAAAGTGCTGCAGCCGCACCTTCACTTCGCCGAAAGCGGCCTCCTCCGCATCATTAGCAGGGATACGTTCGCCAGGCTGGTTTGCGCCCGACGGTGCGCTTACGGGGGATATACCGGAATCGGCCTCGCCCAAGATCGCCCGTGCCTCAGCCAATATGCTCGGCCAATCCCCTTTGGGAGTCCGGTCCAAAGCGATAAAATCCGCTGCCCGGTATAATGACTTCACTCCTTCTATGGCAAGCAGCTGCCGCAGCTTCGGAGCCTGGGCTTCTGCCGCTTTATCCCGGGTAAACGTCTGGCGCACCCCGTCGGGGAGCTTTTCTGTTACGTTAATTTTCATCGTGTTCGGACTGGGTGTAGGTTCGATGGATATAATGTTCATGAACGCTTCCTCCTGTCTATTCTCGTTTGGACTAGCAAAAAGGACCGTCAGCCCTCGGGGACAAATCGGTCCTTTTGTTGTTATTCCGTTTCTTTCCGGTGTTCTTAGTCAAGATCAAGCAAATTACGGTGAAGGTAATTGTCGTCAAGCGTCTTCGTCAAATCGAAAACGGTGTGCGCCAGGTCCAGGTTCTCGAACGCATGCTCACAGGAGTCTTTATATGCCATTTCTTCATCATAATGCGACATGTACCGGTTGATCAGCTCCGGCGAATCCCCGCGTTCCTGCTCTCTGCGCATGACGGTATCCCTGTCGGCGTAGATAAAAATACGGATAACGCGGTCTCCATAAATTTTCTTTAACATTTCCGCACCGTACCGGTTCAGAATAAGGTAAATGGCCCCGTGTTTTTGCAGCATTTGGGCGACATCCTTTTCTTTGATCCCATATCGGTTGCCGTCAATTTCCACAACCTCAATGAACTCATTGTTGGCCTCGGCCGCCGCGAACTGCTCACGCGACACAAAATGATAATCTTGTCCGTCAACCTCAGAAGAACGCGGAGGGCGGGTCGTGTACGAGAGAACTTGCTTCATCCCCAGCGTGCTGCCGGACATTTGGGCTACGGTTCTTCTTCCGGCACCGTTAGGGCCGGTAAAAACAAAAATAAGTTCCTTATCCTTCAACTCGTACATGGAAACCCTCCTTCAGGTGAAAGTAATTAATACTAACATGCCTACTTCATATTCTACATGTTCCAGGATGCAAGGTAAAGTTCCAAGCCGTCAGCCGTTTTTTTAGCGTCCCCGCCGTCTGCCGCCGTTTCGCGGTTTCGGCTGCTGTGCCTGACCGCGCTCGCCGCGTCCGCGCCCGCGCCCTTGGGCCGACCGTTCGCCCGTTGCAGCTGTACGGCCGCGGGACTGGCGACGGTCACCCGGCGCAGGGCTTCGTTCGCGTCCTTGCGTCGAGCGCTCGGAAGCTGAACCGCGACCACGTTTCCGGGCAGAGCGTTCGCCCGCCGCTGTGCTGCGTCCGCGGCCTTCGGCAGCAGACGTGCTGCGCCCGTGAGTGGGAGTGCCGAACTCGCCGGGCTCATTGTCCCGCGCTTTGCCCGATTGTTTCGGCAGCCTGCTCTTAATGCCTTTTTCGATCAGTTCAAGATAAGTGGTATCTCTAGGGGCGGCGAACGTAATCGCTTTTCCTCTTTGACCTGCCCGGCCCGTTCGACCGATTCGGTGGATGTAGCTTTCCGCTTCATGCGGAATGTCGTAATTGAACACATGGGTGATGCCCTCGACATCCAGCCCTCTTGCAGCCACATCGGTAGCTACCAATAACTGGATCTTGGCTTCGCGAAACCGTTTCATGACTTGCTCCCGTTTGGCCTGAGTAAGATCCCCATGCAGTTCGTCGGATGCATAGCCGCGTTCAAGGAGTTCATGGTTCAGCTTGCTTGCCCGCAGCTTCGTCCGGCAGAAAATCATCGCCAAATAAGGGTTTTCTTCCTCTATGAGTTTACATAACGCTTCAAATTTGCCGCGGTCCGTCGTTTGGATCACCACTTGTTCGATTTCATCTAACGTGATGCGCTTGGCTTTCACTTCGATTTCCACTGGCTGGCGCATATACGCTTTGGCCAGCTCCCGGATGCGCTGAGGCATGGTGGCCGAAAAAAGCAGCGTCTGCCGACGGGAGGGAGTGGCTGAGATGATCTCCTCGACTTCCGGGAAAAATCCCATATGCAGCATTTGATCAGCTTCATCGAGAACCAGTATCGAAAGCTTGTGCAGTTGAACCGTACCCCGCCGCAGATGATCCAACAGGCGTCCGGGTGTTGCTACAATTATATGTATGCTTCCTTCAAGCTTCCGAATCTGCCTTTCGACGTCCTGCCCGCCGTAAGCCGATAGCACGCGAACCCCTTTGAGCGGGGACCACCGTTTAACTTCTTCCGTAATTTGTATGGCCAGCTCCCGGGTAGGTGTGACGATCAAAGCCTGAACATGCGGCCGACCGGGGTCAATGGTTTCCAGAATCGGAAGTACAAAAGCAAGGGTCTTCCCCGTACCCGTCTGCGCCTGGGCAATAATGTCCTTGCCGGTTAGTGCTGTGGGAATCGCTTCCCGCTGAATAGGGGTAGGTTCCGTAAGCCCGTGCTTCTGAAGCGACTTAGCCAATTCTGTACTGACGCCGAGCAGAGCAAACTCATTTTTCTTCATTATAATATCTCCTCAATGCTTGAATTATTCTACTTATTAATACTGCATTCTACAGGAAGTAACACCAAAAAGAAACCAAGGCTTGAATGAGTGCTTGAGATTTTTTGCATAAACCAAAGAAAACCCGGCACAGGCAGCCGGGTAAAAGCTTGAACATATATGATCATGGCTTTATGCAAAGAACCTCAGTATTCCCTTCCGTTGGATTCCGATTGGTTTGGAATGGTTGGCGCTGTTCCAAAGGTCGCTTCCATTAATTCCGTAAAATGACCCTTGTACGGTTCAAGTGAACGTCCCTGCCAGCTTTGTTGAGCCAAACGGGTAAATTCATTCACGATATTGCGGTTCGCCGTAATGTACACATCCGTAACCGTTGGCTGCAGAGACCGGATTTTTTCTCCGATCTTTTGTTTGAACAGATGGGTTAAATGCTGGTGGTGCATTTCGGTTTCCGCTCCGTTTGCTCCGCTGATGAGCTGACTTGGGTCGGCGTAATCGCTTTGCGGCGTGTACGTATTGTATAATCCTCTAACCAGTCCGTAATTGTTCGTTTCCGTGCCTCGCACCTCCCCGCCGCGCGTTCCGCTCGCCGTACTATCGATGGTAATGGCCGTATAGGCGACATTATCGCCCATCATTACGATCGCACTGCTGACGCCGTACATGGCGGCCACCTGATCCGAAAGAAACTGGTTCATTTCCAGCTTGGTTATTTTATGGGAAACGGGGGCATACTGCTGTTGAGTCTGGTAAGCGCGCGACGTATCCTGCCTGGGCATATCCCTTTTGCTGCCGTAGTTGTTGGCACTGTTGTAATCGTACCATGAAAAACAGCCCGTCAGCGCCGTGACGATGCCGAGTGCAAGTACACCTGTGAATAAACGAAATGTACGCATCAAGATTCCTCCTCATATTCAACGACGAATTCGGGACCCGGTTAGCGCTCGAATCATGGTATCCCTTCTTCATCTTAGGATTGATTATATAGAAGCATTTATGCGTCCTTGCGGCAAGCCAAAAACATGCATAAATACACCGCAAAATGGAAATAACCTAATAGGGATTGTATGGGAAAACCTCTGAAAAACCTTGACTTCCGAACAATTTGTGAACTTCCTGAGATTCATTGACAAAAAACAGGTCCGAATTTATAGTTAATATGGTGATTAGGTTCATTGACAAGAAATGACCTTTTTTTGATCGAAAAATATTTGCTTTATAAGGTGGGATTAATAAGATGATTCGATGGCAAAATCTGTGGCGTTTCATCCCTCTCTTCGGGTTGATGGCACTGTTAACAGGGTGTGGAGACGAAACAATTTCCGCCTTGAAGCCAAGAGGTCCGGTAGCCGAAGACCAGCTGTTCTTGATGAAACTCAGCTTCGGTATAATGCTGCTGGTTGTTGTGGTCGTATTTGTTATTTATTTGTATGTCTTGGTCCGCTTTAGAAAGAAAAAAGGCGACAAAGATATCATTCCAAAACAAGTTGAAGGCAGTCATACGCTGGAGATCATATGGACGGTTATCCCGATCATCCTGCTTCTGATTTTGGCGGTTCCGACAGTGCAGTATACCTTCAAAGTGCTGGAGGATCACAGAGAAAACGAGGACGCGCTTCACGTCAAGGTTACGGCGCATGCGTTCTGGTGGCAGTTTGAATACCCGACCTTGGGCATCGCTACAGCTCAGGATCTTGTTATTCCTACGAATAAAAAAATTGCTTTTGAATTAACCGCTTCCGATGTCAAACACTCCTTCTGGGTACCGTCGCTCGGCGGTAAAATGGACACAAACCCGGGTTCGACGAACGTTTACTACTTGGAAGCATCCGATGTCGATGTATTTAAAGGAAAGTGTGCGGAGCTTTGCGGCGCATCCCATGCTTTAATGGACTTTAAAGTGGTTTCTATGGAGCAAGCCGATTTCGACCAATGGGTGGCTAAGATGAAGGCGCCGGCTGCTGTTCCTGCAGAAGCAAAACGCGGAGAAGAACTCTTCAAAAACAACTGCTTGGCCTGTCATGCTGTTAACGCACAAGGGCTCGGCGCCGGTCCGAACTTGAACGGTTTTGCTTCCCGTGAGCTCGTTGCCGGGATTCTCCCTCATTCTGACGAGAGCTTGAAAAAATGGATTTCGGATCCGCAGTCCGTGAAACCGGGCAACAAGATGCCGGCCTTTAGTGAAAACGCACCGAATCCAATGACTCCTCTCAAGGATCAGGAGATCGACGATATCATCAAATACTTGAATTCGTTGAAGTAACGAGCATCAGGGAAAAAGGAGGTTAAAACGGTGGCTCACGCACACTCGGCAAAACGGTACACTGGTCTGATGGATTGGCTTACCACGGTGGACCATAAAAAGATCGGAATTTTATATTTGATCGCAGGCGGTCTCTTTTTCTTAGTCGGTGGTCTTGAAGCGATTCTCATTCGGATTCAACTGGCTTACCCCGACCAGAAAATATTTATTGGCGACACGTTTAACGAATTGACTACAATGCATGGTACGACCATGATTTTCTTTGCGGTCATGCCGGTTATCTTTGCTTTTATGAATGCTATCGTCCCGCTTCAAATCGGGGCTCGCGACGTAGCGTTCCCATTCCTTAATGCATTAGGCTTCTGGTTGTTTTTCTTTGGAGGCGTACTTCTGAACACATCCTGGTTTCTGGGGGGCGCGCCGGCTGCCGGATGGACGGCATATCCGCCGCTTTCCGGAATTATAGATCTCACCGGAACGTTTAAAGGTGTAGACTTCTACGTGCTCGGAATTCAGATTTCCGGTTTGGGCACGCTGATCGCGGGGATTAACTTCCTTGTAACGATCATCAACATGCGTGCGCCGGGAATGACTTACATGAGAATGCCAATGTTTACTTGGGCGTCTTTTATTACATCCTTACTTATACTTTTTGCTTTCCCTGCCATTACGGTAGGTCTTGTGGAATTGATGTTTGACCGGCTTTTCGGAGGCGCGTTCTTCGATATAACCAAGGGCGGTAATCCGATCCTTTGGGAGCATATTTTCTGGATTTTTGGTCACCCTGAAGTATATATCTTGATTTTGCCGGCATTCGGCATCATTTCCGATGTTGTAGCCACTTTCTCGAAAAAACGTTTGTTCGGTTACAGCTCCATGGTATTCGCGACAGCGTTGATCGGATTCCTGGGCTTCATGGTTTGGGCCCATCATATGTTTGCTGTAGGGATTGGTCCTGTCGGTAACGCGATCTTTGGGGTCGCAACGATGGCTATCGCCGTTCCGACGGGGATTAAGATTTTCAACTGGTTGTTCACGCTGTGGGGCGGACAAATTCGCTTTACGACAGCTAACATTTTTGCAACGTCCTTTATTCCGACGTTCGTTATGGGTGGCGTAACCGGGGTTATGCTTGCGGTACCGGCGGCTGACCTTCAATACCACGATACGTACTTTGTCGTGGCGCACTTTCACTATGTTATCGTCGGCGGTCTGGTTCTTGCTCTGTTCGCCGCTTCCTATTACTGGTGGCCGAAGATGTTCGGACGCATGCTGAATGAAACTTTGGGCAAGATTCATTTCTGGACCTTCTTCATCGGTTTCCATATGACTTTCTTCCCTCAGCACTTCCTTGGTCTTATGGGAATGCCGAGACGGGTATTTACGTATCAGCCTGGCGTAGGTCTTGAACAAGGGAACTTGATCAGTACGATCGGGGCGTTCTTAATGGGTATCGGAACGATCGTATTCGTAATCAACATTATTGTCACAGCCAGAAAACCGGTTGACGCGCTTGCCGATCCTTGGGACGGCCGGACACTGGAGTGGACGATTCCTTCTCCTCCACCGGAATATAACTTTAAGCAAACTCCGCTCGTTCGCGGTTATGATGCATTCTGGAAAGAAAAAATGGCAGGCAACAAAGAGATGACGCCGGCCGAACCGATCGGCCCGATTCACATGCCGAATCCTTCCATTCTGCCGTTTATTATGTCCGTAGGATTGTTTGTTGCCGGTTACGGATTTATGTACCATCATTATGCGGTGGCCATTATCGGTCTGGGTATCACTCTGATCGCTATGTTCTTCCGATCCGTCATTGACGATCACGGATTCCATATCGAACCAGAAGAGTTAAATGATAAGGGGGTTAAGGCATGAGTGCAGCACATCATGAAGTAGGCGGTGCCCTGCCACCTCACGCAGAAACAGCAACATTGGAAGGTAAAAATAAAGTTCTTGGCTTTTGGCTGTTCCTTGGCGGCGAATGCGTGCTTTTCGGTACGCTCTTCGCCTCCTTCATCGCGCTCCGCAATCAGGTGCCGGATGGACCGACAGCTCAGCAGCTATTCCAGTTGGATCTTATCGCGCTCTCGACGTTTATCTTGCTTACGAGCTCCTTGACAAGCGTATTCGGCACCATGGCGCTGCATCGCGGACAATTCCAGAAGCTGCAAGCCTGGATGGCGGTAACCGTTTTGCTTGGCCTTGCGTTTTTGGGTATTGAAGTTTACGAGTTTATACATTACGTACATGAAGGACACACGTTCTCCAAGAGCGCCTTCGCTACATCGTTCTATACCTTGGTCGGTTTTCACGGAGCGCACGTAGCGTTCGGGGTACTGTGGATCTCGCTGTTGATCATTATGGGCTTCAAAAAAGGTCTTACTACAGTTACTGCGCCAAAATATTATGTGGCTGGCTTATACTGGCACTTTATCGACGTCGTATGGGTATTCATCTTTACGGTAGTGTATCTGATGGGGAAGGTGGGTCCTTAACATGAGCAACCAACACCAGACATCTGCAGGTGAACGTCACCGTTTAGAAGGTCCTAAAAATCATTACCTGTCCTACATCGTTTCCATCCTGCTTACGATGCTTGCTTTTGCGGTTGTCCTTTACGGCGGATTGGATCGTACATTTATTATCATCTTCATTGTCGGTTTAGGGATCGTTCAGATTTTATTCCAGTTAGCTTATTGGATGCATATGAAAGATCGCGGGCATATGTTCCCAATCATCGGACTCGCGTTCGGTACTTTTATTGCACTGACCGTAGTGGCGGCAGCAGTATTTTGGATGTGGTGGTAAAAGGTTTAGAGAGGCGGCTTATTCTTAGAAAGCCGCTCTCTTTTGTATAACTATGGGAAAATTTTCACGAATTCGACACAACTTCCGGTATAGAGTGAAACAGAAAGGAGTCGTTATCCGATATGGATCCTACCGTCTCCCATGCAGGCCATGGGAATGTCCCTACGTTCATACAGTTGTGGAGTCCCGGATTTTTGCTCTTTATCATTGTGCTCGGTGTTTTATATACACTATGCGTAGGACGCTGGCGCAAGGATTTTGCCGACAGTGAGCCTGTAACGCTAAAGCAGAAGCTGTGGTTTTGGAGCGGACTGGCCCTTTGGTATGCTGCAGACGGAAGTCCGATCTCTTATTATGGACACCATTACTTGTTCAGTGTGCATATGTTTCAACAGTCGATCTTGTATTTGATTATGCCGCCGATGTTCCTTCTGGGTACACCGGGCTGGCTGCTCAAGGCGGGGCTCAAAGGCAAGGGCGCCCAACGTATGTTACATTGGATGAGCGCCCCGTTGTTTTCCCTGTTCTTCTTCAATTTTATCTTCTCTATGTATCATATTCCGATGGTGATGGACTGGCTGATGGCTAACCCTTATATTCTTACCGTATATAAGGCCATTTTCCTGTTCGCTGCATTTCAGGCGTGGTTCCCGATCTTCTGCCCGGTGCCGGAGTACAATACGATGTCCGAATTGAAGAAGATGGCGTACATTTTCCTGAACGGCATTCTGCTGACCCCGGCTTGTGCCTTGATCATCTTCGCCAAAGAACCGTTATATGATATGTATGCCTCCGTATCTATACACTTTTGGGCACTGCCGATGATCGATGATCAACAGCTCGGCGGGGTTATTATGAAAATCGTTCAAGAAATCGTCTACGGTATAGCTCTTGCGTATGTCTTCTTCCGATGGTACCGAAAAGAACGCAACAAGGAAGAAGATGATTTGACAAATAGCGCTTATTTCTCTCCGGAACATGCGAATCGGGCTTAAGTGTTTCATACAAAATCATATTTTACTGAAACGAACGGGTGGGATGTGAAAGTGGCGATATTGCCGACTATCAGTACCAGTTTCATTATCATCAGCGCCATACTAGTTGCGATCGGGTGGTATCACATTATCAAAGGAAACCGGGAAAAGCACCAAAAGGTGATGCTGTGGGGCGCCGGCTTTGCTCTGGCCTTCTTTCTGGTCTATGCGAGCCGCACCGTTTTCGTCGGAAATACGTCTTTTGGCGGACCAGAGGAATTGAAGCTGGCCTATCACTTGTTTTTATTTTTTCATATTACTTTGGCAACAACGGCCGCGGTATTCGGTATAGTGACCTTAACGTTAGCGTTTAAACAAAAATTCGCCAAGCATAGAAAAATTGGACGCTGGACAGCCGTCATATGGCTGCTTACGGCGCCTACCGGCGTCGCGGTTTACGTTCTGTTGTATCTATTGTATCCCGGTGGAGAGACGAAGCCGATGATCGATGCCATTTTTGGCTTATAAATTTCGGACTACGGGAAGTAAAAAGCTTCAGCCGCTCTTACGTGAGCAGCCGAAGCTTTTTTAATGAGAAAGTCTATATATGTGAGCGGAGCCGAAAGCACCCATAGTTGATAGCGATATGGTTACAGTGCGCTTCCGCCGAAGATAAAGCGGTGTTCCCAATGCTTGCCGGCAAAGGAATCGATGCGCACGCCGCCGGATTCTTTAGAGTAAGTATGAAGGATTTTGCCGTCTCCCAAATAGATTCCGACATGGGTCACCCGTTGATTTGCCTTGTTGCTGGGATAGGAAGAAGCGCTGGTACCGCGGTATTCCATGAAGAACATCAGATCACCCGGCTTCAGGTTGCGCCAGTTGGTCGTTGTTCCGCCCTTGGATTTTACATATGAAGCTTGTCCGCGTGAATCGCTTGGTAAAGTAATGCCTGCTCCTTCTTTAAAGGCTTGTCTGACAAAATCGGAGCAATCGAACGTTCGTGTGTTCGAACGGCTCGAACCAAATTCATAAGGGGTACCCAAGTATTTTTTGCCGGCTGCAATCACCTTGTTCACGGTAGAGCTGGTGCTGCTTGAACCATTGGATGTGCTGGTACTGCTAGGTTTGGAGGAGCTTCCTCCGGAGCTTGAGTCCGTGGTGCGGATATATTTGCTGTTGGTGGAAACATATCCAATCCTTCCGCTGTCGTCCCGAACCTTGTACCACCAGTTGTTCACTTTGCTGAGGATATCGACGTTTTCACCTTTTTTCAGGAATCCATAACTTTTAGAGTTCACATCCGGCTGGCTCCGAAAGTTGACACTGCTGACAATGACGGCATCGGTTGCTGCCTGGGCTGGTTTGGCCGGTAATGCTCCTAAACCCAGAGTGACTGTAGTGGCGAGAAGAATGGCTGTAAATGGCTTTTTCAAAATGATAATCCCTCCTGCAGATTCTGGTTGTATTTATGTCAAGACACAAGGGCGGACAGCTTCATCATTGAAGCCGCACCTGTGTTCGGGACACCATTTGACAACATGTTCCCTTCAATTCACAATAGAATGAAGAATTTCAAATGGGAGAACGGTGAGCATCAGATGGACACTTGGGTATGGGGACCATTCATCATACAAAAAAGCATGTTGTTTGTCATAGCTGCAGTAGCGGCGGGGTTCGGAATAGGTAGACTGCGTTTAAAGGGAACGGCTATGGGGACAGCATTCAGCACGATCGGTTTGAATGCCGTTGTCATTTGGATCATTAGCTGGAAGCTAAGCTTGCTGCTCTTCGAACCGCGCAGTGTACTGAAGAATCCCTTGTCGCTGCTCTATTATAACGGCGGCATTCAAGGAATCTGGCTAGCCGTGCTGCTTTCCGGTTTGTATGTATGGTACACCGTTCTAAAAGAACGTATGGATAGAGCCCTATATACAGATTCGATGCTTGTCTCGATTATGGGGGGGTACGCAGTATACGGAGCCGTCATGTATACGGCGGGGGAAGTCAATCGGCTAACATGGGGGATGACCGCGCTTTTTGCGGGAGGCTTTATGGCGGCATGGATGTTGAAGAAGCCAGCGAACCATTTGCGGCCGATGCTGCAGAAGTTCACAATATTTATAATCGGCTATGCGTTGATCTGGACTTTATCTGTAAATATTTGGGACAAATATGGGGCGGGGAGAGCCCAGGCGGGTGATGCGTCCGTCGGCCTGAAGATTGGACAGCAAGCGCCGGAGTTTGAGTTGAAGATGCTGAATGGCCAAACGGTCAAACTATCGGACTATCGGGGAAAAACCGTCATGCTTAATTTTTGGGCGACATGGTGTCCTCCTTGCCGGGAGGAAATGCCGCATATGCAGCAGTTTTATTCGGAATACGAAAAGGATGGAGTGGTGATCCTTGGAGTCAATGCGACCTCTACGGAGATTAGCGTGCCTGTGGTAGACTCTTGGCTGAAGGAGTGGGGAATCACATTCCCCGTAGTGCTGGATGAACAGGGCGAGGTCATCAACAGGTATCGTGTAAACTCTTATCCGGCTACTTTTGTGATTGATAGAGACGGAGTGATCCGGCACAAGCATCCCGGACCGATGAATATGCAAATGCTGAAGGAAGCGAAGAAGAAAGCAGATCATGGAATGTGATAAAAGAAATATATAAGGGCACTTAGTGTTTTTCATTTGCGCATGCGAGATTCATCGTGTAACATGAAATTATTAAAAGGTCATATTACTTTATTTATTATATTATTTTATTTAAAAGGATGGTAACAGCATGGCACAGACGAGCATTATCTTGCGTGTGGAATTGAATCATGATCAAGTCACGTTTGGTGACGTAGCTGCGGCTATCAGTAAAGCCGGGGGAGATATCACATCGATTGACGTGATACGTCCGGGCAAGGAGTCTTCGGTGCGCGACATTACGGTGGATGTGGCGGAATCTGCGGAAAGTCAAGTGGTGGAGGCACTGAAGCAGCATAACGGCATCAAGCTGATTAACGTGTCTGACCGGACGTTCCTGGTGCACTTGGGCGGAAAAATAACGACGCAGCCCACGCTGCCGATCAAAAATCGCGACGATTTGTCCCGAGTATACACTCCCGGTGTGGCGCGCGTATGTACAGCCATCCATGAAAATCCCAAGAAATCTTACTCATTGACGATCAAACGGAACACGGTAGCTGTTGTGACCGACGGAACCGCGGTACTCGGCCTTGGCGACATCGGACCGCATGCAGCGGCTCCGGTCATGGAAGGGAAAGCAATGCTGTTCAAACAACTGGCAGGCGTGGATGCTTTTCCGATTTGCTTGGATACGAAGGATACCGAAGAAATCATTCGTACGATTAAAGCGATCAGCCCGATTTTCGGCGGAATCAATCTGGAGGACATCAGCTCTCCGCGCTGCTTTGAGATCGAAGCAAGGCTGGCGGAGGAATTGGATATTCCGATATTCCATGATGACCAGCACGGTACGGCTGTCGTCGTCATTGCAGGGCTTTTGAATGCATTGAAAGTAGTAGGCAAGCGGATCGATCAAGTACGTGTAGTCGTTAATGGTATTGGCGCCGCGGGCGTCTCCATCTGCAAAATGCTGCTGGCTGCAGGAGTCACGCGGCTTGTGCCTGTGGATCGGGAAGGTGCGATCGTTCGTGGCGGGACCTATTCACACCCGATGTGGCAGTGGCTTGCAGAGCAGCCGCAGGTCGAGGCGGAGCCGGGCGGCCTGAAGGATGTGCTTCGCGATGCGGATGTGTTTATCGGCGTGTCCAGAGGCGGCATTATGACGGCCGAGGATGTACAAACGATGGCGCCGGACCGGATCGTCTTCGCCATGGCTAACCCGAATCCGGAGATTGACCCGGAAGAAGCGCTGCCGCACGTGCGCGTCTTCGCTACAGGCCGGAGCGATTATCCGAACCAAATTAACAACGTCCTGGTATTCCCCGGCATTTTCCGCGGGGCCTTGGATTGCCGGGCTCGGCGGATCAATGAACCGATGAAGCTTGCCGCTTCACGCGCTATCGCATCGGTTGTCAGTGAAGCCGAACTGAATGAGCATTATATTATTCCAAGTATCTTTAATGAGCATGTCGTTTCGAAGGTCCGTCATGCCATCATCGAAGCCGCCATCCTGACGGGCGAGGCCCGCCGGATTCCCCGGGATTTCAGATAAGATAAGCCAAAAAGTTCCGGCATAACAAGCCGCTCCTTTCGTGAAATTGATTTACGAAAGGAGCGGCTATTTGCATAGGCGATGCAAAGGAGCATTAAGGTAAAAAACCGGCCTGGCTGATGTAAATTTGGTGCGCGGCAAATGTCTTTTTAAGCTGCTCCAGCACCTTGAGATAGGCGGAACGGTCGTACCATGCTTCGAGCCCGCATGCTTCATAGATGCGGCGGATGCCGAGCCGTTCCGTTCGTTTGCCCTGACTGCCGTCGCCCATGAAGAAGTCGTCCAGGACAAGCCGCTTGACGCCGGTTTCTGCAAGCAGGCCGGCCAAACGGTCGCTGCAAGGCAGCATGGGTGATATCGCGACTTGGGCGGGGATGCCGGCTTGAACAAGCCGGCGCAGCGCCTGAAGCCGGGCAGCAATAGGAGGAGCGGAGGGAGAGAAGGTCTTGCGGATCTCTTCAAGATCCGTCTCAATCGTCAGGCTCACGCGAACGCGCTGCCCAAGCTTCAGAAGAAGGTCGATATCACGTGTGACAAGCGGACTGCGGGTTTGGACAAGAAGGAAGTCAATCGCTGCATTGGAATCGGCGCCAGCCATTATTTCCAGCAGAGACCGGGTTAATCCGGTTTGGAATTCGACCGGTTGATAAGGATCCGTACTGGACGACATGAAGATCGTGACTGGCCCCTTTCGTTTGGCTCTTGTAAGCTCGCCGGAGAGCAGCTTGGCCGCAGTCGATTTCACGTCCACAAAGCGGCCCCAAGGTTCCTTGCGGAATTTGGCTACGGGCATCTCTCGCACATAGCAATAAGAGCAGGCGAAGGTACAGCCCACATACGGATTCAGCGTATGGCTGTAACCGGCCAAATAACCATTGGCCGGATTCAGCAGCTTCCTCGGAGCAGTTAGGGACATCCGGGGATGCATGGACGGATCTCCTCCTTTCTTTCGGCTTGCTTGAAAAGGGTACGAAGAAGCCCGGTTCCTTGTCGCATCCAAGGAAACCGGGCTCTCGACCGTACAGGCTGTATTATTCGGCCGCACCCGCAGGCATAACTTCCGGCGATGTCAGCTTGTCGTAAAACTCGGTGAATTTGTCTTTGTCCTCGCTTGAACGAAGCGCCATGGCTGCACGAGGGTGCTCGTTCAATATCCCTGCGATCATGTAAGGAATGACATATCCCCATTCCCACTTCTCACGCATGGCGATCATATGCTTCTCAATGATGCCGAGCACCGGGCGAACATCGTATTTCGGATGCTTCAGATGGCTGACGAGCAGCTCGGTAGGACAGTTGCCCGCAGCGCGACCCATGCCGTATACAGAAGCATCCAGAAATTCAACGCCCTTGCTTGCGCCCATGATCGTGTTGGAGAAAGCGAGCTGCATGTTATTGTGCATGTGCAGGCCCAGCTTTTTGTCAGGCAGAAGACGCTGGAATTTGGTAACGAGGTAATCGATATCCTTGTAATCCATGCTGCCGTAAGAGTCAACGATATACACGACATCTACCGGGCTTTTGGCGATTTCTTCGAACGCTTCGTTCAAGTCGTTCTCCATCACATGGGTCAGCGCCATAATGTTGATGCTTGTTTCGTAGCCGTAACCATTGAACTTTTGCACCAGATCGAGCGCTTTGTCTACGTCTTTGATATAAGTAGCTACACGGATCAAGTCGAGCTGACTTTGCTCCCGGGGAAGGATATCGTTCTCGTCCACACGTCCGATATCGACAAGAGCGGAAAGCTTCGTATCGGTTTTCTGCGAAATGACTTCCTTCAGGAAATCCTCGTTCAAAAAACGCCATGGTCCCGCATCGGCGCCTTTTAAGAGCTTGGCGGAGTTTTTATAGCCGATCTCCATATATTCGACGCCGGCTTCGCTCAGTCCATAGTACATGTCCTTTACGAATTGGACGCTGAAGTCCCAATTGTTTACCAATCCGCCGTCGCGGATCGTACAGTCTACAATGCTGTGTTTTTCCCTGGTCATGTTCATTTGCTCCTCTCCCAAATGGGGCCTTTTGTACTTTGTGGCTTTTAAGCTTTTCAGTGGTAAAGTATCTTCAATAATTAATAATAATACATACCGATTGTCTTTTTGTCAATGATAACAAATTACGAAAAGTATGACAATTTCATGCGGGATGGAAAGAATAGGGGGAAGCAGGATTTTCGGTGGCGGTGTGGAAAAGTAGCTTAAGCGTTAATTAGGCGGATATGAATGAAGCTATGGGGGAAGTGAAGCGGATGCTGAAATATAATATTGCGTTTATTTGCAAGGGAGATCGGATATTGATGTTAAACCGGAGCAAAGCGCCTCTGCTTGGGCTGTGGAACGGAGTGGGGGGCAAGCTTGAACCGGGGGAAACACCTTATGCCAGCGTTGTTCGCGAAATCAAGGAGGAAACGGGGCTGCGGCTGGCCGAGGAGGCGCTTCGCTTCTCGGGCATTGTCACATGGGAAGTGGACGGACGGGAGGCGGGGGGCATGTATGTGTTTATCGGTGAAGCGCCTCCTGAAGCATTAGCTGAGGCTCCCGTCGAAACGGAAGACGGTATTTTGGCCTGGAAGGCGCTGGAATGGGTCATCCATCCGGACAATCACGGTGTAGCGGGACATGTCAAACATTTTTTGCCTCCCATGTTGGAAAGCAGGGATTGTGCGGAATATCGGTGTACCTTTCAAGAGGGCAAGCTGCTGAACTGTGAGGTCCGCCCGTTGGAAGAGGTTGTGTTGTAAGCCAAGCCGCGAGGTGTGATCTTATGGCCGGCAACTTGGGGCAAAAGGTGTGAAAGGCGGAATAAGCGTCCTGCGTCTGGGCATGCTATGCGGTATATCATCCCATTTACTGAGACTGGAAAGGAATGTGTTTATGAGCAGCACTCCGTTATGTTTTCAATTTAATTCTCAAAAAGAGGCCGTTCTTGCCCGGGATACCTTGGAGGAGATCGGTTACCGGATCAGCGGTCATTCGCACTCGGACAAGCCTGTACTTCATGTTATCGTGGATCGCCATGATTTAGCGTCGGCGCTTGAAATCGCACAGGCGCATGGCGGCAGAATGGTTCAGGCGGGGAATTCTCCGGATGAAACGGAAGGCTTTGCCATGGCCTACGACATGGAAGTGCCGATTCCTGCTCATTTAGTGAACGAGGATTTAATCGATAGCCAGCCCGACGTATCCGCTTCGGCATACGACAACCGTTCCAGCGGAGCATACGATGATGAAAGAGAGCAGTTCGATCCGTCCGGAGATGATGTGAACGGGTTTGACGCCGGTATCCATATGTAGCAAAAGGCCGTTCCTTCCTCATCATCCGCAGGAGCCGACAGCCCCTGTGTCCACCAGTCAGCGGATCCCTGCGAGGCAGGGGAGCCGCTGTTTTTGTTGTTGGACAAGGGCTATAACTTTTGACCGGACTAACAAATTTGCCTCACCCCTAATTTTATAAGCGGGGAAAACACTGTTTCTCTAGACCCACACGGTTTTTGTTTGTTATGATAAGTGAGGTTTAAATAGAAGATAGGTATGAGATGCGGATGGATTGAGGATGATGGAGGGAAGCGGCTTGTGGAAACCTATGAACATTTAAAAGAGGGCGAGAAGGGCGCATGGGTCAGCATCGTCGCATATATCCTGTTAGCCGCTTTTAAAATCAGCATGGGGTTTGTGACCGGTTCCGAAGCGCTTACGGCAGACGGAATAAACAATATAACGGATATTATCGTTTCGCTGGCCGTGCTGATCGGCTTGCGAATATCGAGAAAACCCCCGGACCGGGATCACCCGTACGGACATATGCGGGCAGAAACCATCGCTTCAATGGTCGCTTCCTTCATTATGGCGGTTGCGGGACTGCAGGTCGTGATTCAAGCAGGCAAAAGCTTCCTGGCGGACGAACGGACGGCGCCTGATATGCTTGCGGCATGGATTGCCTTGAGCTGCGCGATCATTATGTGGGGGGTCTACGTATATAACAGCAGGCTTGCAAAACGCATCCGCAATCAAGCGCTGATGGCCGCGGCCTACGATAACCGTTCGGATGCGCTCGTGAGCATTGGGGCCGCTGTTGGCATCATCGGCTCCCGACTCGGCTTTCCGATTCTCGATGCGGCTGCGGCGTTCGTTGTAGGCCTTATGATTTGTAAAACGGCGTGGAGCGTATTCTCCGATGCTACGCACGCTTTAACCGACGGCTTTGACGATGAGAGACTGCGGGTATTCCGCAAAACGGTCAAAGAGACTCCGGGCGTGAAGAGGATCAAGGATATCCGCGCCAGGGTTCACGGCAGCAGCGTTCTGCTGGATGTCGTCGTGGAGGTCAGCTCCGAGCTTTCGGTTGGACAAAGCCATGAAATCAGCGACGAGATCGAGAAAAGAATGTTGGACGAGCACCAGATCGGGAACGTCCACGTGCATATTGAACCTTTTTCCGAACAAAAGCCATAAGACTGCCCGGAAGGCAGCCTTATGGCTTTTGTTATGCAAGATTACCCGCTTCTGAATTGCGGCCGTTCATCCATGAATGGCCTCGATCGATTGAGGTTATTTGAAATTTTTATGGAGTCACTATAGAGGCTGCTGTAAAGCTGAAAATCAGCGTAACAGCGAGCGAGGTAAAATGCCCCCTGTAAGGTTGATTTTCAGCGCAGCGGCCAGTGTGAGAGGCGGGTTCCGAAGAGCATCCCGAGCCGCAGGAGGACCCTTCTCCGTCGCTTCCACCGCCCCCGCCGTTGCCGCTGCTGTCGCCTGCGCAGTAAGAGACCGAACCGCAGCTTCCAACCGCAGCGCGGCGGATTCTGCAGGATGTCCGGGCCGTAGACCAAGCATCCCGGGAGGAGGGGAAGAAGTGTAAACGCGATCCCGGCATGGGAAATTCCCCCGTTTCATCTGATGTATCCAGTTGTATGTGCAACCTGCATATATATTAACGTATGCGGCTCAAGATAAGTTTCTCAACCATGGATTATTTTCTAAGCATATTTTGAATTGGAAGATTCATAGATATAGGGAGATAAAAAGCTTGAGGCTTCACTAATCTGAGGAAGGAGCTTTAGTGCCATGAAACAAACTGATCAGGATATTGTGCAATACTATGCCGTCAATGAACAGCTCGTTGCGAATCCCGGGAAATTGGCTGTGCAGGTAGCCCACGCGGCTGCTACAATGACGCTGCACTATTTGTTAAATGACAGCAGGTATTATGAGGTGTTTCAAGCCTGGCTGAACAACGGGCAAAAGAAAGTCGTGCTGCAAGGCCCTGAAGAGCGTCTTCGGCAATTAGCTAATGAAGGATTCCCGTCTATCCGGGATGCAGGGCTTATGGAAAATCCGGAAGGCTTCTTAACCGTTGTCGTACTGCCGCCAATGAATAAAAAGGTTGCCGAAGAAAGGATAGCCGGACTGAAGGTGCTGTAGATTTTGCTCTACGAGTTGAACAAGGAAAAGAGCCTGTGGACTTCAAAATCTTTAGGCTCTTTTCATTTATAGCAGCTGAGCATTTGCAGCACTTTTGCCTGCGGTGTAACCAGTTGAAAATGCAGCAGTGATATTGTAGCCTCCCGTATAGCCATGAATATCTAAAATTTCGCCGCAGAAATACAATCCCTTCATCAGCTTGGATTCCATCGTCTTAGGGTCAATTTCCTTAAGGTTTACACCCCCGCCAGTAACAAAAGCTTCCTCGATCGAGAGGGTTCCATTTATAGCGATAGGAAAAGCTTTGATTAGCTTGGACAAATCCATCCATTGTTGTTTTGGGATATGGTCATAGGTAACATCCTCACGTAAACCGGCTTTCTCAAGTAGAATTGGAATCATGCGCTCAGGCAAGTAGCCCTTCAAAGCGTTTTTTACAGCTTTTTTCGATTCCTGCTTGGCAAGCTCCAATGTTTCGTTATAGATTTCATCAATTGTCTTAGAAGGGAACAGGTCTAACGTTACATTTACCGTCTTGATTTCGAATTGCTTCAAAGCTTTAACAACGAACTGGCTGCAGCGCAATGCTGTTGGACCCGAAATCCCAAAATGAGTGAATATCATGTCGCCTTCATGGGTAATGATCTTTTTACCCTTCGGGTTCCAGACCGTAAGACTGATGTTTCTTAATGAAAGTCCTTGTAATGCCTTGGTACGGATAAATGATTCATTAGACGTCAGCGGAACCTCGGTAGGGTAAAGTTCGGTAATCGAGTGACCCGCCTTCTCCGCCCACTCGTATCCATCACCCTCCGAGCCTGTATGCGGTACGGATTTACCTCCTGCCGCTACGATGACAGCGCTGCTCCTGATTTCTTCACCGGACCGCAGACGAACACCTATAGTTTGCCCATGATGGTAAAGAACTTCCTTTACAGGACTATTCACCTTAATATGAACCCCTTGCTCTCTTACCTTATTGACAAGAGCATCAACAACCGTCTTGGCTTTATCTGAAACGGGGAACATGCGTCCGTTATCTTCCTCTTTTAAGCGAATCCCCAGCCCTTCAAAGAAAGAGATAATATCACGATTGCTGGAAATTAGCCAAAGCGCTATGAAGAAAACGGCCGTTCCCCGGTATGTGCTTAATCAACTCGTCAATCTCCTTGGCATTAGTGACATTGCATCGTCCGCCACCAGAGATCCCAAGCTTGCGGCCAAGTTTATCTCCTTTATCAATCAGCAGGACTTTCGCGCCATGTTCACTTGCGGCAATGCTTGCCATGAGTCCTGACGAACCTCCACCAATCACAATGACATCATACAATTTGCGGCCCCTCCAATGAAAACTTGTGGTTTCATTATACCCTCCAGCTGGTAAAATAAAAATATCTGTACGGGGCCAGGATGTTCACTGAGTTGTTCTAACCGCCGAAAAAAAAGAGGCCTTAGGCCTCGTGAAGAAATCAATTATGCCGATTGGATCTGGGATTGCAGTTTACGAACGGTAATTCGGGCAATGCGCAGATCGTCTGTCTCTTCGATCATAAACTCATATTGATCATCGTAAAGCACCGTCTGCCCTTTTGTCGGGGGGATTTCCACCTGGGAATAAATCCAGCCGCCAACCGTATCGTAGTTTTCGGTTCCGATGTCCAAACCGAAATAATCGTTCAACTCATTAATTAGAAGACGCCCGTCGATGGAATAGGTGGTCTCGTCCTTTTTCTCTATGCTTGGACGTTCATCCGGATCGAATTCATCCTGGATTTCACCTACAATTTCCTCGAGAATATCCTCGAGCGTTACCATGCCCGAAGTCCCCCCATATTCATCGATGAGCAGCGCGATCTGTACTTTTTTCTTCTGCATAAGCTTCAGCAGTTGGCTGATCGGCATCGACTCCGGCACTTTGGTAATAGGACGGGCAAGCAGCCGAATATCGGTCAAGTCCTTGCTGGCTTTCATCAAATCCTTAATATGCACGAAGCCGATGATATTGTCCTTGTCCGGATCGCACACCGGGTAGCGGGTACGCATTTCATTCAGCGCAATATCCATATTTTCCTCGAACGTGAGGTTAGCGTACAAGCATCCCATCTCTGTCCTTGGAATCATGATTTCGCGCGCATTCGTTTCCGTAAATTCAAATATATTATCAAAAAGCGTCAATTCCGTGTTGTCAATGAATCCGCTTTTGTGACTTTCTTTCATCAGTATGCGTATTTCCTCATCGGTATGAGCGGATTCGTGCTCGGTCGTCGGTTCGATTCCCGCACGTTTGAGCATCCAGTTGGATATTCCGTTCAGCAGCCATATGAAAGGAAACATCAGCTTATAAAATAAGATAATCGGCGCCGCGGACCACAGGGTAACGTTCTCCGATTGGCGAATCGCGTACGTTTTGGGGAACTGCTCGCCGAGCGTAATGTGCAATATCGTAATAAGAGAAAAAGCGATCAGAAAGGAAATCGTATGAATGACAACGTCATTGAGTTGAAACCAATCCTTCAATACCGGTCCGATAAAAGCAGCGATGGCCGGTTCTCCGAGCCAGCCCAGACCTAAGGATGTAAGTGTAATCCCAAGCTGGCAGGCCGATAAATACGCGTTCAGGTTTCCCGTAATCTTCTGTGCAAAACGGGCTCGGATATTGCCTCCTTGGGCGAGCGTTTCGAGACGGCTGTTTCTAACCTTGACCATAGCAAATTCGGCAGCAACAAAGAAACCGTTCAGCAGCACCAACACAATAATCAAAACCGCGTTAAATAATAAAGGTAACGGGTCACTACTCAATCAATCCCTATCCCCTGCGTGAGGGCAGATAGGTACACCTCCTCCAGACGTTCAAAATTGTCAAAACTATTAATAATTTATAATATGTATTATAAACGATACGAAAGTAACCGCTCAAACATCGGCCGGGGTATTCAGGGGTATGCACGCTGTGCAGGGGCTATATTTGTAAGCATTAATGGCTGATTTCAATCTGTATGCTTCAATTTCGCCGTTTTTTGTGTAAATCAGGGTGGGATTAGTTGGAATATTCATGAATTTTGAACAGGAAGTTGGAAGGTTATCCATAACCGTTTTTTGGGCAGCCGTTAAAAAAAGGCAATACATCTTTCGGGGCGGCCGCGCCGGGTAACACAGGACTGGCCGTTATAGCCGCGGCAGCAAGCGAAGCAGGGCAATGGTTCTTGCCTTTTTTTATATATCATAGTATAATGTTATGATACTCAATTTGAGTAATTCACCCCGCATAACCCCTAACATCGGATTTTCCTCGAAAAGAACGTTTTTTCCCGCAAATCGTGATCGTCAGGAGCCCATGATTGGACATTGTTGTAATACTGATTCACACTGGCGCGGTCATCGGAGCCGCAAGGATGAAAGAGAGGTAGGGCTTTCATTGTCTTGGTTGCACAGCATCACCAGATTTCATGCAAGGATTTACCATATCGTTTGGGGTAAGGCGGCAGTAAAGTTTAGAAAAGGGACTCCGTTCAGGCTAATCACCGATGGAGTCTTTTTTCATGATTTGATTCGCGTGAGGCACCTGGTTTCCTTCAATTCCCTGATTCGTCGTCCCGGGGGCTGACTGATTTTTATTCAGCTAAAGCATACTAAAGCCTAAGGAAGGGAGATGATTCATGTGGCTAAGCAAAAAAACATCGCCAACGCATCGAAAGAACAGAGCATACAGGCCGTTCGGAATAAGGGGACGGATCATACCGATCCTGCCGGCGGCATCACGGACAAAAAGCTGAGCGGACCGAACCGTCCGTCCGTCTAATGCGGACCTGAGGGAGGATGGCATACATGAGCGACAAGCCTGAAGATACGAAAGACGCCACGTATGATCACGTGAAAACCGATATTTCGTATAACCGGAAAAATGATTCGGAGCTTGATCCGTTTGAAATCAATTTTCGTAAGGGATTGGATCGAAACCGGGGACCAAGAGAACCGTTCGTGAATGAGCACGGGGTGCTTATCGGAGATCATGAGTATCAGTCGGAACACTCGCCGCTGGAGCAGTGGACTGAGAACACCGATCCTGCCATCATGTCGGGAGATGGCTGGGTCCATCCTTACAAGGATATAGGCTTTCATACGACGGAAAATAAAGAGCTTTTTGAAAAAGGCAATATACCGCAAGGCGCTCCTTTCATGCATCCTGATAAGGACGCAGCATACCCGGCGTTCCAAAGCGGGGCGGAGGAAAAGGACGACCAAGCGGAATAGCGGAATTCGATCACGATAGCGATCGTGTGCTTTGCTTTCCTCCGATGCCGATGTATAATGGTTGTATGAAGTACAATAACCATTTATGTGGGGTAAAAGGAGTGGAAGCGTGACATGTCCCTGTCGTTTGAGAATTATATGAAGGATATGGTTCAGCCGATGAGAGACGAACTGACCCGGATCGGTGTGCAGGAGCTCCGCACACCTGAGGAAGTATCGGCGGCGCTTGATGATATGAAAGGGACGACATTGATCGTCGTCAATTCTGTATGCGGCTGTGCAGCAGGCCAATGCCGTCCAGGCGTAGCCAAAGCACTTCAGCATGAAGTGAAACCGGATCGCCTGTTCACGGTATTTGCAGGCCAGGATAAGGAAGCGACAGCTAAGGCGCGTGAGTATTTTGCACCGTATCCGCCGTCTTCTCCATCCATTGCTTTGATGAAGGATGGCCAACTGGTACATTTTATCCAACGTCACCAGATTGAAGACCGTTCGGCTGAGATGATCGCCAACGATTTGATCAATGCCTTTGAAGAATACTGTAAATAAGAAATAACGGTTTTAGCTCTGAACTCCTGCCAGTGTCTAGATGACATTTGGTGGGAGTTTTTACGTGAACCGGGGCTGATGGTATACTGATAAAAAAACAAGTGGGAGAGTGTTGATGCGTGAGCCTGCAGGAGGATATTATCGCTAAGCTCGGAGTGAAGCCGAAGATTGATGCCGATGCGGAAATTCGCAAGAGAGTGGATTTTTTGAAGGAGTATGTGCTCAAGTCCGGGGTGGACGGACTGCTTATCGCGATCAGCGGCGGTATCGACAGCGCAGTGGCGACTGGCTTATGCAAGCAGGCGACCGATGAGCTTACGGCGGAGAAAGGCCGGGAGTACAAAACGGTGGGCGTATTCCAACCCTATGGCAAGCAGGAGGATATCGACGACAGCTATGCCGTAGCGGAAGCATTTAACCTGAAGTACCGGGTGGAGACGAATATCGAAGAGGCGGTGAACGAAATCGCGCTCGAGGCCGAATACGGTTTGAAATCGATCGGGGTTCACCGGCATTTGAGCCGCGCGGGCAAAGGAAATGTGAAGGCCAGAACGCGTATGGTCATCCAATATGCCCTTGCATTTGAGTTGAACCTGCTTGTTGTCGGAACGGACCATGCTTCGGAAGCCATTACGGGATTCTTTACGAAGTACGGCGACGGCGCAGTCGATATTACCCCTCTCAGCACATTGAACAAACGTCAGGTACGCGAGCTGGCGCGTAAGCTGGGCGTGCCGCAAAGCGTTCTGGATAAGGCGCCGACGGCGGGGCTGTGGGAAGGTCAGACCGACGAGAACGAGCTGGGGATCACCTATGACGACAACAGCGATTATTTGGAAGGCAAGACCATTTCGCCGCAAGCGCAGGCCAAGCTGGAACAGCAGTATTTAAAGACCGAGCATAAGCGGGCCCCGATCCCCGGGATTTAAGGGCGGGCCGTTGACTTTATAGCCACCTTGTAACCGAAAAGGCATGTATGAGTACGAGCATGCCCCTTTAGGCTGCAAGGTGGTTTGTCTGTGTGCCTGCCTTACTTTATTCCGGCGGCATTTTGCAGCCTTTTTGCGATTTCCAGAACATCCTCTTGGGAGACGCCGGGGGCGAATTCTTCGGGAACTCCGCATGTTCGGGGATCGGAGCCCCTTGCGGGACACCTTCGTCGTCCCGGTGGCCACCTCCAGGGCTTTGGCATACGCCAGGATATGTACGCCGCCTCGAACGAGCAGGTAACCGATCATTTCACGGGCAACCGGATGATTGGTCATCTCGTAGACGCGCATTTTGTGCGTCCGTGCGCCGCATTCGGATCCGCATACGGGGACTGCGGCAGCTCGATCAACAGTTGATTGATGCGTGTAAACAGAAGAAACCCCTCCTTATCCTAAACCGCATTTAAAGCGCAAGGCTCCATTAAGCTGTATGAAACAAAGGAGAGATTTATGCAGGGACGAGACTTAGAAATCTCGGAAGCCCATCCGCTTCAGCACGGTTTCCGTCCGGGCGACGATATCGTCGATCTGCTCTTTGGTGGTGCACAGCGGCAGCCAATAATAGATCGTATCCCCAAGCGGGCGCAGGAACAGGCCTTCCTTCAGCCCTTCCAGATATACGCGGAAGCCGATGCGCTCGGCAAAATCGAAGCGGACTCCGGCGGCGCGGTCCTTATACAGCTCGAAGGCGCCGACCATGCCGAGGCTGCGCACGTTCGCTACGCCGGAAAATGCCTCGAATCGCTTCAGCTGTTCTTTAAGGTGAGCCGCCGAATCCTGGACGTGGTCCAAGACGCGTTCTTCCTCAAAGATGCGAAGCGATTCCAGCGCTACAGCCGCAGCGAGCGGATTGCCGGTGAAGCTGTGACCGTGCGTGAAGGTCTTCAGCTTCACGTAGTCGTCATAGAATGCGTCGTAGATCGCATTCGTCGTGATTGTAGCGGACAGAGGCAGCACGCCCGCCGTAAGCCCTTTGGACAGGCACATGAAGTCCGGCGAGATCCCTGCGTGATCGCAAGCGAACATCCGGCCTGTCCGGCCGAACCCGACCGCCACTTCGTCGGCGATCAGGTGTACTTCATATTGCGTGCACAGCTCACGCAATCCTTGCAAATACGCGGAGGGGTATATGATCATTCCTCCCGCGGCCTGAATCATCGGCTCGACGATCAGCGCAGCCAGCTCGTCCGCCGATGATTCAAAGAGCTTGCGTGCGCCCTCCAGCGCCTCCGCCACACAAGCCTCGGCGCTGGGCCCCTTGCGCACGTCCGGCGACGGTACCGCGCTGGCCGCGAACAGCAGGGGCCGGAATACGGAGAAGTAATGATCTACGCCGCCGACGCTGACCGCTCCGATCGTATCGCCGTGATAGCTGTTCTCCACGAAGGCGAATTTGGTTTTGCCGGTCCGTCCGGTTTGCTGCCAATATTGAAACGACATCTTCAACGCCACTTCCACGGAAGTGGAGCCGTTGTCGGAGTAAAACACTCGGTCCAGCCCGGGCGGAGTAAGCTCAACCAATTGATGAGCCAATTCAATACCGGGCCGATGCGTAAGGCCGGCGAACATCACGTGATCCATTTGGGCAAGCTGCCGGTTTATGGCCTCCCGGATACGCGGATGCGCATGGCCGTGCACGTTAACCCACCAGGAAGAGTTGGTATCGTAGTAACGATTCCCGTCGGCATCATATAAGTAGACGCCTTCCGCTTTCTCGATCAGAACGGGATCCGTATCAGCGTAATCCTTCATCTGGGTAAAAGGGTGCCATACATGCTGACGGTCCATTTGCAAAAGCAACTGCTTTTCATTTGCTTTCATCCACTGCATCCTCCTTGAACTTCATGGTCGGATCGGATACGATTAATCCATTAATCCACATCACATTGTACCACCAAGAGAAGCAAAACGCGAAACCGGAAAGGAACAAGCGCTATGATTATCGGCATCGGCACCGATTTACTGGATATCGCGCGCGTGCGCAAAATTTTGGAGCAGCCCGCGGGCGGAAGATTTTTGGAGCGGGTTCTCACACCCCGCGAGCGCGAGCTGGCTGAGGGCAAACAGGGGCGCTTGGCTGAATTTACGGCAGGCCGCTTTGCAGCCAAAGAAGCGGTATCGAAGGCGATCGGCTGCGGCATCGGCAAAGAGCTCTCATTTCAGGATGTAGAGATCCTGCCTGATCCGAAGGGCAAACCGGTTTGCCGGTTATCGGAGACAGCGATGGAGCGGATGATTGCGGCCGGATTACTCCCGGGCGCGGGGACAAGCGGCTCTATTTGGATTCACCTGAGCGTCACTCATACGGAGACGACCGCGATGGCTTACGCGATTGTGGAGCGCAGAGAGGGCGCGGCCGGATGAAAACGGCAGCGTAAAAGCAAACAAGCAGTCCCTTCTTAAGAGGGGCTGCTTGTTTGATTAAGCGTTCAGGTCGCTGTTACGCTGAAAAACCGTCTAACGGCGGCCGGCATCGGATTATTTTTTGTTTGCCAGCCAGTCGGCGAGCGCATCAATCTCCTCGGTTTTGAGCTTGCCTTGATAGCCGGGCATGCCGTTGCCGCCCCGATTGATCTGCTCGACGATTTGCTCCTTGGTCAGTCGTGCGCCTGCTTGCTGCAGGTTTGTATTTGGCCCTACTTTTCCTTCCAGGTTGGAGGCATGGCATGACATACAGTTCTGCTTATAGAGCGATTGCACCGTATCGCTCGCTCCGGCCATCGCCTGCTCCTCCGTCATGCCGCCGGAGGATTTACCGCCGCCAAACGGCGCAGGGCTATTTTGGGGCGTGCATGCTCCGAGAACGGCTGCCATCATTAACGCCATTGAAAAAGCGGCCCAAGTATTCATACGTTTCATTCTTACCTCGTCCCCCTGTTCCACATTCCGATCATCCATGCGAGAGCCATCATACTGAGTCCGCCGAAGACTCCGAGAGCTACCTGCGCAAAGCCTAAATATGACCAAGCCACGGTTACGGTTAAAGCCAGCATCCATAAGCTTAGATACAGCAGCGGGCGTCCTAACCAGCGGCTAAACCAAGCGTAAGCCAATGTCAGCAGTATGCCCTTAAACAGCGGCCAAACCAACGGGTCGATGCTTTTCCAGCGCGCCAGCGCATAGAGCCCCGACACAACCAGCACTACTGCGGCGCACAGGGTTATACCGGCTCCGCTTAAGGCAGGGCTTGTCCCGCCATAGTGGCGAAATGTCCTAAACAGCAGGACCGCGGATGCCGCAAGTGCCGTCCACATCACGACCGGCTGCAGCGGATCGAGATCCCGCCATTGCGCAAAAAACCGCAACCCGGCCGACAGCGCCCATTGCAGGCCCCAGATATACAGAAAAGCGGTATATGGCGCAGCCTTTTGATAGGCGGCTTCCACTTGATTAATACTCATCGTTACACCTCTTTGGCCGCAGCCGGTTTAACCTTTTTAGCCGCCTGAAAAAACCGGCGGCCGCACGTACGAAGTGCCATCTCATGATCAACAAGTCATAAGGGCAGCTAAACAATCATGGTAAGTTCGCGCTTTCTAAAGAGAGAGTACACTTTTTTCGGTAGTGAAGTCAAACGTGCCGGTATACCCTGACGAGCCAGTTGCTCCGAGGGCTCAGTTCCCCGAAGTAATCCGATGATTTTTTGCGTATTCCCGAGGGGAGACGCCGGTCACTTTTTTGAAGATGCGGCTGAAATAAAACTCGTCCGTATAGCCCACGCTGCTTGCGATCGATTTCAGACGATAATCCGAAAGCACGAGAAGCTCCTTGGCCCGGTCAACACGCAGGTGCGTCAAGTAATCGATGGGGCTGTAGCCGATATATTTTTTGAACAACCGGGAATAGTGGCTGACGCTCAGCCCCGCCATTTGGGCCAATCCTTCCAGCGTGAGCGGCTCCTGATAGTGGCCTATCATATAATCCTGGGTTAACTCAATGGCGGCGGTGGTATCGCCCGCAATTTTTTGTGCGCGAAAATCGGTCACGAGCGTCAGCAGCAGTTCCTGAAGCAAGATTTTGCGGCGCATCGCCGTCATGTGCCCCCGCCGCTTCCACAGCACATCCAGCTGCTCAAACAGATAGATCAGCTGGGGGGTGTTGGTTACCGTATACATACCCTCCAAGGGAAAACGCGTTTCCGAGGCGTTGTTGTAAACCCACTGTTCCTTATCCTCATAACATTCCGTATAATGAAAACGTATGAAATAGTATTCCAGGGGATGCTCCGGATCGGTGGTGCGCTCCACGACCATACCGGGGGCAAACCAAAAGAGCTTGCCGGGCTCCGCCGGATAATGGGTTCCATTGATGGTGAAGGTGCCCTTCCCCTTGATGATGAGCCAGACGGAATGATGTTTGATCGGCTGCGCTTTTTGGTACCAGTCCGTCTCGCACTTTCTATGGCCGACAATAAGAATGGATATCACCAGCTTATTCAAGCGAGAGGCCAACTCTCCGGGGGTGAGCATCGGCATCGGTCCTTTCATGTTTTTAAATTTATTATATCTCGAAAACGTGTGCAAAGAGAAGGAGACATCATGTACAGTTTAGAACAAAAACAATATTTCAGCGCAGAGCTGATGTCCTGGTATAAGCGGCATAAACGCGATCTTCCTTGGCGGCGCAGCCGTAATCCATATCATATCTGGGTATCGGAAATTATGCTGCAGCAGACTCGCGTTGACACGGTCATTCCTTATTTTGAACGCTTCATGGACAAGTTCCCGACGATAGAGGCGTTGGCGGAAGCGCCGGAAGAAGAGGTGCTCAAGGCGTGGGAAGGACTCGGATATTATTCGCGTGCCCGCAATCTCCAAACCGCTGTACGGGAAGTACAGGAGCGCTACGGGGGTACCGTGCCGGATACGAAGGAGGACGTATTCTCGCTGAAGGGCGTTGGACCTTATACGGCCGGAGCGATTCTCAGCATCGCCTACAATAAACCGGAGCCCGCGGTAGACGGCAATGTTATGCGTGTGCTGTCGCGCTATTTTCTCATTGAAGAGGACATCATGAAAGGCAGTACCCGCGTGCTTATGGAAAAGCTGGCAAAGGAACTGATTCCGGAAGGGGAGGCCGGGGATTTCAACCAAGCGCTCATGGAACTCGGCGCGCTGGTTTGCACGCCCAAATCACCGCACTGCCTGACCTGTCCGG
Organism: Paenibacillus sp. Pae15; assembly: GCF_024519685.1. Lineage (NCBI taxonomy): Bacteria > Bacillati > Bacillota > Bacilli > Caryophanales > Paenibacillaceae > Paenibacillus > Paenibacillus sp. Pae15. The sequence goes on along the minus strand of NZ_JALJRM010000011.1, from coordinate 23,909 downwards.
TGATGGCGCACTGCGCGGGAAGAGCCGCCGGAATGGAGGACTCCCTCCCGATCAAAAAGAAGGCGAAGCCCCCGCGTCCGGAGAGCAGATACACAGCGCTGGTCGAGGGTACCGGTGAGCATACCGGCAAGGTACTGATCCGCCAGCGTCCGGCGGAAGGGCTGCTCGCCCGGATGTGGGAGCTGCCGCATACGCTTGCCACTGGCGCTGCCGGAGATCCGGCCGCTGCGCATGAGGCGTTGGCCTCGCATCTGGCCGCCGACGGACTGGGCATCGACTCGCTTCACCTGCTTATGCAGGCGGAGCACGTATTCAGCCATATCCGCTGGGATATGCAGGTATACGTATGCCGGCCCGAGCCTTCGCCGCTGCTTTCGGAGCTGCCTGAGCTGCTGCCGTCACATTATCGTTGGATCAGCCGCGAGGAGATGGAGCAGTATGCGTTTCCGAATGTATTCCTTCGTATTTTGAACACCTATTTTAAAGGTACGTTCCAGTTGAAAGAAAAAGAGCGGCGCAGCCTCCATTCAAGACAATCTGTTCTTTAATAAATCTGCTTCTTCAGTGATTCGGGCTCTTTGACCAGAATATACTTCTTGTCGATGGCGATGATTCCGTCCTCCTGCAAATCCTGAAGGACCTTGGTGACCGACTCGCGTACGGTACCTACCATATTGGCGAGCTGCTGATGCGTCAGCTTCATATTGATGAGCGTGCCGCCCGGCTTCGGCGTACCGTATTGTTCTGACAGCCGGCAAATCATTTTGACGGTGCGCGAACGGACATCGAGAAAGGTCAGATCGTAAATTTGCTCATTGGCTTTACGAAGTCGTTCCATCGTAACTTCAAGCAGACGCAGGCACAGTTTGGGACTTCGTTCCATGAATTGTTGAAAATCGGATCGCGTCAGCGTATACATGGAACAATCCTCCAGCGTTTCGACGCTGGCGGAGCGTCTCATCCCTTGCTGGATCAGCGCCATCTCTCCAAAGAAATCACCTTCCCGGAACAGGGAGAGGATAATTTCCTTGGCATTATCGATTCGGTAAACCTTGACAGCCCCGGTTTGTACGAGAAAAAATTCTTCGCCGGGATCGCCTTCAACAAACAGAACAGTATTTTTTTTAAATGTGCGTTCGGCAAATAACGGAGAGATCTCCTCCAGCTCAGCTGCAGATAAATCCTGAAACAACGGCACATTCTGCAGAAGAGAGATCAATCTATTCATTATCTCACTCTTTTCTCATACGGTTTTCCTGATTTCTCCACCATAGGCGGAATTGCCGGCCTAAATGATAGCACGATTAGCCTTGTGCGCCAACTCGTCCATGCTGCCCTGAAGCATCATGATGTATATATCGGAATAAAACGATTTCTGATTAAGGGAGGACTCATACCTTATGGATATTCACATCGTACTGTATTTTACGGCGGCATCCATACTTCTGACGCTGGCGCCGGGGCCGGACATTCTGTTTGTTGCCGCACAGAGCGTATCCAACGGCCGTAAGGCGGGGATTGCCACAGCATTGGGTTTATGTACCGGTGTGCTTGCCCATACCTTTGCCGCAGCAGCGGGCATTTCTGCCTTGCTTTATAACTCTGCGCTGCTTTTCCAGCTTGTCAAATATGCGGGAGCTGCCTATCTTTTATATTTGGCCTGGCAGGCTCTTAAGGAAGGAGCAGGTGAATTGTCGCTTGAACGGGTGCCGCGTCAAAGTGCGGGAGCGCTGTATCGCAGAGGCATTCTGATGAATATGCTCAATCCAAAGGTGTCGCTCTTTTTTCTGGCGCTGCTGCCTCAATTTGTGACGCCCGACGGGAGCCATCCGGCTCTGCAGATGATGGTATTGGGAGTTATTTTTATGGTCCAGGCCATCGTTGTTTTCAGTCTGGTGTCCTTGGGCGCAGGTTTTGTCGGCAGCAAGCTGCGTGCCCGAACCGGAACCATCCGATGGATCAACAGGGCCAAGGCCCTTTTGTATGCGGTGATTGGTTTGCGATTGATGTTTGCCCAAAAATGAAGACAGCGCAAAAAGACCGCTCGGAGAAAATACCGAGCGGTCTTTATTATGAAAGAACGTTACTTTACAGCAGCTTCGTAACGTTTGCCTACTTCAGCCCAGTTGACAACGTTCCAGAATGCTGCAATGTAGTCAGGGCGTTTGTTTTGGTACTTCAGGTAGTAAGCGTGCTCCCATACGTCCAGTCCGAGGATCGGCGTGTCGCCTTCCATGATCGGGCTGTCTTGGTTTGGCAGGCTGTATACTTTCAGCTTGCCGTCTTTGGATACGGCAAGGAAAGCCCAACCGGAGCCAAAACGGGTAGTGGCCGCTTTGGTAAAGTCTTCTTTGAATTTATCGAAACCGCCGAGCTCGTTGTTGATTGCGTCAGCCAGCTTGCCGCTTGGAGTGCCGCCGCCGTTAGGGCCGATCGTTTCCCAGAACAGGGAGTGGTTAGCGTGGCCGCCGCCGTTGTTGCGAACTGCGGTACGAATAGCTTCAGGTACGCTGTTCAGGTCGGCAATGAGCTCTTCAACGCTTTTGGACTGAAGGTCAGCATGCCCTTCCAATGCCGCGTTCAAGTTCGTTACGTATGTGTTGTGGTGACGATCGTGGTGAATCGTCATGGTCAGTTCGTCAATGTAAGGCTCGAGCGCGTTGTTTGGATAAGGAAGTGCCGGTAATTGGTGTGCCATCTTCAAATCTACCTCCTAGGATATATAAATTTCCAAGTTTTATTATACGCCTATTTTTTATATAAAATCAACATTTATGTATATTAAGTATTGATTACAGTCTCGTTACGGCCCTTGAGACTGCACGCCGCCCCGATGTTCGATTTCCGTAATGATTTGTCCGAGCATGGCCGTACCTTGCGCGTTCAGCCATGGGGATAAGTCGCTCATGGCCCTCTGATGGTAATGCAGTTCTTCAGAGGTCCACTCGGACGTCTTCCTGTCATTCAATTCATGAATCCGGCGTACTGGTCCGCCGGTCAGCCGCTCCGTCATCGTTCTCCTCCTTTCGGATACTCAGCGTTTTCCGGATTATCGTTTCACCTTGCGTCAGCTTTTATACATGAATCATCAGCTCGAATTCCGCAAATTTTTTCTCTTTTCTTTTCTTATGTTCGATGGTACACTAAATCCGAAAGATTGTTTATTAAATAAACAAAGTATATCCGGAGGTGCGCTTTATGAGTAAATTCATCCCCGTCAAAGAAGACCGCTTTACATTTGGTTTATGGACTGTCGGCAATCCGGGGCGCGACCCGTTCGGCCTGCCCGTACGCGATGGGTTTTCTCCTGTGGAAGCCGTACATATGCTTGCGGAGCTTGGAGTTTACGGCGTAAACTTCCACGATAACGATCTTGTTCCGATCGATGCGACGCCTGTTGAAAAGCAGCGGATTGTAAGCGGATTCAGATGTGCTTTGGAACAAACCGGTTTGAAGGTCCCGATGGTTACGGTCAGCCTGTTTACCGATCCGATCTTTAAAGACGGTGCTTTCACCTCTAACGATCCGCGCGTCCGCGCTTATGCGCTCCAAAAGACGATAGAGTCCATGGATTTGGGCGCCGAGCTTGGAGCGGAAGTGTTCGTACTGTGGGGCGGGCGTGAGGGCTCCGAGGTCGATGCAGGCAAGAATGCCGTCGAGGCTATGAAGCGTTACCGTGAAGCGTTGAACTACCTGTGTGAATACAACCTGTCGCAAAAGTACGGATATAAGTTTGCGCTTGAAGCCAAGCCGAACGAGCCGCGCGCCGACATTTATCTGCCGACGACGGGGGCTATGCTCGGCATGATTGCCACACTTGATTATCCGGACATGGTTGGCGTTAATCCGGAGGTGGCGCACGAGCGCATGGCCGGACTTAACTTCTATCATGCGGTAGCCCAGGCGTTGGAGGCCGGCAAGCTGTTCCACATTGACTTGAACGATCAGAAGATGAGCCGCTTCGACCAAGACCTGCGCTTCGGATCCGACGGTATTAAGGAAGCATTCTTTCTCGTGAAACTGCTGGAGGATTATCAATACACCGGAATGAAGCATTTTGACGCCCATGCACTGCGTACAGAAGACCGTCAAGGCGTCATTGAGTTCGCCAAGGGCTGCATGAGAACCTACTTGATTCTCAAGGAAAAAGTGGCGCAATTTAATGCGGACCAGGAGATTCAAGCGCTCATCGCAGAAATGAACGGCAAGAAGCTGGAGCTTCCGGACTTCGACTTCAAATTCTCGCCGGAAAGCCTCAAAGCTCTCCAGAGCTATCAGGTGGACCGTACAGCCATTGGCGCGGAAGGCATACCGTATGAGAGGCTGGACCAGCTCACTTGCGAAATTTTGTTTGGGGTAAGATAAGAAATGTCAATGACCGTTCTTTGCATAGGCAGAGGACGGTTTTGTTTTTTCATTTCGTTATGTCTATAAATCTCCTTAATCTTATGGAAGGAATAGAAAAAAAAGGAATAATGAGCCGGAAAGGCTTGTTATTCTTTTGAATACGAATCCTATGAACGGCATATCTATCGTAGTAAGAAATGAAAGTAAAAATATGTTAATCTTCTTGTTTATTTCCTTGAAACCGCTTAATATAAAGCGCTTTACCGAGAAAATGAAAATAAATGTGTCTTTTTATACAATTTTAGAAGGAATTTTGCGATATTTGTGGTATTCTGTATAAATAGCACACAAGGTGGGGGAGTTTAATATGCTTGTAAATTCCTATCAGGTTCGTACTTTTTATTTGTCTGATTACGTTTCGGTCACCGAGCTTTTCAAGAATGTATTGTCCGAACCCTGTTATCAGGAGACGATGGAAGCTTTCGCCCGGCAGTTGTCGTGGGATAGCGAACTCGTCCTGGTGGCCGAGGAAGAGGGCAAGATTGTCGGAGTAATCGTAGGAACGATCGACAATGACAATGGCTATTACTACCGGATCGCGGTAGAGCAGCAGCATCAGCGGCGTGGAATCGGTCAAGCGCTGATCGAGTCGCTCCGGCAAAGATTCCTGGGACGCAAGGTGCGCCGTATTATGGTAACGGTTGATGTGCATAACGAAATAGTGCTTCCGGTTTATGAAAAGGCCGGATACCAATCGACCGATTTTTCCCGGACGGCCCACCGGTTAAGCATTGTTAACGGGTAAATAACAAGCAGAATCAGGCTTTTATTAATACATGGGGCATAACGGGGAGCTGTTGCGGCTTTCGCAGTTATGCTTTTTTTGTATTCCCGATCGGGACCAGACTCTTGAAAGCTGTTCTGCATAAGTTTATGCTAAGATCAAAGATTAAGGGGACAAACAAGCAAAGCGCATGCCGGCCGGGTGCCGAAAATGCAGAAGGGTCAGGACCGGATGAACACTTTCTCATCGTATGTAATCAAAAGCTTCAAGCACGACGGGCACCTGCACCGGATGTGGCTGAAAAATTGGCTTGTGCCTGAAGGCCTGCTCCATGAAGATCATCGCAGAGAAGCGATGCTGGTGCTCATCAACAGTCAAACCAAAATTGTCGAGGCGGACGGAAAGGAATGGGTAAGCCGAATTCCAGGCGTGTCGTTTTTTATTCCGAAGCAGTGGTTTAATGTTGTGGCTTTGCTGGAAGACAACGGTATTCGTTATTACTGCAATGTCGCCTCTCCGCCTTATGTCAACGGCAGGGTGATCACCTATATTGATTATGATTTGGATGTCATACGGATGCCGGGCGGGGAGGTATACGTTGTCGATCAGGAGGAATACGAGCAGCACAAGCAGCTGTATCATTATTCCTCTGTTGTCGACGGCAAAGTGAAGCAGGGATTGAAGGCGCTGCTGGCGCGGGTGCAGGGAGCCGAACCGCCTTTTCGTGATGAGCACATCAAGTTTTACTATGAGCGATGGAGAGAACACGGAGCGGAGGGATAGGATACGGCTGTGTTCTCCCGATGAAACAGAACCTCAACCGGAGGAAAGCCTCAACTCCCCAAGGGTTGCACGAGTCTTATACGGATAGTTTAATAGAAGACGGGCGGTTCGAACCGTATATCATCATGGAAGGCCATCTGTTCGTCATGGGGGACAACCGGCATCGGTATGCCAGCAACGACAGCCGAAGCTTCGGAGCGGTCCCGCTATCGAAAGTGGAGGGGCGGGCAGAGATGATCGTATGGCCGCCAAAACAATGGAGGAGCCTGTAATGGTTAAAAATGAAGCTGTGGATTGGGCCCGGCTGAAGGAAGAACTGCGGGCGGATGCTCCCCGGCTTGGAATTGATAAAATCGGTTTTGCCTCAGCAGATCCGTTCGTTGAGTTGAAGGATATTCTCTTAAAGCATCGTGAAAAAGGATATGAATCGGGGTTCGAGGAGCCCGATATCGATAAACGGGTGGATCCGGCTTTAACGTTGAAAGCGCCGAGATCGATAATCTCCATCGCGGTGGCCTATCCGTCGAAGATGAAGAATCCGCCCAGGTCGGAACCGGGCGCCTACCGTGGCATATTGTCACGTTCCGCCTGGGGAACGGATTATCATCATGTGCTGCGAAACCGGCTTGAACGGCTTGAGCAGTGGATCCGGGAACGGGTGCCGGGAGCCCGGACGGTCAGCATGGTCGATACCGGGGCGCTGGTGGACCGTGCGGTGGCCAAACGGGCCGGCATTGGCTGGTTGGGTAAAAACTGTTCGGTCATCACGCCGGAATGGGGCTCTTGGGTGTATCTGGGCGAGCTGATCACGAATGTGCCGTTCCCGCCGGATACGCCTGTAACGGAGAGCTGCGGGGACTGCACGCTATGCATCGATGCCTGTCCGACGGGAGCTCTTGTCGGGCCGGGTCAGCTCAACGCGCAGCGCTGCGTTTCGTATCTTACGCAGACCAAGGGGCACATCGAAGATGATGAGTTGAAGCGCAAGATCGGAAACCGGCTGTACGGCTGTGATACTTGCCAAATCGTCTGTCCGAAGAACAAAGGAATGCATGCGGATCATCATCCGGAGCTTGAGCCTGACCCGGAACTGGTGAAGCCGCTGCTTAAGCCGCTGCTGTTCCTGTCGAACCGCGAATTCAAAGAGCGTTTCGGCTCAAGCGCGGCTGCATGGCGAGGACGTAAGCCGATCCAGCGCAACGCGATTCTGGCGCTCGGAAATTTCCGCGATAAGACGGCGGTCCCGGAATTGATCCATCTGCTGCGGACCGACGAGCGTCCTGAAATTCGCGGTGCGGCTGTGTGGGCGTTGGGCCGAATCGGCGGAGCGGAAGCCCGTGAGGCGCTGGAAGCGGCAGCCGGGAAGGAACAGGACGAAGCGGTGCGGCGCGAGCTCGCCAAAGCGATAAGCCAATATGCGGAGGGGCAGCAGGTGGAATGATATGACAAGTCGAATTAGATATGATGAAATGGAATCGCCCATCGGGCCGTTGACGTTGGGATGGAGCGATAAAGGCTTGTGTTCCATTGAATTCGGAACGTTTAAGGAGACGGAGACTAAGCTTAGAGCGTGGTCCCGGCTCCGCTATGGAACGGAAGAATGGGAGCGGGCTCCGAAGTCGCTGGCCGAAGCAGCGGGACAGCTTCGGGATTATTTTGCCGGAGCGCTGCACTCCTTTCATTTGCCTTTGGATCTGAAGGGAACCCCCTTTCAAGTGAAAGTCTGGGAGGCGCTTACGGAGATTCCGTTCGGGAGCACTCGTTCGTACAAGGATATCGCCGAACGGATCGGCTCGCCTAAAGCGGTTCGGGCGGTAGGAGGTGCCAATAATGGCAACCCGGTCCCGATTATCGTTCCCTGCCATCGAGTGATCGGCGCAAACGGAACCTTGGTCGGCTATGGCGGCGGGCTTGACAAAAAAACCTTTTTGCTTCAGCACGAAGGCTTTTCGATGGAAGGAGATCAGCCATGAGGTATGTGCATATTGATAATGTAGAGCCAGGGCAATATTTAGGACGTACGATTTTCTCGGCGAACGGATCGGTCCTGTTATCGGAAGGCGTACAGTTGACCGTTTACATGATTACGACGCTCAAGCGGATCGGTGTCACCATGATCTATATTAAGGATTTGCAGTTTGAAGACATCGAGATTCCCGAGCTTGTATCGGAGGAAACGAAACAGATTGTGATGAAGCAAATGGGAGAAACGTTCCATTCGATCCGGTCCGGTAAAGATTTTAACACCAAGCACGTCATTGGAAGTATCGATAATCTCCTGGAAGAGATCATGCAAAACAAGGAAGTGCTGGTGCAATTATCCGATATCCGTACGGAAGATAACGAGATGTACGTGCATGCCATTAATGTTTGTATGATGTCCACCTTGATCGGGATCAATCTGGGACTCTCCATGCCGCAATTGAGAGAGCTGGCCATTGGAGCGCTGATGCACGATATAGGCAAGCTGGACAAGATCACAGATGACGAAAGCCCCGATAGGAAAAGGCATCATACGTGGCGGGGCTTCGAGGTGCTGAAATCGAAGAGAGAGCTGAACCTGTTGATCGCCCATGTGGCATTTCAGCATCATGAAACGATGGACGGACAAGGTCTGCCGCGGCGTTTGACAGGCGATGAAATCCATTTGTATGCGAAAATCACCGCCGTAGCCAATACATATGACAACCTGCTGTCCGATTTGTCGGAAGGACGGAGAATGCTGCCGCATGAAGCTTGTGAACGCATGATGGTGCTGGCGGGGGACAAGCTGGACCGGGAGATTGTCATTCAATTTCTGCGCATCGTGTCGGTTTACCCTACCGGCTCTTCCGTCAGGTTATCGACCCGGGAAACGGGGGTAGTCGTAGGACAGCACCGCGGACTGCCGGGCCGTCCTATCGTACGTGTCGTCAAGGGCAGCGCGGATGACCTTGAGATCAAGGAAATCGATCTGGCTAAGCATACGACCATATTTATTGATGGTGTGCTGACCTAATGAAAAAGCTTTGCAAAACCATTTGTAACGGCAGTCTTGACATGCTATGATGATTAAATGACATCCATCGTTTGAGGTGAAGGTTCAACATGTGGGGATATATCATTACAGGAGTTATTGCGCTATTGGTTGGAGGGGTAGGCGGTTTCTTTATCGGCGTCTACTATTTGCGCAAGCAGCTCGAAAAAATGCAGAGCAACCCGGAAATGCTGCAGCGTATGGCCAAGCAGATGGGCTATAACTTGAACAAACAGCAAATGCAGAAAATGCAGCAGATGATGAAAAATCAAAAGTTTCGTCCGTGAGCCTGAAGCCTTCAAGGCGCAGGCTTTCTTCTTTGCACCATCGAAAATTTGAAAAGAAGGGGGAATGACGATGCCGGCGAAGGAATATAAGAACCGTCTGGTTGCCGAAAACCGCGAACAAATCGAAGAGCATATTCGCCAAATTTTGCGTTTAATTGGCGAGGATGTGGACAGGGAAGGGCTGCTGGATACCCCTGCGAGGGTAACGCGCATGTATGAAGAAATTTTTGCGGGCTATGAGGCCGACTTCAGGGAGATTTTGGGCGTGGCTTTCGATGAAAAGCACGAGGAGCTTGTCATCGTCAAGGATATCGTGTACTACAGCCAGTGCGAGCATCATATGGCGCCTTTTTTCGGCAAGATTCATATCGGGTATATTCCGAGCGGCAAGATTGCCGGACTCAGCAAATTTGCCCGGCTCGTGGAAGCGGTGACCCGCCGATTGCAGGTACAAGAGAGAATCACTTCGGAGATTGCGGATATTATAGAAGAGGTGCTGGAGCCGCACGGTTGTATGGTCGTCGTGGAAGGGGAGCACCTGTGCATGTGCGCCCGCGGTGTGAAGAAGCCGGGCAGCAAGACCGTGACCTCTGCCGTTCGGGGCTTGTTCCGCAATGACGCGGCTGCGCGGGCTGAGTTCCTTGCTCTGGTAAAGGAGTAATGACATAGGCCGTTTGCGATGGTTTGTCCAAACCGGATAACGCAGTTGAACAAAAGCACTGGGCGCATGGGATGAGCGCGCTGGTGCTTTTGTTCATGCCGCAAGGATAATTTCACATATACCGGTCAATAAGGAAGCCACCTCAGCATCCGGGCGGCGGAGAACCGCTCATTGACATGATCCCAGTTGATGGTATGCCACCAGGATTCGATATACTTCGACCGCTCATTCTTGTACTTGAGGTAGTAGGCGTGTTCCCAGACATCCAGCACAAGCAGAGGGATCACATCCCATTGGGATAAATTTTGATGCTTTTCCGCCTGTAAAATCTCCAGCCGATGGCTGCGCGGACTCCATACGAGAATAGCCCAGCCTCCACCCTCCACTTTATCCGCTGCTGCGCTAAACTGCTTTTTGAACGCTTCAAAGCTGCCGAACGATTTCCTGATCTCGGCAGCAATCGGTCCGGTAGCCGGTCCGCCGCCGCCGGGCTTCATGATATTCCAGAATATCGTATGAAGGTAATGCCCCGCACCGTTAAACGCGAGTTCGCGTTCCCAATGCTTCACCAGCGCAAAATCATTGCTTTCCCTCGCTTTGGCCAGCATCGTTTCCGCATAATTTAAACCATCCACATAGCTCTTATGATGTTTATCATGATGAAGCTTCATCGTTTCCGTATCGATATACGGCTCCAACGCATCATAAGCGTAGGGGAGCGCCGGCAGCACATGACCACCGATCGGCACCGGTTTCAGGGCCGGTGTCGTAGGTCTAATACCCGACGACCAGGTTCCTTCCTGTGTAGCGGTTAACTCTTCATCGCTGCTTAATCTGTGGATGTGGGCTTTTTCCTCCGTATCCGGCGATGGTGCTGGCGTTCCCTCTTTAACTGCGAATTCCCGAGGCCAGACATATTCGTCCATGAATGGTCCCGGGCTGGCGGCATGAAGCACGCCAATAAAGTACTCCGATTCGCGAATAATATGCATAACCACCGTCTGGATGACTGGGTTTGACCGGACAGGCTGGCTTTGTTTCATGAGGTTAAACAACTGGTTGACGAATTCGCGCGATTGGCGGATGGAGATGTAGAGCAGCTGTTGGATTTGTGCGGACAAATAGGGGCTGATCGGCGGATGGGAACGGACCACGGCTTCGATGAGCTGTCCGCTAACGGCCTCCGTTTGGGCAAATACGCCCTCCCATTGCTGCATCAGCAAAACGAATTGCGGTTCCAACGTCGGAACAAGCTCGCGGATAACGACCGTATGCTCCTTCTCCTGCATTTTCCAAAAACGGATTTCCTCCAACACCCTTAAAGGCATCAAAGCTCCGTACACATACAGCATGACAAAAACCTCCCCGTCGTTCTGTCCTTCCAACTCTGTGCCGGTTGTACGAGATCATTGTATTCGGGGAGGCCATTGCCTATGCTACCTTGAATGGCTAAATTTAACTGGAGCCGGAGGAGCGCTGGACAGCGTTCGCAGGAAGCCTGTCGTTATTTGAAGATAATCTTCTTTATGCGCCCGGTAAATGAGCTCATGCCCATCATTTTCGAGCAGCCACAGCTGGGAGCCGGAATCCGCTTTTTGCCGTTGGTAAATCTCTTGGGCTGTTTCGTAAGGGGCTTTCAGATCCTTCTTGCCGTGAATAAAGAAGATCGGGATATCATACTGTGTTTCCTTGACTTTCGAATACGGCATTTGGTTCATGCTGACACCATTGATCAATGGAAAAAACATATGAACCAAAGACTGGGAGACCTTAGGCAAATTGGCTTCTTGCTTCATGTTGTGATACAGCGTATCGGGCTCCAGTACAAATGTGCTGTCGAGAATCATGCCGTCGATGTCCCTGGTTTGAAGCGCTGCCTGCAGAGCGGTACCCGCGCCCATAGAGAAGCCCCATACATAGACGCGTTCGGCCCCGCGGTCTTTGGCGTACTTGACTGCACCGAGCAGCTCCTGCGATTCGCGCAGCCCTCCGGTCACGTTCCAATTGGGTTGAACATACCCATAATCAAACATCAATACATTATATCCCTGATGGTATACGGCTTTGGCCAGATCATAGATCGGCACCCAAATTTCTTCACGGTTGCCCCCGTAGCCGTGGGAGAAAACGACCGTTTGCTTGGATGGCGCGGCCCCGGAAGCTGGAATGTACCAGCCTGACAGCTCCGATAATTCGTTTAGGCTCGGAAAGCGCACGTCCTCGTAAGGAGCTCCGAAGGCAAGAGCGGGATTGGAGCGCAGCGGGTCGATGTGCGGCCGTGCAAGAGTCCAGGCAACGTAAGCGTGAAAGGCCATAGTCAAACTGAACAGCAAGAGCAGCACGGACATCAGTGCGATAAGCCATCCTTTGTGGCGTCGGGCAAACGAGGTTCGTTTGAGAGCGGTTTCAACGGTTGCCGGATTTAAAGGGACGGATGAGTAAGAGTTCGTTTCCATGATGGATCCCTCCCAACGTAAACTGAGTTTTCTGTAATTATACTATTCCAAAAGGAAAATTTGATTTCCAAAGAGGGAATAAAGAACCATACATTATTATGAAGCTTGGATCATTTTATTAATTTAATATTATAGGCAACTGCCGCATAGAGTCAATGAAAGTCGAAAAATGTAAACTACCTGTAATCTTCCTGTAATAATGAAGATGCTTAATGGAAGTGAAAAATGGGAATGACGATGATTTTCAGTTTAAAGATATGAAAATACATCGAAATAAGCTATAATATATTTCAACTGGTGAAACGGATTTTCGGAAGGTGGGAAGCTGATGGAAGACGGAAAATTAACCGTGCGCGCCGTTGAGCGTGCTTTGGATATCCTTCTTTGTTTTACGGAAGCCGAGGATTTGAGCTTAACCGAAATTGCAGGACGGGTAGGGCTGCACAAAAGTACGGTTCATCGGCTGCTCGCTTCTCTGGAAGGCAAGGGCTTCATCATCCGCAATCCCGGATCGGAGCGCTACCGGCTCGGTTTTCGCATATGGGAGCTATCGGCGAACCTGACGCACAGCGACGACCCCGCGTTGATTCTGCTGCCGGAGCTGGAGCGTCTGCGCGACCAAGTGGGAGAGACGGTCAGTCTGTATGTGCGCGACGGGATGGAGCGTGTCCGCGTTCAGGCGGTGCAGAGCAATCAAGCCATTCGCCGTGTGGCGCCGATCGGAGCAAGACTGCCGCTGTACGTCGGCGCGTCGAGCAAAATCCTTGTCGCCTTCGCGGACCCTGCGGAGCAGCAGGCTTTGCTGCACGATCCTGCCTGGCCAAAAACGGTGAGTACGGCTGCTTATATGGAGCAGCTGGAGGAAGTAAGGACGCTGGGCTATGCCACCAGCGTGGAGGAGCGCGAGCCCGGCGCTGCGGCTGTGGCGGCTCCGATCTTCGGCCGGGCACAGCGGCTGGTTGCCGCGCTCGCGGTTTCGGGTCCCTCCAACCGGCTGACGCTGGAGATGATGAAAGAGCATGCGCCGATTCTTATGGAAGCCGCCCGGCGCATGGGCAAAATGCTGAAGTAAATGAAGCAGCGCTTCTTTTCGACGCCTGTTCGCATGAAGAACCATGAAAAAAACCTCCGGGCCTCTGGAAAAATAGAGGCTTCGGAGGTTTTTGTATATTGAAGGATTTTCAATTAAGCCATGATTTGACGCAGAACTGTCTGCAAAATACCGCCGTTGCGGTAGTATTCTACGTCAACGTAGCTGTCCAGACGGGCGATCACTTCAAAGCTGAAGGTGGAGCCGTCTTCGCGGGTTACATTTACGGTTAATTTTTGACCCGGCTGTACATCGTTGTTCAGGCCGACAATATCGAACGTTTCGGTACCGGTGAGGCCAAGGGATTTCCAGCTTTGGCCATCGATGAATTGCAGCGGCAATACGCCCATGCCAACCAGGTTGGAACGGTGGATCCGCTCGAAGCTTTCGGCGATAACGGCTTTCACGCCGAGCAGGAACGTACCTTTGGCCGCCCAGTCGCGGGAGCTTCCCGTACCGTATTCTTTACCCGCAATGACAACAAGGTTCGTGCCTTGCTCTTGATACTTCATGGAAGCGTCATAGATGGACATGACCTCGCCTGTCGGCAGGTAAGTGGTTACGCCGCCCTCAGTACCCGGAGCCACTTGGTTGCGGATCCGGATGTTGGCGAATGTGCCGCGCATCATCACTTCGTGGTTACCGCGGCGGGAGCCGTACGAGTTAAAGTCTTCCTTCTTCACGCCATGCTCGATCAGGTATTTACCCGCCGGGCTGTCGACTTTGATGTTGCCTGCAGGCGAGATGTGGTCCGTTGTTACGGAGTCGCCCAGCAAGGCCAGCGTTTTGGCGCCGCGGATATCCGTAATGTCGGAGAGCTGATCGCCAACATTGGTAAAGAACGGCGGATTGGCAATGTAGGTGGATTTTTCATCCCACTCATACAGATCGCCTTCCGGAACCTGGATCGCATTGAAGCGAGGGTTGGAACGGAATACGTCGGCATATTTTGCACGGTACAATTCAGGGCTCATTGCGGACTGGATCGCTTCTTGAATCTCTTGAGCCGTTGGCCAGATGTCTTTCAGGTATACCGGTTCGTTCTTCTGATCGTAACCGATCGGATCGTTGGCCAGGTCAATATTCACCGTGCCCGCCAAAGCGTAAGCTACGACTAGCGGTGGAGAAGCCAGGTAGTTTGCTTTGACTTGCGCATGAACGCGGCCTTCAAAGTTCCGGTTACCGGAAAGCACGGCAGCAACCGTCATATCGTTGTCGGCAATCGCCGCGCTTACTTCGTCCGGAAGCGGTCCGGAGTTACCGATACAAGTAGCGCAGCCGTAGCCTGCCACGTGGAAGCCAAGCGATTCGAGCGGTTCGAGAAGCCCCGCTTTTTTCAGGTAGTCGGTTACAACCAGGGAACCTGGTGTCAAAGAGCTCTTGACATAACCCGGTTTGCGCAGACCGCGTGCTACAGCTTTCTTCGCAACAAGGCCGGCGCCCAGCATAACGCTTGGGTTGGACGTATTCGTACAGGAAGTAATCGCAGCAATGACCACTGCACCGGTGCCCATTTTGCTTGTCTCCCCGTTAGGATGCTTCACTTCCACCACTTCGGCGATTTTTTCTTCGGAGAGACCGTAGCCGCCTTTTTCAATCGGGGTGCGAATGATGCTGTTGAACGATTCTTTCATGTTCGTCAGCTCTACGCGGTCCTGCGGACGCTTCGGACCGGCCAAGCTTGGAACGACGGAACCAAGATCAAGCTCAATGGTGTCGCTGAATACCGGATCCGGCGTATCATCGGTACGGAACATGCCTTGCGCTTTATAGTAAGCTTCAACGAGCGCGATTTGTTCTTCGGAACGGCCTGTACCTCTCAGGTAGTTCAAGGACTCTGCGTCCACCGGGAAGAAGCCGATCGTTGCGCCGTATTCCGGTGCCATGTTGGCTACCGTTGCACGGTCTGCCAAGCTGATGTTGCTCAGACCGGGACCGTAGAATTCAACGAATTTGCCGACAACGCCTTTCTTGCGCAGCATTTGCGTAACGGTCAAAGCAAGGTCTGTTGCCGTAGCGCCTTCTGCCAGTGTACCTGTCAGCTTGAAGCCGATAACCTCAGGTGTAACAAAATAGAGCGGTTGGCCAAGCATTCCGGCTTCCGCCTCGATACCGCCGACGCCCCAGCCCACGATACCGAGACCGTTGATCATCGTCGTGTGGGAGTCGGTGCCTACAAGGGAATCCGGGTATACGAACGTTTCGCCGTCAACGGTTTTCGTAGCGGCTACCGATGCCAGATACTCCAGGTTGACCTGGTGGACGATCCCCGTATCCGGCGGAACGGCGCGGAAGTTGTCAAAAGCGGTTTGCGCCCAGCGCAGGAAGCGGTAGCGTTCCTCGTTGCGTTCAAACTCCACTCTCTCGTTATATTCACGCGCTTCCTTGGAGCCGAATGCGTCAACCATGACGGAGTGGTCGATAACAAGATCAACGGGCACGAGCGGATTGATGCGTTTCGGGTCTCCTCCGGCACGCTTCATGGTATCTCTCATGGCTGCGAGGTCAACGACAACCGGTACGCCAGTGAAGTCCTGCAGCACGATACGTGCAGGAATGAAAGGAATTTCTTTGTTGGCGTCGCGTTCGGAGGCCCAGTTAGCGATTTGTTTGACATGCTCTTGTGTAATGGCCTTTCCGTCGAATTGACGAACGGCTGCTTCAAGAAGAACTTTAATGGAAAAAGGGAGATTGGAAATCGTTCCGTTTCCTTGCTCTTCGAACGCCGGCAGGCTGTAGTAGCTATAGGATTTATTGCCTACGTTCAGCTGCTTGCGGACTGAAAATTGGTCTTTGATAGACATCGTCGCTAATTCCTCCTTATAAAACAATTATTCAGCCTTTTATTTTGTTTCACCTAGTAAAACTAGATTTCAAAATTAGCTCTAATTACAGTATACATGCTGCGGCCCCTTTTCGTAAAGGTTGATTTGAATCATTTTTGTACGGTTTTATGCATACGAATGGAATGAATGTTTGAAACGCCGAATAACTCCCGACAGGTTTTTTAAGGAAAGGGGCCAGATGCCATGACTTGGAAAACGATCCTGTACGACTATGTACATCATCGCAATCAAATGGACATCGATTATTCCGTAGATCCCATGCTGCCGATTGTAGAGGACGAAGCATACCTCCACGACCAGACCGCCCGACTTTCCCGCAGAGCGGCGACGGACAAGGATAGACATTTCATGCCGGTCAAAAGCGAAACCCGCCTTACGATATTACGCGCTGCAGAGCGGGAAGACCGGGTTATGGCCGATGTATTGCTGCGAAGAACCTCCGTAGGCCAGATTGGCCACTCTTCTTATGAAGAACAACGCCTGGAGCAGGAGCGCGTGACGCTGGTACCCGGAGCCGACGGCTGGATCATTGCTAAGATTGAAGCGCTCCAAACGGAAGCGGCGCTTCGTTTGAAGCCGGCTGTTGCCGGCGGCATTATGGAGGCGGAGGACGAATTCGCAGCGGTCGGTTTGATGCGGGCGCCGTCCGTGCCTTTCCTGAACCGGCAGCTTGTGCCGGAGCTGCAGCATTCCGCGGCGCGGGCGATATACAATCGAATGGAGGCCGCCCGTTACGCGGATCTCTGGTGGGATAAAGGGAACCCGGCTTACCTGACATTCGAAGTGAACTGCAGTAACTATGTGTCCCAATGTCTGTTTGCCGGAGGCGCTCCGATGAAGCATACGGGCCAGAGAGATACGGGATGGTGGTACAAAGGCCGTGTAGGCGGGCGGGAGCTGTGGAGCTTCAGTTGGGCTGTTGCCGAAAGCCTGCAGTTTTATTTGCTGACCAGCCGATCAGGTCTTCGCGCTCAGGAGGTTTCCAGCGCGGCCGAGCTTGAGCCTGGCGATGTCATCAGCTATGACTGGGACGGCGACGGCCGATTCCAGCACACGACAGTGGTTGCCGCCAAAGATTCCAACGGGATGCCGCTGGTTAACGCCAATACGGTCAGCAGCAAGCACCGTTATTGGAGCTACACGGATTCGCCGGCGTGGACTGAACGTACGCGTTACCGGCTTTTACATATTTCGGATTCTTTTTAAATGCATATGAGACGTGCCGTAGATTAGGTTTTGCTAATTTTACCGTGTCCATGCACCTTCGAGGCGTTGTTTTTCTATATTTATGATTCGCGGGCGGTGTCGGAATTTTCCGGGGTTTCGGTATCGGATGCGGGGAATGTGCCGCGTGTCCAGGCTTGCTTTTGCCTTGCCGCTTCCATTATGCTAAGGCTAATGAACAAGCCGGGAGGAGAAATTCTATGGGTTTTCAAACCGAATTTAATTCCGTTTGCAAATTTAAGTCCGAGCAGGAGCTGTTCGAGCTGCTGGAATACGGCCGCGGCAAAATGGTAAAGAAAGGCTTTCGCGTTTATCCCGCAGGACAGAAGGTGATTGCTTACACCCCGGACAATCAGGCGATTGCCATCGTGAAAATTCTCGCCTCCATCGCCGAAATCAATTTCCAGGGGGAAGAAGTGACGGAGGTCGAAATGGAGCTGGTCCGCAAGCTCACGGATGAAGAAGCGCGCATTCAAACCGCATTAGCCGACGAATTGTTTTTTGGAGCTGGAAAGTAGATCCTACAAACCGGAGTTTGGAGCACTCATTCCTTAATGGTATGGGTGCTTTGTTTTTAAGTTCGAATTTAGGACGGGCGGAATACACGATATGATATCGGAGGCCGGGAGGAAAGATGATGCGCTGTTTAAGCTGATTTAATCTGTGAGGGGAGAATCCGGTTTAACCGTGCTGTTCCAAGCTTCTTTTGAACTGTGAACGGTCCTGTTCAGGGGCGAAAAGCTCGCTTGAAATATTCGGTAAAATGATATACTTTGAGTAGGGAAGAAAGTGTCCAAGCCCTATTTGACAATGGAGAGGGGAACGTACGGATGAGTTTGCTAGAGGGTAAAAATATTGTGGTTATGGGTGTGGCTAATGACCGGAGTATCGCATGGGCGATTGCGCAGTCTTTGGCGAGCCAAGGCGCCAAATTGGTGTTTACGTATGAGAACGAACGGGTGGAGGAACGCGTGCGCAAACTGGTGAATACGATTCCGGATGCGGTCATGCTGCCTTGCAATGTGACCGTTGATGAAGATATCGAGAAGCTGGCGGGTTCCTTAAAGGAGCATTTCGGCGCGCTTCACGGTATCGTGCACAGCATTGCTTTTGCCCGGACCGAAGAGCTTGAAGGCTTGTTCGTGAATACGAGCCGGGACGGATTCGCTCTGGCGCACGACATCAGCGCGTATTCGCTGGTTGCTGTTGCACAAAAGCTGTATCCGCTCATGACCGAGGGCGGAAGCATTATGACGATGACCTACCTCGGGGCTGAACGCGCCATGAAAAACTACAATGTCATGGGGGTTGCCAAGGCTGCTCTGGAAGCCAGCGTGCGTTATTTGGCGAACGATCTGGGCCAATTCAACATTCGCGTGAACGCCATCTCCGCCGGTCCGATCCGGACGCTTGCCGCGAAAGGGATTAAGGATTTTAACTCCATCCTGAAAACCGTAGAGGAAAAAGCACCTCTTCGCCGGACGACGGAAACCGCCGAAGTTGGCGATACGGCTATGTTCCTGATGAGTAACTTGTCCCGGGGCATCACTGGCGAAGTAATTTATGTAGATAGCGGGTATCACATCGTTGGTGTGTAATACGAGATTTCCAAATAGTGGACCACCTGTTGTTTTATTGACAGGTGGTTTTTTTGTGCTTTATGGTATATGGTATTCTTGGGGAAAGTGTATAAAATTTATACTATAATATACCATTCATTTGTATCCGGCAAAACTTGCTTATTGCCTGATGCCGGCGTAGTGCCGGTGCTTCTCAGCTTCTTGTCAGCGGGGACATTATCGTTATTCATTCGCCGCCGAATCCGTGTAAAGGGGCTTTCTTCGGCGATATCGAACGCGAACATAAAGAGAAGATGAAGATTGCTGCGCTTGTGCTGAGCCAAGGGATAGAGAAACCGCCGAGCACCCCTCGTTCCCGGCCCTTGTTATTCCGCAGGTCCGGCAGATTGTTTCACCGGCGGACACCGGGGACAGGGGTGGCGGAAGCGGCCTTGAAGGCGTTTGTCAGAAGCGGGCCGCGAATGAAGCTTTATGTGCAGTTTGTGGTGCTTGTGATGTATGCAGTGGCGATCGTGCCCTCATGGTTGAAGTGGCTGCTTTGGGGCGTTGTAGCTTTTCTGCTGGCTTCATGGCTTAGGATTAGCGGGCAGGAGCTGCTGGATTCCCGTTCTCCGGCTGTTCCGGTGGGAGGCCGCGGATTTGTCCGACGGCATGAGCCGTGCGGTATTTACGCTGCTGCTCCCGGCAACCTTAGCCATGAGCGTTGCTCTCGCTTGCACTGCATGGCCTGAAAGGTTGTGGCTGGGTGTACCGCTGATGCTTTCGGCCGGGACAGGCCTGGCTTATGCCGTATCCCGGCTGATGATATTGGGAGTGCGGATCGGGACAAGCGGCCCGCCAAAAGCGAACCATGATTCTGTTCGCGACGGTTAAACCCGGCATATATAATACGATACTAAGTTAACGAACATAAAGGCATATCGGGAAGGAGAATGGTTATGATCGAGCTCATGGACGTGACCAAAAGCTATAACGGTACGGTAAAAGCGGTGGATAACCTGACGCTGACTGTCCGGGGCGGCGAAATCTTCGGTTTTCTCGGACCGAACGGCGCCGGGAAAACGACAACGATCAAAATGATCACCGGCATTATTCAGCCGGACAAAGGCACGATCCGGATCAACGGGAAGGACATATCCCAATCGCCGCTTGAAGCGAAGAAGCAGTTTGGCTACGTTCCGGATAGTCCGGATTTGTTTTTACGGCTCAAGGGGTTGGAATATTTGAATTTTATGGCCGACATGTACGATGTGCCGCGAGAGCTGAGAAAGGAACGTATAGAGGCGCTCGCCCGGCGTTTCGATATGCTGCATGCGTTATCTGACCCGATCCAAAGCTATTCTCACGGCATGCGGCAAAAAATCGTTATTATGGGTGTCCTTGTGCATGACCCGGCCGTATGGATTCTCGACGAGCCCCTGACCGGTCTTGACCCCAAATCATCGTACACGCTGAAGGAAATGATGCGGGAGCATACGGACAGCGGCAAAACGGTACTTTTCTCCACCCATGTGCTTGAGGTGGCTGAAAAGCTGTGTGACCGTGTGGCGATCATCAATAAGGGCGTGATCTTGTTCTGCGGAACATTTAAGGACATGCAGGAGCGCTTCCAATCGGATCAGTCCTTGGAAAGCCTGTTTTTGGAGCTGACGAATCATGAATAAAACGCTTCTGCTAACACGCATCCTGCTCAAGAACGGCGGAGGACAGCTAACGGGGGCAGGCAGGAAAAAACGCAGGCTTTCCGTACGGTTTCTTTTGCCGGTGCTTCTATTGGCCGCCTTCTTGCCTTTGATGTTCTCTTTGGTTTCGTTGGTCTCTTTTATGTACGACGGACTTGCGTCTTTTGGACTCGAAGGGATGATCCCGGGTCTTGGCCTGGCAGTCACATGTGTAGTCATCTTCATTTTCGGCGTTTTTTATGTCATCAACGTCTTTTACTTCTCTCAGGACGTCGAGCACTTGCTGCCGCTTCCATTGAAGCCTGCCCAGATCTTGACGGCCAAATTTATCGTAACGCTGCTTTATGAGTATTTGACGCAGCTGCTTCTGCTTTTGCCCGTGCTGCTGACCTTTGGGATCAAGAATGGCAGCGGAATCGTCTACTATATCTATTCGGGGCTTATCTTCCTGGCGCTCCCTATCATTCCGCTGGTGTTGTCTTCCCTTGTAGCCATGATCACCATGAGCTTTTCCAGTATCGCCCGCAACAAAGACCGTTTTAGGATGTTGGCGGGAATTGTGGCGGTTATTCTTTCTGTCGGGGGCAATATTTTATTTCAACGTACGATGAACAAATCGATGAATCCCGAACAGCTGCAAGACATGCTGCAGAACGGCCATAACGCCTTCATCGATTTGGCGGCCCGGGCATTTCCAAGCGCCAAGCTGGCGGCTGATGCACTGTTGAAGGAGACGTCATTGGCAGGGTTGGCGAATCTGACGCTTTTCTTAAGCCTTTCTTGTCTGTTCTTTATCGGATTTGTCTTTCTTGGACAGCGCCTGTATTTTAAAGGCGTGTTAGGCATTTCGGAATCGTCGGCGCGGCGGAAACGGCTTAGCGCATCCCGGTATGACAAGTTGACTGTGCAGCAGTCTGTACTAAAAGCTTACTTGATCAAAGAACTTCGTATTCTGTTTCGAACCCCGCCCTACTTCCTGAACTGTGTACTGATGTCTTTTTTGTGGCCGGTGTTTTTTCTTATTCCGGTTCTGACACAGCCGAATTTGATGGAAAGTTTAAGGACAGCGGAAAGCATAGTTAATCATGACGGTATGGCGGCTCTTATTCTTGCGGGCGGTGCCGGTATATTTCTCTTTGTCTCCGGAACGAACCCTACGGCCTCCACTTCGATCTCCAGAGAAGGCACCGGGTTCTTTGTAAATAAATATTTGCCGGTCGCGTATGGGAAAATGATTTCGGCGAAAATGCTCGCCGGATGGCTCCTGACGCTTTCAAGCGCATTTCTGCTTACGGCTTTAGCCTATCTTCTGCTTCAACTGCCGCTGCTGCTTGTGCTTTTGCTGCTTCTGGTGAGTATTCCGGCCACGCTGTTTTGCTGTTTGACCGGCGTTCTGATCGATCTTCTGATGCCGAAGCTGCATTGGGACAATGAACAAAAAGCGGTGAAGCAAAATTTAAACGGCATATATAATATGCTGATCGGCATTCTGGCAGCCGGCCTTATCTTTTTCGTTGTTTTTAAGCTGGAGCTCAGCTTGCTCTCTACCGCACTTGCTCTTCTGGTTTTATTTATTGGCGCGGATCTCTTGCTGTATCGCCTTCTGATGACCAAAGGGCGGAAGTGGTTTTTGAAGATAGAGGTTTAATCTGCCTCCAATCACTCTTTTGTTACATTCAGCAACGTTTTTGTGAATTTCGTAGCAAATTTTTCGTATATTATCTATACTGGAAATAATCAATCCGATTACAAACAATATCATCAGATTTTTTATTTATCGGTATAGAAAAGGAATGATTATGGATGCCAAATCAAAATCCCATATCCTCTGCTGTCGGAAGCAAGAGTTTTACCGCGGTTGCCATTAATACCGCATCGAAAGCCGGGGAATGGATTGTGAGTAAGCTTGGAGATTTCAATAATCTGCAGCTCAAATCCTCCATGCATGATCTGGTAACGGAAGTCGATAAAGGCGCGGAAAAGATGATCCGCAATTTGATTCAAACCCATTTTCCGCATCATGAAATTCTCGGTGAAGAGGGCGTAGAGCCCGGACCGGACGCATCCCGGAAAGCGCTGGAGCAAGTCAGCCATGCCGAATATTTATGGATTGTGGACCCGTTGGACGGTACAACCAATTTCGTTCACGGCTTTCCCTTTTTTTCGGTATCCATCGCTCTTGCGCATAAAGGCGAGGTCATCGTAGGCGTGGTATACAATCCTGTTCATAATGAACTATATGTTGCGGAAAAGGGCAAAGGGGCCTATCTGAAAGGAAAACGGATGCGGGTATCGTCCGAGCTGACGCTGGATCACAGCCTTATTGCGACCGGTTTATCGGCCGATCGTTCACATGCGATGCCTGTAAATATGCGGGGGATTCAAGCAATGGGTCCCAAGGTGCGGAATCTTCGCGTAGCCGGTTCGGCCGCCTTGCATATGGCTTATGTTGCCGCGGGGCGCTTAAGCGGTTTTTGGGAAATTGGACTGAACTCGTGGGATATGGCTGCGGGGGCTATTCTCATTACGGAATCCGGCGGCAGGGTAACGGATACGCTGGGAAATCCCTACAGCTTGAACGTTCGCCATGTGCTCGCGAGCAACGGACATATCCATGATGAAATGGTACGGGAGCTTGGAGCGGCAAACGCAACCGGTTTTTAAAAACGCGGGCTCGCGGGCTTATAGGTTGTTGTTTTTAGCGCAAACCTTTGGGTTTGTGCTTTTTATTTTCAGGGCTTGATTTTGGTTTCGATCCATGCTATATTATTTTTCCGGCCGATAAGGACGGGCAATGCAGAGGACAAGCTAAAGCGTTATGGTAAAAAAAATAAAAAAAGTTCTTGCATTGAAGTGTGTGAATGTGGTATATTATTAGAGTCGCTTTCGACGAGGTTGAAAAAACAGAGTCGAAAAACGGCGCATAAAATTGCCCTTTGAAAACTGAACAACGAGTGAGTGTAAAGATAGAGAATCGAAAGATTCTCGCCAGTAGTAGATGATGAGCTAATCAGCTTTTCTTTATTGGAGAGTTTGATCCTGGCTCAGGACGAACGCTGGCGGCGTGCCTAATACATGCAAGTCGAGCGCTAGGGGTTCTCCCTTAGGGGAGACCTCCTGGAGCGGCGGACGGGTGAGTAACACGTAGGCAAC
>NZ_JALJRM010000010.1:0-172124 GCF_024519685.1 Paenibacillus sp. Pae15 | reverse complement strand
GGTTTAGAGACTTGCGTTGGGTGTAGATGGAACTAATCTTGTTCAGCAAGCCCTATATAAAAAGATGGGGTACGTTATTCATTATGGCCGGTGATCATGAAAGTAATCTTTAAAACAGATGAAAAGAACATTAAAATTTTAATTCAACCAAGGAAGGCTTCCTTAAAAAACCGTGGCGAGTCCAATGGTAAAATTTTACTTTGGCCTTGATCAAAGGTTGAATATAAACAAATTGATTGTCCTCGCCTGTAATCAGCTGTTGAGTGACATCATAAAACTCCTTCTTCTGCAGCGGGGATATATCGGATTCAATCATCCCGACCGGCCGCTTTCGCCCATGATCTTCCACCTCCGCCAACCAGCCAATGCCCTCTTTTCGATACCCTGTAATCCACACATCCTCGTACTTGTAATTCATGATCTTTAACCAGTCATGAGAGCGCCTGGAAACGTACGGACTGTCTTTTTTCTTGGCAACCATCCCCTGCATGGATTGTTCAACCAACAGATTGTAAAGCTCCTCGCCTCTTTCATTTACTTGAAGTATGATGTGAAACCGCTCATTTGTCACCATAACGGATTCAAGGATAGACCTTCTTTTCATTAATGAAAGATTGCGCAAGTCGCGGCCTTTATGTTGAAGGATATCCCAGACCACATAATGCACCGGACGCTGCTTGGCAAAAAAGTGGATTTTCTCCCGCTTTGTTAACTGCAAACGTTCCATGACAAGCTCGAAATCCGAAGCTCCCGTATCCGGATCAATACAGCAGACCTCGCCGTCAAGAATAACGTCACCTTCCACAGGAACATCATGAAGTTCGGGATACTGGCGTGTACATTCCGTCTGCTCTCTTGTAAACAGCCGTGTTTCATCACCCTTCTTGATCAAGATTAGCCGGTGCCCATCCATTTTCGGTTCGAATATAAAAGCCGGGTCTGAGAAAGGATTGTCTTGAGACTCAAGGAGCATAGGACTAATCAGCATATGCATCACCCGAATCCATTTTATCATGGAAAATTCATTGAATAAGCAGGAAAAAGAAGGAGACCTTAAGGCAGCACAAAATAGAAAAAGGACCCCTTTCGGAGTCCTTTTCAACGGTGAGTGTTTGGTATTTGCCTTGAATCTTTCCATTAGCTCGGGTTTTACACCTCATTCACATCTTGCAGTACGTGTACTACAGTAACGTGTCTTTGGCACACACCTCCGCTTCTATCTCGATTCAACAACAACTTCCACGGTATTGCTCGTTAGATCGCCCAACGGAACCACACCTCTCTTGTCACCGTTAATAGTATGATGTCCAAACCGAAAATCTTTATGCGCATTTTTTTTGCCGCCGCGGCCCCGCCATATTTCATCGATTCAACGGCTCATATCCTAAATAAGCATCCAGCTTTTCTTTGATCAGCTTCATGCCTTCCTTCACCGCTCTTTGTATAAGTAAATTGGTTTTATGCGCCTCATAATCCTCCTGCTCATACTGCACCCTGATCTCCGCATGTTCCCCCTTGACAATGCCTATAATGACCGATACAACTTCCCCGCGCTCATCGGGTCTGCCTGGATTCTCATGCTCGCTGCGGCCTTCCTCGATCATGGAATCCCACGCCAAAACATCTATGCTGCATTTGTAATCATAATCCGGATGCTTAGAATAGGATTTGATGGTGTCGGCTAACTTCACCTTCATCCAGATCTTCATCTTGTCCCCCTTCAACCGTTCCCAAGCTAATCTAGTTAAACAACACGCTTGGCAAACAAAAAACGATTTCTCCAGTATGTATCAAATTCCGTTAACGTAACCCCCGGATCGCCGTAGGTATGAATGATTTGTCCGTTACCCGCATAGATCCCCACATGACCTACCGTTTGGTTGCTGGCAAACCGGCCAGGGGTATAAAAGAACAGGAGATCCCCGGGCTGCAGCTGATTTACGGATACGCTTTGACCAACCTCCGCCTGAGCACGTGAAGACCTGGGAAGCTTGATTCCGAAGTGGCCGTACACATACTGGACGAAGGAAGAGCAATCGAATGTATGTGTACTTTCGTAAGGTCCGGCAGCAAATTGATAGGGCGTTCCTACCAACCCTTCGGCAAAGCGGATCAAGTCATTTTTGTTCACCGAGATTCCTGCTGCTCGTAGGGTTTCCGTTTCAGATTGCTCCAATGGGAATGTGTTTTGCCGGTCGGACAGCCGTCGATCATCGATCGGGGAGAAAATAACCTGCGACCGTTCCCCGTTCCAGTTCACCGGGACTCCGAACAGCGCGGACAACGCCTGTGTAGTTAGATGCGGTTTATGATCAATATATTTGGGGGCCTGCGGCAGTTCGACGGGCATATCACCTGCCATGGCCCGGGTTTGGTTCATGTTGACGGAATAAGCCGCATCCGTGCCGCCCATGGCGAAACAACCGTTGGCGTAATGCAGATCATAATTCATCGATTTCGCCGTTTCCTCCAGCGGCACCCAGACCAGCCCGCCGCTTTCCCTGTATACCGGGACATTGGACAAGGTCGATACGTTGGCTACATACATGGTAGCCGTATGGCCGGTTGGCGTAGGCTCTTGAAGTCCGATATGCTCGGTTTGCCTGTTCGTACAACCTCCCGTAATAAATATTGTCACAATAAAAAGTATGTAAACAACCTGTCGCGCTTTCTTGGATACCATCGCCATAACCGCCTTTTTTTCAATGTTTTTCCGGTAAGTGTTTACCAAGGAAAATAATTTATGCATGAAAAATGACGGCATGAAACAGCAAAGGCCCGCAAGCTTAACTTGCCGGCTTCCATTGTACCACATTCCTTGCCAACCTGCTTAACCGGAGCTTGGCGGACAAGACCGCCCGTCTGGTATATTTTACAACCTACAAGCGGAAGAACCACCTCCTCATGTTCCCAGGCAGGCGGTCCTTCTTTTCCATTCTTATTTGGCAAAATGTTCTTTAATGTGATCAATCCATTCTTTGGAGTCCGGAACTCTGGCGTATAATTTGGTATAAACCTGTTCCGACGCCTCAACGAGCTCTTTATGGAATTCAGGGGGAGCCGAAATTCCCTTTGCATTTAATTTGTCTTCCAAAGCCCGCTTCCCTTCCGCATTCAAATATTCCGTTGCCGCTCGAACATCAGGAAAGAGATAAGGCAGGTCGATCACCGTCATTAACGGCTCTATGCCGGATAAAAATGCGGTAGGCGTAACAAAAATGTGCACGTTGCCCGCGATCACTTGCTGCACCATCTGATCACTGCTGCCCAGCTGGCAGGATGGATAAACCTCCACCTTGAATCGGCCATCCATTTTCGCTTCATGTTTTTGTTTAAATTGCTCCATGCTGTAAGTAATCGGATCATGGCTCGTACAGGAAGTAATCTTGACTACAAGCGGCACCGCATCGTTGGAAGAAGCGCCGGCAGGCTGCGCACCCGGCGTACCGCTGCTTCCGCACGCCGCGATCACAAGAAGTACTGCAGCCAGCACAAGGACACCCCATCGCTGCATCCGTTTTCTTTTCATCTTTTTCCCTCCTGTTCCCGTTATTGTTGGTCAGCCTTATAACATCTTGAAGGGGTCTGTAATGACATTCCCGGTGTCGACCCAAACGCTTTTCACCCGCGTGTATCCAAGTTAGGCAAACCATACGTCACTCCGTGGACAAGACCCAGTCCGGATGTCCTCAAAGGAGCGCAAAATCTTGCGAATGATAAAACGGACAAAGAGACAGATGGACATCCGGACCTCATTACGAAGACACACGATAACATCAGCAAAATAGATTTGGAGCAGGAAGGTGACGAACTCACCCTTTCTTTGTTACGGACAACCGGAGAAATTGAGATTTAAATGAAAAAAGTTCAACCGCCTCAACGAAATGATGATTGAGCGGTTGAACTTTTTTTACCCTATTCGCCGAGTTATGATCAAAATTCGAAATTGATCTTTTATCCATCGATTTGTCTCTGCCCTTAAAGCAGCTTAAATGTTTCTCATGCCTTTCTGCATAAGCTCCCTATTTTGTCATGGTGAGCTGTTTGATACATAATCCGATGACACCAATAAACAAGATGATCCCTATAACATCCCAAATAAATAGTCCCATCGTTCCACCTTCAATCTCATTAATCATTGATTCTATAGTACCATATTTTTCTTTTCATGTCGATTAATCGGATAATTTAAGGACTTTTGTCATATTTAAAAGACCTATAAGATGGCCGTCCTCTTATCATTCATATAAAATCCCAGGGTTTACGGCAGATGACGGGGTAGATCGGAGCATGGTTAACCATGCGTTAGAGGGTTGACATGTTGTACTTGGCTTAGGTGAAGAACGATTTGAAATCCTCTGTAGTCCTTGCTATGCCGAATGGCTTGAGTGCATATCCTTACTCGCTATCTTTGGCACGGAGGAGGAACGACTTCGTTTCATCCTTGGTACATAATCAGCAGAAAGCAGAGCGAGTATTATAAAAAACAGCGTTCCAATACTGCTGTACGCGGTCAATTCGTAGGTGTTCATGTTCAACAATAAGGCCACCAAACAGAGTTTTAACAGTGTTGCTTTTGTTTTGAATAACAAAATCAGAATGACTGATAGAAAAAGAACGAACCCAATCATGCCGGACTCATACAATATTTTGATGAAATTATTGTCGAGCACTCCTGTAATATGACGAATACTTACACCCGCACCAGGGGATAGACCAAAGAGCATGATGGCACCGAATTCGTGAAAAGCGTCCCAAATATTAGAAATCACACTGAAACGATGGCTATAAGACTCATCATCCGTTCGAGCGATACGGGTAACGAAAGATTGCCATATCCCGGTTTGATACAGTACGGCGAATATCGCAACACACAAGAGGCCAAATCTAAATATCAGTTTAAAGCTAATTTTAATCTTGTAAGCTATCAAAAATAGTACGAGCACAATGGTCGTGGCGAAAATGTTTCCGCGCGAGAAACTGGTCAATAGCCCAAAAGAGAGGATGAGGGCACTGATAATATACCATTTTGCCCCCTTCCCACTCCGCCGTAGCTCAACAATCATCCCGAGCGCCATAATGAGCCCAACCATGCAGACCGTTCCAAGTGCCAATGGTTCCCCTTGAAAGCCAAACGAACGGGTGACTCGGTCTCCCGCAGCAAAAAAGCCCCTTTCACGCAATAGATATTCTTCGATCAACAACGGTTGCCGGGTGATAAACTGCGAAATTGCCAAGATGGCATTGAACGTACTCAGAAAAATGACAATTTTTATCATTTTGTTCTTAAAAGACTCATAATTTGTGGTGAGCAAATACACTGCAAAAAACACACCAAAATTCATGATTAGCATAAACACGAGGGAATTGATTCGGAAATATCCTTCCCCCATCACGACGGATAGATAGGACGAAAATAAGATACAGAAAAGGTAAGCCGACATGATCAACACCGGGAATTTAGACAACGCCATTGTTTTTGCCCGAGAGATCATCAAACAAATGAACGAAAGATACATCGCACATAACACCAATACCTTATCCGGCGAGAACGTTCCAATCGGAGTAGATACTTGATAGAACACGGTTGCTTTGCTGTCCGGGATAAGACATACCACCGTGACGAATAAGAATGCGACTAGCGTTAAGGTTTTATTAGGCACCAACAAAACGATTCACTCCCTGGTACATTATGTATCTGTTTTATTTTATATATGGTACATTTTGTATCCTACTTACGAATCAATCATATCACACTTTTCACAAAAATGGGTATATTTTCATATGAATATTTACAAAATTCGGCAGGACTTATTGAACATTAACCTCATACGGGCAATACGCACGCCCTAGTCGGATGTGTGCAAGTGAAACTTTGGTTTGCATCCGACGTAAGAGGTATGATCTTGCAACCACCGCTGCACCTCCGAAAAAAATAAGAACACTCGCCCGTTAACTCCGAGCAGGTGTTCTTATTAGTAAGCCTATGGACTTTATTAGTTAAAGATTGCACACGGGTTTCGTGTGGATCATTAAGTAGTCTTACAACCAGTGTATATTGCTTTTGACTACTTTCGCAGGAACTCCAGCTACAACGGAATTTGGAGGAACATCTCTTGTAACCAGTGCTCCGGCTGCAATAACCGCCCCGTCACCAATAGTTACTCCCTTTAAGATGGTTGCTTTACATCCAATCCAAACCTTATTTCCAATAGTTACAGACGCTGTATCACTATTCCCTTCAATTGAATGATAATCCGTGTCCATTATAGTAACATCCCACGAAATCGCACAATCGCTACCTATTGTAACATTGTCCTTACACATAATTTCTGTTCTGCGATTAATATAAGTACGGTCCCCAATTGAAATAACGGCGTGGTCGGTATCTAGGTAAAAACCTACATTATGGTATAGCAGTACATTATCACCTAAAATCAGCTTAGAATTTTTCCTTGCCGATACTTTTACTTTCCCCGCTACACGCAGAAATTCACCGCATTGTTCCGTTTTTTTCCTAAATAAAAATCCCTTCATTAGCCTGACAATCAACACTGGCAATGATTTTAGGGATTTTTTACTGCTAAAGATATTTTCTTTTTTAGGGTAAATACTTCCGATAGCTGGCATACTCCCACCGCCTCAACCTATGATTATCTATATAAAGTAAATTTTATAGGAATCCGCGTCGATTTTCCACTAATTTTTTCCTTTCATGGTTATAGACTAGACACCGTTTGTACGAATCTTTGCAGAAGACCACTCTTCGCC
Source organism: Paenibacillus sp. Pae15 (assembly GCF_024519685.1). Lineage (NCBI taxonomy): Bacteria > Bacillati > Bacillota > Bacilli > Caryophanales > Paenibacillaceae > Paenibacillus > Paenibacillus sp. Pae15. The sequence continues at coordinate 165,353 of NZ_JALJRM010000010.1, read as the reverse complement.
CTTTTTCCGGGCATAAAAAATACCCCGGATCGGCTCGGGGTTGAGTCTTAATAATATCCCTATAAATCTCCCAATGGTGAAATCCATCACTGTTGCCGTGTCATCAAGGTATAACCCTTTCCTTCACATTCATCGCAATTAATAAAAACGTCTAATGCGCCAGTACCGCCGCAAGCTTTACAAATTATCATGTTTTCCTTGTCGGTGTCAGGTTTCTTACCTATAAACCATTCTACAAACCACTCTTTTATCTTAGTCATAACGCTGCTCCGAGCCAATTGAAAATCCCCCTTGTCATATTACATCTAGAGATTCTCAATCCATTTTAACACCGAGTTGAAAATTTTATATCAATTTGTTATCTAATTATGATCAAATTATTATCAATTTATTACCGAATTTCTTCATCAACAAGCGTGAGGGTAGACATGTTGTTATGTCGCTAAAGATGAGAGAAAACCATAAACGGATAGCTGAGCGTATGGATGGTCAAGCGTGAAGATGTTGGACTGGTATGCTCACATTACACCGTACATGCAGAAGGAAACTGCGGACGCATTCGGGAAATGTTCTTTTCGGCACCAATTGCCATTTGGACGTCTTATGAAAAGTACATAAAAAGCAAAAAAACTTGATTCCTCATTTTCAGGCTGTCGAGAAAGTCTCGATAGCTTTCTTTATACTAAAAAAATTTAATATAGGTAACACATGAACTAGACGGTGAAGAGCATGCTTCGTTCTAATAACGGTAAACAAAATCCTATGAATTTGTATCTATCGAAGATCTCGTTCCTCAAGATCACATGCTTCGCAAGATCGACAAATACATCAGCTTTGAATTCATTAGAGAAAAAGTAAAGCCTCTGTACTGCGAAGATAACGGGAGACCGGCCATTGTTCCTGTGATCCTCTTTAAGATGATCTTTCTCGGCTACTTTTACGGCAATCGTTCGGAGCGGCGCTTAGAACAAGATATTCAAACCAAGCGTATCGTTGGTTTCTTGGTAGTGTTCAAAACTAATTAGCGAAAATTGTTCAAAAGGTCTTGACGGTTACAACAGATCGCGTTCCAGACCACACAACCATTAGTTGGAACCGACGCAAACGGTTCAAGGATACAGCGATCTTCCAAGAGGTGTTCGATGAAATCGTCCTTCAAGCCGTTCAACATCGAATGGTCGGAGGTAGGGTTCTCATCTCAGACTCCACGCATATTAAAGCCAACGCCAACAAACACAAGTTCACGAAACAACAGGTGCTGCAAAACACGAAGGATTACATAGAGGAACTCAACGACGCGGTGGAGGAGGATCGCAAGAATCATGGAAAAAGCTCTAAAACCAAGAGAGGAAGTGATCGAGCATAAGGAAATTAAAGTGAGCAAGACAGATCCCGAAAGTGGCTATATGGTTAGAGAAGGAAAGCCCGAAGGATTTTATTATTTAGACCATCGTACCGTCGATATGAACTACAACATCATTACGGATGTACATGCACTGCTTACGTTGAACGATTGGACCGACAGGTAAAGCGTTTCGGCTTTAAAGTCGAAGCCGTAGCTCTGGATTCGGGTTATTTAACCAATTATCCAAGTAGCTCCTCTATGAAACCACATTATAAATTATCACAAAATAAAAAAGCCCTTGAATATCAAGGACTTTTTGGGATGACCTGTAGTGGGCTCGAACCACTGACCCCCACCCTGTCAAGATGGTGCTCTCCCAGCTGAGCTAACAAGTCATAACATCAAATATTATTTCTGCGTATATAATACCAATCTCATGAGTAAAAGTCAACACTTTTTAGACAGCACTTTTTTTCTTCCGCTCGCCTTTCTATCGTTCCATTTAAATATGAAAAAAATTTAGAAAAATCTATAAAAAAAATGTGTCTTAAATCACAATTTTGGGCATATAATATGTCTATAATTGTCACATCGACGCGAAAGGAGATCATTTATGTACTATTGCATTGCATGTAATAAGGTGCATCCTCCCTTGTCAACAAAGAATGAAATAATTTTTAAGACCGGCTTTCATTACATTAATTCTACTATGTACAGCGCCGGAATATGCAAGGCTGTCCCCGAACCGGAGGAATTGCAAAAATCAGTGACAGCCTAAGCCAGGCAAGCACTCATTCGTTGACGGGAGCTTTCCCGTCTTTTGTATTGTGATTCATCCATACCCGTACGGTTAGTACGATAGTCAAGATCACCAGCCCGGCAAAGCATACAACGCCTGCCGATACATACAGCCAGTCGGAAAGGGTTGGCTGCGGATCCTCCCCGGCACATGCACAGGCCAAGGATGGCTTTACATAGGACATCCCTAACCATAGCAAGGGCAATAGATATATGAACATTTTATACATCTGTCTTTTCATATCGTTCTCCTCTTCTTTTCAAGCGCCAGTACGTTCCTAATAGAGTAGACGGGAGACATCCGACGAAGGTTCCGCATCCAAAAAAGTGGTGTTTTCAACAACCCTTTTCGTGTAAAATAAAGCATATAACCCTTACAGGAGGCAATTTCTATGAAAATTGTGATTTCTGCATCCGAGGCGATGGAAAAGGGAGTATGGATTGAACTGCTCAAGCTTTTCGGCAGAGACAAGGATGAGGATTTTTTGCCTAATGAAGAGTTCATTTTAACAGAAGAACAAGCGGTGCAGTTAAAGCTGATTACAAAATAAGGAGCGGCAAGTATGGATTCGATTCCCAAGCTGTTGATCTGGGGCGGAGTGGTTATGATCGTCGTCGGACTCCTGTGGTCCGTAGGCGGAAAATTTTTGAATCTTGGCCGGCTTCCGGGCGACATTGTCGTGGAGAAAGAGAATGTAAAATTTTATTTTCCGATAGTTACGTGTATTGTGATCAGTGTCGTCTTATCGCTCGGCATGATGGTCATCCGTTGGTTTACAAAATAAGGCGCCCCTTACGGGATGCCTTATGGACATGAAACCTGCTATTTCCGTTTCCCATTCCTTGAACTCCAATCGATGGAGCTATCTTTCGGTTCGGTTATGTTGATATTTTCGTTGCGTACCATCTGAGATAAATCATCGATCGTTTGATCGAGGAGTTCCCCCTTGTGTTTGGAAAATAACCGGCGCCTTTCTTTAAGCAGAATCTCCAGTATCAGTTTTTTTTGACTCTTGCTGAACAGCATAACGTTGTTCACCTAGCTTTTAGTTTTTTTCTCAAACGCCATGCACGGCTTTCCTGAGGATCGCTTTACCAATGCCGAAGGCAGGTCGTTCGTCTTGAATCCGTAGAATCGGCAGCCTCTGGGAAAGCCCGGGTCCCATGTCACATAAAAGTATTTACACAAAAAGCAATTTATTCTCTCTTGAACGGCAGCGTTGTCGTTCTTCATGCATCAACTCGAGCGGGTGGATTGAAAGAATTCGATCCATTCTCCATCCGGTCCGTAGAAGAAGAAATATCTTGAACCGTTAGGCAGTGTCGTAATTTCTTGATCGATGAGCTCAACGTCCATCCGGCTAATCCGGGCCCACTCTTCTTCAATGTCATCGACCGTGAATGCAAGGTGATGCACCTTGCCCTCCTGCGGAAGCCCGTCGTTATAGCCTTGAATCAGTTCCAGCTCCGTTTCGCCAGCCTGTCCGAAGCCGAGGAAAGCAAGCTTGATCACTCCATTCGAATGATCCAGCTTATCTTTCAACTCTAATCCGACCACTTCTTTATAGAATCGAACCGAAGTATCGATGTCCTTTACCATGACACCGACATGTTCTACCTTTCTGCCTGCCAAGTTATTCCGCTCCTCTCTTCATTCATCCTATTCCCATCTATTATATCATAAATCAACATTAGGCTGGAGTCCCGGCGATGCTGTTCACGCCATTTATGAGTCCGCGGCCATATGCTGTTTGGTAGTTTCATCTTCCCGCTTGTTCTGAAACATTACAAAAACAAAAAACAAAGACCCGTTCCCGGGTCTCAAATGTCTACTTTGGCCGTAAGCCGCGGAGCAGCTGCCGGATATGCTTGATTCGGGATTCCGAGCGGATCGATATAATCGATCCAATCTGGACTAAAGAGGATGTGGAAATGGCCAGCACCTCCACATTATTGACATGTATAGCACCTGAAACCTGATGTGTGGACATATGAACTTCACGCGCTTGTCTCGGTACCGGGAGAGGCGCCGAGAAAATCGGGTACGCTTTGAGATTGCCTTCCTTCCCGTGATACGCAGGAATCTCCCGATGAACCGCTAAAGCGAGAGTTACCGGCGAGAAGTCTCCCAGATCCCCTGCATTCAAGGCGGAAGCATAACCGATATTATAAATCATGACCCGGTTTACCACCGAGGTCCTGACCGGGAGCGCCATGCTCATTCCTCCAGAGGCAGCGGTTCGAGAGGCCCGATAATCAGCGACTCCGGCGGGGTATCGAACACACTGGACAAATAGATGACCTGCGTATCGCCTATGAGAAAAACGGACGAACTGGCAACAGCGGTCACCTTCACATTCCCGACGTTAAGCGCCTTATTTTCCACCTTTAGAATCATTCGCAGCGCCCCCCTCTTGATTCATTTTCATTACATACTGCTTCATCGCCAAACGGATATCTCCAATGACTTTATCCGTAATGATCTGCTCCTGCTCCATCGTAAGCACCGCCTGCTTCGGGTCTACCATCGAATCCAAATAATACTCGATCCTCTGTGCGGCTTGCCCTTTTAAATCTCCGATGACAAAATCCGAAAAGTCCTGACCGAACTCCACCCCATACATGGCTTCAAGGTCGGCCAGCTCCTCAGGGCAGGATCGCCGCAAATAATCATAGACCTGTTTCTGAATGCGGGCAAAGGATTCCGATCGGGCTGTATTGGTTCCGATGGCCTGCCCTCCTGCCGTGGCGTCATCCAATGATTGAGCCCCTAAGCCTGTCGGGGACAAGCCTACATTTAATGTGCCTTCCAATGTTTCCACTTTTAATTGGTCGAATTTGTATTCAATCCTTTCGATAGTCACCCCTCGCTGCCCCTTTAGCGAATCCAGTTCTCGTTCAATGAGTTCGATACGTCCCTCCAAATTCCGGATGCGTTCGGTTTGCCACCTCAAATACTCGTTTAACTGATGAAAGTAAGACTCAGGGTAGGATGAATTCATCGAATATTCCTCCGTTAACGGGAAGGTGTAGGAAGAGGCACAAAAGGTACGGCGGACGGAACCGCAAACGTCCCTCCCAATTCAGGAGCAGGTCCGGTAAACCCTCCCGTATTATACAAATTCGCCAAGGCGCGAATCGTTCCGGCTGTTCCGATCTGAACTACGGACGAATTCGTCACCGCGCCGATTCTGAGCTGGTGTATGACGATATTCTGATGAATGGTCAGCTGCATAGAATTAGACGACACCTGCCTTATCCGCCGAGGAAATGTTGGAATCGAATACGTCATTATCATAAGTATTGGTCGAACTGACTACATTGTAGGTTCTTACATTTTCGCCGGTATTAAAAGAACCTGCCCCTGCAAAGGTTTTGGCTATCGTCTTGGGAGCCAATTGGATCGCGTCGCCGATGTGCACTACGGAGCCTGTACCTACACTCACAATCTTAATTGCACCCACGATGGCCGGCATGGCAGCAACACCTTACCCGTTATGGATTTGATTCATTATATGTTCTGATCCCAGAAAGTATGTGTTTTGCTTCGTTATCAAGGTTATCCTTTGCGTTTCACATTCATATACTGAAGCAGTAAGGAGAGTGGATGATCATGGACGAAAACAAAAATAACAACAATTTCTTCGATATAAATTGGAAAAATTTCGAGCAATTTTTTGGCGGGAAGCTGCCTTTTACAGGACCCATGAACCCGGGGAAGGAGAGTGAACCTATGGCATGGGTTGAAAATTATGTAAAGAACGTCATGAAGCAAGCGATGCCGAATATGGATTCCCCTTCACTCAAGCATCATTTTCATACCGAGATTTTTGATACTCACAACAATGTTATTGTGAAAGTCCATGTCCCGGATAAAGCGCAAGCACGCAAGCTGAGGGTTAAGCTGAACCTGAACCAAGTTCGCCTGGAGGGGCTGCCGGACAACAAAACGCAGACCATCCGATTGGCCAGTCTGGTGGTTCCCGAAAGCTGTAAAGCGGTCTATCGAAACGGCATTCTGCAGCTCCACATACGAAAGCAAAGCGCGGAGAACCCTTACCAGGAAATCGATATCCGGTTTACGTAAAATACAAATCAGCGCATCCCGTCCGTTTTCGTTCAGTACGGAGAGATGCGCATCGGACTAACGCTGCATCGCCGGCACGATATGCGGCCTAATTGTTTCCCGCATTATTCGAATCGGCTACATCGGGATCGATCGTATTCGTGAAACTGATCAGCGTAAACGTAGCGCTGAAATCACCAGTATTGCTGCCTCCAGCCCCTGCGTTCGCTTTGGATGTGCTTTTAGGCGTAATTTGCAGGACATCGCCAAATACCAGCTCGCCAGCGTTACCAGTCACTTTAATGGGCGCCAAAATAATCGAAGGCATGGAACCCCTCCTCTTTCATGTGATTATATAAGTATATGAACGAGGGAATGAAAAAACACTCGCCTATAGTAAAAAAATACGAATAAAGGGTTTTGCTTTGGCGATTGCCAAGCAAAACCCTTTATAAAAATCGTTGTAAGAACTGCCGAAGACCGGACTCGAACCGGTACGGTAGTCACCTACCGCAGGATTTTAAGTCCTGTGCGTCTGCCAATTCCGCCACTCCGGCAAGATCTTATTTGGTGGGCCCTGAGGGACTCGAACCCCCGACCAATCGGTTATGAGCCGACCGCTCTAACCAACTGAGCTAAGGGCCCTGGTGTATTTGGTTGCGGGGGCAGGATTTGAACCTGCGGCCTTCGGGTTATGAGCCCGACGAGCTACCGGGCTGCTCCACCCCGCGCTATTGTTTCGCTTACGACAGCGACAAAATTAAATATACACCAAATAAATCGTTGAAGTCAAGCATAAAATTATACCATATACCTTACGCCAAAACGCCCTTTTTTGGATCGAAACACCTCTACCTCCGAAGGACATTCATAACCGTAGATCCACCAGTCTTCTTCCATCCGCTTGGCCAAGCAGCCGGCCTGAAATTTACTGTCGTACAATTTCACCCAATAAATCCAGTTCATTGTCCTCACTCCGCTTGATGTAGATGAAAAATAAAGTTCTGTTAATAGCTTAACCAAAATAAGTTGCCTTATTTTAAGGAAGCCTCTCCAAAATATAACAAGTATAATGAGGCGCGATGCAAGACATGTAGTTAGCTGACCTGCTCTTCCGAATCGGTGCCAGGGTCATGAACAACCATTTCCCGTTCATCGTCATCACGCTTATGATGAGCGATCCTGCTGGAAGCGGATGCGGCTATGCTGGCCACAAGATCGTCGAGAAAGGTATGAACGCCAAAGCCCGCTTTGATATCGAGATTCCGGATGATTCCGACTTTATGCTTATCCAGGTGCCCGAAGGTGGTGAAAGCGATGCTCCCGTAGCCGAACACCAAGCCAATCGCAAGCGTTTCATCACAGCCGAACAGTCCGTCGTCGGATAAAATAATGGATAGAAGCGGCTCGCTCAGCAGCCCTTTCTCCGCCAGTACGTCCAGCTCAATGCCCACCAAGACGGCATGCTGCAGCTCCCGCTTTTGCAAAACCGCATGAACGGACTCTATACACGTCTGCAGCGTTAAGCCGGGATCATAAGACAGCTGGATTTCCCTGACGATCAGAGCGATGTCTTCAATAGTGACTCCGCGTTCTTCCAGCTTCTGATATACCGCGGCTTTGACTTCCTTGCTGTGTACCTGACGTCTCATGGCAATAGCCTCCTTTTCTCCAATAGGATGTCCGTATCATATTATGTAAACGTTTGAATGCTGGTGTGGACGAACTGCTATTTCTGTTATTTTCCATTTTTCTTTTGGATAGATGGACCGGAAGCCATTATAATGTAAGCAAAGGTGGGATTGATATGTTCTATGGCATGCCGTCTTTCCGTCAACCGAAATCCGTGAATTCGCGGACCTTTACCGCAGAAGGTACGATCCCCATTTTCCGTTGCTTAAACCGCATCTTACCCTGCGGGAAAAAGAAGCCTGGGACAAGCCTCCGGCTTCCTTCAGATTCCGCCTCGCGGCGGACACCCTTGCCCTCAGCTACGGTAGGCGCTCGCCAGCCCCCGTTCGGGACTTTCACCCTAGAGATGACGCCCATGCTGGGCGTACACAGCAAGACGAAAGGCGGCCTGTAGAAGGCCGCCTTTCGCCGGAAATGAAATATAAAGTCGGATTATTGCTTGAATACGCCAAGCAGACGTTTACCTTCTGCACCTGTCTCTGTGGTAAACACTTCGTAGATGCGAACGGATAACGGGTAACCAAACTGCTCGGAATTGCCGCTGAAGGTAAAGTTGTTTTCTCCGTTTACAATCCGGTTCGAACCGATGAAAGGAGCGGTTGCCGTTCCGAGTAAACGGTCTAAATTATCATAAAGCTCAAACTGCAAATGAGAGAAGCTCGGATCGATCTGAACCTGCTGCTGACGCTCGATATCAAAGAAAAATTTGGCTTTGTAGGAATGCGTAAGCGTCGTCGAGTTATACAGCGCGCTGATATTCCAGCTGCTTACCTTCACATCGAACGGATAAACACTAAATTGGTTTTGCTCATTTTCGGGTTGAAGCGTCACATTATAAGTTGCGATGGTTGTTTTATACGGAGCTGCCGTCTTGGCGTCCAATACTCGGAGCGCCAGTCCTTTGCCCGTCTCGGAGAATGGCACCGTATACTGGAAGCTGACCGTAATCGACGAATTCGGCAGGACCGAAGGCGTGCTGATGCTCTGCTTGCTGCCGCTGTACTGGTATCCGTCCGCGCTCATGATTTCGGATTGGAAATTCGGTACGGCGATCGGACGGTCGCTCTTGTTCGTCAGCTTAAATTTGGCCGTGACGTTCTTGGAGCCTTCCTCTTTATTCTCATGCATGTTCAGTTCAACGACGGATACTTCCATATCCGGGTGAATCAAGGTGCTCAGGCTGTCAAATTTCATCGGCGCACCGAGCGTGTAAGCCTCATGGTTATTGATGTTTCCTTGGTTCGGAAGCAGAATGTTCAGGCGTCCCACATTGTAGGTCACCTTCTCTCCCGGTCCCCCTGCCCCGCCCTGGGCAAACGACTCGGGAGTCAGAAGGTTTAAGCTGGTGAGTACGGCATCCTGATCAACGGGAATGGAGTAATGGATATATTTTTTTTCTTTCGCTTCCAAGGCAACGATCCCCTGCTCTACCCGGCTGCCGGAGTAAATCTTGCCGTCCGTTTTACCGTCGATAACAAAATCAGGGACGATCTCTCTTTTGTCCGCCGGATTGTAAGCCAAAAGCTGTACGACGTAGAATGTACCCTCCTTGGTCGATTCTTTGTTGATGCCTACCGGTGTATATTGAATCGGAGAGATCACCGACGGAATCACGAAGGAGTCCGACCATTTTTTGACGGCCGCGGGATCCGTAATCGGCGTATCGCTTCCTTTCCACGTTTCTCCTTGAATCGGAGCGGCTGCGATCAGCGTCTCCTTCTTTGGATAGACATACACGTCTACATCCGTCCAGTTGACCTCGGTTAAGCTGACGCTGTCGGTCCGGTCGATAACCGTCATGTAGCTCAGCTCGGTATTGGCTTTCGGTTGAATCGCTTTGGCATTGGAGGCGCTAGGCTGCAGCGTATATTCAATGCCTTCGCTTGTCTTCACGCGAAGCTCGTATTCCGGAACTCTCGTTACGGCATTGCCGTTGTTCTTCATCCGGATGACGACACCCAGACGCGTCCCTTCCTGTACGCGTTCGTTCAATACGCTTTTGACCTCGACATCCAAGACCTGGGTCAATTTGTATGTAACGGCCGTCTGTGCGCTGACGGCGGGTTCTGAAGCCTCGGCCGCTAAAGCGGAGTAACCGGTGCTTATCATCGAGGCGGTAATTACAACAGATGCTACGGTTTTCTTCAGCTTGTGTTTCACTTGGGTTTCCTCCTGTCAAGTCTGATGTCGGTTATTTAGCCAACTGTACTTTTTCTTTGTCCTTTAATTGGTTTTGTCCAGATACGATCAGTTGTTCACCCTCACTGACGCCGGAGAGGACTTCCTGGAATGTATCGTTTACTCGTCCAAGCGACACCTTCCGCTTCTCCACCTGGTCGCCAACGAGAATAAACACAAAGGTTTCTCCGCCTTCACGCACAACACTGAGCGAAGGTACGGTGACAACCATCTGTTCGCTTTCCTCCGTAAGCAGAATTTGTGCCTTCATCCCCGGTTTCAGCTTACGGTCGCCATTGGGAACCTCCAATTCCAGTGTAAACGACTTCGATTGAGAGCTCATCACGTCGGCTAAGTAGCTCACCTTGGCTTTCGTATGATCCAACGTGCCCGGTATATAGAAGGTAAGCTCTGTCTTGCCCCTTACCAGCTTAGCCATTTCTTCCGTCAGCTCCGCCTTGATTTTGATCGGGTCAAGCTGCTGTACCTGGGCCGCACGGAACCCTCCATTCAAGTACATACCGACCTCGATAGGAAGATCCGTCAGTACACCGCTGACGGTGGCCTTCACTTCCATATTCTCGAGGGTGCGGTCGATCTCGCGGATGGATAAGTTCGATGTTTGGACAGCCTGTTCGAGCTGAGCCAACGAATTCGTGCTTTCAAGTGTTTTCAGCTTATTCTGACTGCTCTCCAGATCAAGGCGCAGGTTGTTAAGCTGCGACTCCATTTGCTCCAGCTGGAATTTGGTCACAAGCCCCATATCATAATCGTTGCGCATCTTGTTATAATCTTTTTCCATATCTTTGATGGACTGTTCAAGCTTCTTGATTCCGTTTTGCAGGTCCAGCTTGGAATCCGCCAAATCTTGACGAGCTTTGGCGATTTGCTGTTGAGCCGTGGCCAAAGCGATTTGTGTCTTTTCCTTTTGAATTAATACATCCGTAGGATCAAGCCGGAAAATCACCTCGCCTTTATTCACCATGTCGCCGCGTTTTTTCAGAATTTCCTTTACGTCGCCGCCCGCTTTGGTGACAATATCCATCTGTATGGAAGAGATGACGTCGGCCACTTGTTCCATAGGCTCACTGATTTTTCTCTTCTCGATGGGCGCCGCCCTTACGGTCTTCAATTGGGCTTCCGCCGTATTCGCCGTAGCATCCGCCGGGGGCTGAGAAGAACAACCCGTAAGGAGAGCCGCGCTGATGACAACAGCCCCCGCTATTTTGGTGCTATGTTTGACTGTATGATTCCATGTCCGATTCATTTGTGCCGATTCTCCTTTTCCTTTATCTATCGATACCGATCGCAGGTTGAATTAAGGTGCGACGGATTCTGTCTTCATAGCGACAGCCTGTTTCTTGTTCCGCCTGAACAATCTGCTTACTCGCTGCTTGGCTCCATCCACCAACTCATACATGACAGGCACCACAACCAGAGTCAGGATGGTAGAAGTCGTCAGACCTCCAATCACGACAACGGACAACCCTTTGGAAATAAGCCCTCCCTCAGCTGCTCCAAAGGCCATAGGCAGCATGGCGGTTATCGTAGCTCCGGCAGTCATAATAATCGGGCGAAAACGGCTTACTCCTCCTTCTATCAATGAATCGCGAATGGAATGCCCCGCCTCTACATTTTGCTGAACGCGGTCGACCAATACGATGGCATTCGTAACCACCACCCCGATCAGCATAAGAAATCCGATCAAAGATGTGATATTGATCGTTTCTCCGGTTAGCAAAAGCGCTATAAATCCGCCAATAGCGGCAAGCGGAAGCGAGAACAGGATAACGAATGGCGCGCTTGCGTTCCCAAAGGCGATAACCATGATCAGATAAACGATGCCGATGGCCGCGGCCATGGCAACAACCATATCACTAATCGTTTTTTGGATGTCGTCGCTAACCCCCTGAACTTCGGTCCGTACGCCGTTGGGAAGCTCAATGGTTCGCAGCGCCGCACTCACTTTATTGCTGACGCCGCCTTTGTCCTTGCTTTCGATCGAAGCCGTGATTCTTACATATTGTTCCTGATTTTCACGGGTAATGTTGGCCGGTGAATCGATTTGACGGACTTGAGCCACTTCATTCAAATAGACCGTAGAACCTCTCGGCGTCTTAATCTGGAGTTGGCCAATTTTATCCACCGAGTCTTTGAAATCGTCATCGAGCATGATCTTCGTATTAAATACGGTGTTGTCGAATCTGAGGTCACCGATACTGTCTTTGGACAGCCAGCTTCGGATATTCTCCAGAATTTGCCCGGAAGACAAGTCGTACAAACGCGCTTTGTTTTGATCGACCCTGATCTCCAGCTCCGTTTTTTTATCGCTTAAGCTGTCCTCGATCTCCGTCAGCTCCGGAAATTCGCGCATTTTTTCTTTGACTAATTCGGCTCCGATCATCAGTTGATCCAGATCGTCGCCTTTCAGCATGTAAATAAAATCCGATCCTGTTTGTGCGCCGCCCGATTCCGTCAAATTACCGGTAACCTCGGAGCCTTGCGGCATCATCTCTGCAATCTTGACCTTCATTTCTTCCAAAAGCTGTTTCGTATCGGAAGCTTCGGATGCTTTGGCCATAATCGAGGTTTTATAAGCGATCCTTTCCTCCCCGTAGTCAAAACCGACCATGGTGTTCACATAGGTAAAGGCCGGCTCATTGTTCGGATCCTTGGCGGCCAGAAGCATATTCTCCACTTCCTTAGCCTTTAAATCCATCGTTTCAAAGGACGTCCCGCGCGGCATCTCCATGGAAAACTGCACTTCTTTTGCCGTACTGCTTTCCGGTATAAACTCATATCCCATGAATGGAACCGTTCCGCCAATGGTCAGGATAAACAAAAGAAAGGAAGCAAAAACGGTTTTCTTTGGATTATCAAGGGTCCAGGAAAGAACCTTTTTATATCGGGTCATAAACTTTCCGTTGTTCGGTTCCTCATGGTGTTTAAGCTTCTGGTGGTTCAGTACCAGCAGTTTGGCCAGCATGGGAATGACGGTCAAAGCGACAACCAGCGAAGACAGAAGCGCCACCGCTATTGTAATGGCAAACGGTCTGAACACTTCACCTACGATCCCGCCTACAAAAGCAACCGGAACAAAAACGCCGGCTGTCGCCAAAGTCGACGAGGTGATGGCGGAAGCCACCTGGGATGTCGCATGCTTGATGACCGATTCGTTGCGTTCATGCGTCTTTACCAGTTCACTGTAAATATTCTCGATAACGACGATGCTGTCGTCCACTACCCGGCCTATGGCTATAGTCAGCCCACCCAGGGTCATGATGTTCAAGGTAATATCCAAAGGCACCATAACAAGCAGCGTAATTAAAATGGATAATGGGATAGAGACCAAAACAATGATCGTCATACGAATATTTTTTAAAAACAGCAGGATCATGAGCGAGGCAAACAGAGCACCCAGAACCGCTTTCTCCAACATGCCGTTGATCGACTTTTTGACTTCGTTGGCCTGGTTCATGATCGGGGTGAATTTCACATTAGGAAATTCCTTCTCCCAATTGGCGATCAGACCTTCGACTTTGCTGACAAATTCAACGGTATTCGCGTCTTTCGCTTTATAGAGCGTCAAGCCGATCGAAGGCTCGCCGTTCAATCTGGACAAGAATGTCGACTCGGAAATGGCTTCGACTTTAGCAATGTCCTTCAGCAGTACCGTATTGCCGTCCGTCGTATTGATTTTCATATTTTCAAGAGCATAGATGGAGTTCAAATCGCTTCGGACGCGCACCATTTGCGTATTGCCGTTAATATCAACGGAACCAGCGGGGCTTGTCGTAAGGGCGGCACGGATGCTTTGCGATACCTGAGCCGGGGTCAAGCCGTAGTTAATGAGCGCATTCATATTCAATTTCATATTCAGGGTAGCTTCCTGATTCCCCACGGCGTCCAGCCGGTCGATCCCGTCAAGTGTGCTCAAGGTGGGATCGATGATATCGTTGTAAATCCGATCGAGATCAGACTGATTTACCCCGTTTTGACCGCTCATCGCCAGAAAGTAGACCGGGATCGAGCTAAAGCCGAATTTGGCCACCTTGGGTTCGGAAGCGCCTTGTGGAAGGCTGACATTGGAAAGCATGCCTTCGATATCCCGCTTGGCTTCATCAGGATCCCGCCCGTTTTCCAGCTCGACTTGAATGGTCGAAAAATTGTCAGCGGAGGTCGAAGTAATTTTTTTGAGTCCTTCCAAACCGACGATCGCCTTCTCCAAAGGCTTGGTCACATCCTCCATCACGTCTCTGGGAGGTGCGACATACGTCGTGCTGACAAAAACCATGGGCAGCGAGATATCCGGCATTGTTTCCTGATTAATGGTTACAGCGGCATATCCGCCCCCGACGAACAACATCGCGCAAATGATGATGACGGCTGCGACGTTCTTCATGGAAAAACTCGATAAATGATTCATCTCTCTACTCCTCCATTACGATTGCTGACTACTTAGACGAGTTTTTTTCTGTATCCCCTTCAATAATACACCTGTTATTTCACATTATAGCTGCTCCCTTATCCGAACCCATTCTTCCTCAATGCCTTCGAGCCGCGACATGACCAGCCGATACATCGCCGCGCTCTCAATAAAACGGCGTTTGGTTACTTGAAAAGAAGCTTGCTCTTCCTCCGTCACATTATCGATTTGGGATAAAATCGAAAGTGACTCATCCACCTGCTTTGTGATGGACTCCACTTTATGCCGCATCGTGCGCAGCGTGATCGTACTAAAATCTTCAGCGATGTAATAGTAATCCTTGCGGTCGTTGCCGGTAGGTATTTTCTGGCACATACAGTGCTTCTCCAAAGCGCGGACCTGGACGCTGACAGCTGCCTTCGTCACTCCGAGCTCATCGGCCATTTCCTGCAGACTCAAAGGCTCAGCAGCGAAAAGCAGCAGCGCGAAAATTCTTCCGACCAAGGGACTGAAACCGTCCGTCTCAAAGGAAAGAGACAGATGATTGCTTGCGGCCTGCTTTAGTTCAGCAAAGCTTTGTGGCTTAGAATTCATGATAATCTCCTCGGTTATCTATGTAATTATCGTTAAGAATGTTGTTAACGATATAAACATGATAAACATAAGATATCCTGCAAAACCTGTCAATGCTTTCAAAGCAAAATTAACCAAACGTTCATAATCACCCTGTGTCTTCATATAAAACCGTCCCCGCATTGCAATGATCGGCTGTGTCAGGGACGGCTTAAAGCTTTTTAATACAGATATATAGGAAGATCTATTTTATCGTTTCAAACCATAGGACCTGCTTCGAGGCGAGCAGCTTCTTCTGACCCTTAAAGGAATCGTAGATATTGAGTTTGTAACCCTTCAGAAATTGAACCTGATATATGATTTCGCTGTCCTGCTTCGTTATCTCTACATTCAAATGCTTACCGAGCTGCAGCCTGTCTGCCGCTCCGCTCGAGGAATCTCCTTCAGCCGCTTCTTCAAAAGCAAACTCCTTGGTGAAATTGAGTTTATCCTCGTCGTCTTTGATCTCAATGATTAACTTTCGGCCTTCCATGTTCGAGACGAGCAGCAAATCCTTGGACATCTCATAATCGAACTTCAGCTTCAGCCCCGTCTGATCGATTTGCGGCTTGATATTGCTGAGCGACAGCTTATAAGGAGCCAGATCGATGTCTTTGAAATGATCCTGAACCGTCTGATTTTCCTGAGGGAGCCAGAAGGCCGCCGCATTCACGTAGGCATCCGGCTTTTTGCCGATTTCCGTAAGCTGATCCTCTGTGACCGCATCACCGATCATCACATGCGTTCCGGTGATCGGGAACGTTTTGGGAACGTTGCTGGACAGCATCAAAAGCGCCGTGCCTCCCGGATTGACCTTGCTCTTGATCTCCGTCACGGCTGCGGGATATACGGTTCCGTCCACCGTTTTGATATGGGCGACCAACTGGGCGATATCCGTGAAACGCTTCTCCAGATTTTTCACTTCAAGCATCACCGCAAAGGTATTCGCCGTATCTCCGATGTACGTTCTGATTTCCCGAACCTTATAGCTTGCGCTTCTTCCCACGCTTGTCACATGATGAGCTTCGCCTATGTTGTTATACGTTACGTTCATCAGCTCCGCACGATGTACGAATTCCAGCAAATCGTCCGTCTGCGCCGCTCCTCCGTTTTGGGCATCATCGGCAGCGGTCTTTTCCTGAAGTATCAGCTTCACCTCACCGAATTCGTAGGTATACGGAATTTTGCCGATAAACTGGAACTGCGCCGATGCGCCCGGAGCCAAACCTATCACTTTATCCGTCCTGATCAGCTTCGCCTCCACCTTCACCGCGCCGTCGAGCATAAAGTATCCCGCCATGTCCGGGATCGGCAGCGATTCCGGACCGTTGTTGGAGAGCGTGAATCCGGCGGTCAAAATGTCCTGATCCTCCCAAGGCAAACGCTGCACGGTATTCAGCCGGGCCGTATAGGTTCCCTTTTTGTTCGAAAAGTGATATTCTTTGCCCGTGTCTACACTGTCCGCCTCCGATACCGGAGGCAGCGCAAAATACGCAATCGGCAGGTTCAGCTTCACATCGGCCGCATGCTGAATGATCACCAGCTGCCAGTTCTCCGGCTTCACGGAAACAGGTACGGAGCCGGACAGTTCAATCTCCTTGTCCACCTGCGGATTAATCGTGAGATCCTTGATTCCTTTGGCCTCCAAAGGATACATATATCCTTCGCTTGTGCGAAGCAAATACTGATACCCGGGAACCACCGCGCTTCGGGCGCCAATGTTTTCCATATTCATCACAATCGTGGGCGTATAGTTTTTTTCGTTTTTGCTCAGCAGCACTTTCTTGATGGATGTCTTGACCGGATTGCCGGCAATCTGGATCGTATGAGCCCCGCCTGCTGCCGTTACGATGCTGTAGTTTGCCGGAACGGCCACTTCGCCGATTTTGCGTTCGAAGTTGGTCTGTGAGAAATCCCATTTGATGAATTCGAAAATAAGGTCTTTTAGCCCGGTCGTTTCATTGACGCTGGCATAGAAGCTGATGTCCTGGCTGGACTTTGGTGTGATCCGGTTTTTGTCTTTATCCTGCGGCAGTACACGAACCGAGATTTGATTGCCGGTCTTCGTCTTCAGCCGGACCCAATAATCGATAAACAACAGGTCGCTGGACCCTACGTTGTTGACCGTAACGGTAAACGTTACCGTATTGCCGCCTTGCTCGGGCAGCATAGTCACATTCTTCAACTCAAAAAAATTGCCGCCCCCGATGTCAACCTTGCCCAGCACCGGTGCGCTTCCAATGGAGATCACGGCGTCGCTGCCGGGAGGAGGCGTACCGCCGTCCGCCGCAAAGGCGGGAACGGCGGAGCTGAGCATAAGTGCGGCTGCCAGAAGAAGTATGCATGATTTCGTTCGCTTGGATTTCCGGTTCATCTTCTGCTAACCTCCTTGTTCCATTTCCTTTCGTTAGTCAAGCGGGTTTAACCCAACGTTCTTGGTTCTGGCATACCCGGTTCGCCGTTCGGATTCTCTTTGAGTTTTTGAATCATGGCGTCCCCTTCGGTCTGCCACTGCTTCAATGCTTCACGGACCTGAAGCTTGCCTTCCATCACTTGTTGAAGCTTCTGATAGCCTATGCTCTGCACCTCATACAATCTCGGATTTTTGAGATAAAGCTTTGTGTCTTCGAACGGTACCGGCATTAATGAAGTGAATGCTTGTTGATTGTAGTCCAACCCGTCCTTTGTCTTGATATATTTTTGCCGGGAAACGATATTATGCGAGCTGCCGGCCTTCAACCGTGCCCAATCCTCACCGTTAATAAACTTCAGGAACTTCCATGCTTCCTCGGGATCCTGCGCTTTGGCGTTGATCGACATAATACCATCCATCCCGATAAATCCGCCTGTATCCGGCGCTTCCGGGTGAACGGGCAGCGTGACGACATCCCATTCGAACGGAGAAAAGCCTTGAATCCGATCCGCATTCTTCATCACATCGATGATGCGGTCAAGCTCGCCATAGTTAATGATCGCCATCGCTACGCGTCCCGAAAGGAAATCGTCATGCTGGAACGGATTATAGTTTTCATTCGGACCTATGCTCCCGTTCATTTTGGACATATCCAGCGGACCGGGAACAAGCTTTTCCGTGTGGATTTGCAGCATCGTTTTCCATGCGTTCTCCCATTGGTCCGAATCGACCGTCATTTTCTCACCATTGTCGTCAAACATTCTCAGCCGTAAAGGCGCCGTGTAAAGCTGTGTCGCATACGACATGTCCCCGCCCATATTGTAAGTCGAAAATGAGAATCCGTACTTCCGGTTCTCCCCTTCTCCCTTGGCCAACCGGCGGGCCAAATCAAACGTTTGCTCCCAGGTCATTTTATCCGTCGGATACTGCACTCCCGCTTCGTCGAACAACCTTTTGTTATAGATGACGGCAGAAGAATTGAATGTCGGCGCCAACGCATAGATTTTACCTTCACCGACCTTTTTGATGCCCTCGATCACCGCCGGGACGATATCGCTGATATCGAATTTGTCCTTTGTAATCAAAGGATCAAGCTGCGTCAGCAAGTTATTGCTGATCAAGTCAGGCAGCTGCTCATACTGGGTCATGACGATATCCGGCGGATTGTCGCCCTGCATCAATTCCTTCAGCTTCTCCAGCGGATCCTGGGGCTTTTCGTTGGGGTCCGGTCGGCCATACATGTAGCGGTCGTCCATGGCCGAGATGATTTCAATCTTCACATTCGGATTGGCAAATTCATAAAGCTCGGTAAACCGCTGGCGAAAATATTCATCGTTCGCGCTATAGCCCATCGTCGTGGCGATGCGCAGTGTGCGCTCCGTGTTGTCCGATGTGTTCGGACTCGTACAAGCTGCAAGTACAGGTGTCATCATACCGACGCTGACCGACAGCGCCGCCGTTCTTTTGATCCATTTGTTCATTTTTGAAAACCCTCCGATTTTATGGTTTTAAATGTACTTTAATGCAGCTTTACAGCGGTCTCATCCAATGTTTTGGGCGTTTTGATGATAATCTTCTCCCCGTCAAATTCCATGGACGCCTTGCTTTCGATTCCCAGCGCCTGCAAATACGCTCTCGGTATTTGCAGCCGTCCGGCCCGGTCCAGCACCACGTATTCCTCGTGAACATCGTGAATCGTCCCGCCGCCTGCGGCAGCTTGATCCAGGTTCGGATTCCGCTTGATGAACTCGGTGCTCGTCATTCCGTCACGGATCGCAACCACGCGGTCCACCTTGCCGGCCAGCGCCATATCATGCGTTACGAGCACAATGGTAACGCCCATCTCCGTATTGAAGCGGCGGAAGATGTCCATGATCATATCCGACGTCTTCGTATCGACGGAGCCCGTCGGCTCGTCGGCAAGGAGCAGGGACGGCCGGTTAGCCAGCGCTATGGCGATCGCCACGCGCTGCTGCTCGCCTCCGGAGAGCTGCTGCAGCTTGTTGTTCAGCCTATCCTTGAGACCGACCCATTCCAGAAGCTGTGCAGCGTAATGCCGGTCATATTTCCCGCTCAGCATCATCGGCATCTCCACATTCTCAAGCGCCGTCAAATACGGCACCAGATTACGGGCATTGTTCTGCCAGATGAATCCAACGGTATTGCGCTTATATTGGACCAGCTCTTCATCCGTAATTTTGAGCAGGTTCCATTCTCCCACGCGAACTTGCCCGGCTGAAGGACGGTCAAGGCCGCCCAGGATGTTCAGAAGCGTAGATTTGCCGCTCCCGCTGTTGCCGATAATCGCCATCATTTCGCCTTGGTCTACCGAAATATTAAGCCCCTGCAGCGCAACGACTTCAATTTCGTCGCTCTTATATATTTTGACGAGACCTTCGCAATGAATCACTACATCATTTCTCCTCTCCCAGCTTCACGGCCTGATGGACACGCAAGCGCCTGATATGAAGGAACAGCAGGCCCGCACCGGTCAGCATCATGACGGCTACGACGACATAGAGCTGATCGGTATCTCTGGCATCGAATACCACACGAAACGGAGGCACCTGCATTTTGACATTCTCTGCCGTCTGGAGGAAAGGCAGGAACAGGTAGCTCGTCAATTTACCGATGCTTAAGCCCAGAACAATCGCCAAGCCTGCGGTAAACGTCTGCTCAAGCAGCAGCATGCCTGTCAATTGACGTTTCGATAATCCCATCGCCCGCAATACGCCGAACTGGACCACCCGGCTGGACAAATTGAAAAACCAGTACAAGATGTAGCCAATCAGTGAAACGAGCACCGAGACGAGGAAGCCAAGGCTCAAAATACCGAATACCCCTCCGCGGGCCGGATGCCTTTTTTGAGAGATCAGCTCGTTGCGGACGTCCTTGACGCTGGCGATGTCGACTTTCTTTTCCCTGAGCGCTTCGATCAACGGCGTGACCTTGGCTCCGTCTTTCATCTTCAGCCAAACCTCATAAGGCGTTACCGGAGCCTGATCATAAATGTACTCCAGATTGGCGATCATAAACGGCGTCTGCTCCGGATATTGACTCGGCCAGTAAGGGACGGCGGCAACGACGACGAATTCCACCGGTTGGCCGGATATCGTAATATTCATTAAATCGCCCGGCTTGATCTGATGCTTCTCGGCAAACGTTGTCGGAATAATGACCGCTTGCTCGTATTGTCCGAGCAGATTCAAGTAATGGTTGGGATGCACAGAAAACAAATCTTTACGGAACCAGGCCACCTCCGCAAAATCGACGTTATCGATTCCCATCAGCATGCCCTGGCCGAGCGATTTGCCGGAAACGACAACGTTGCTTTTTGCCAGCAGGACACGTGCCGCATGCTCCACGCCTTCCAGCTGGCGGAACACCTCAAACGGCGGTTCGATATAGCGCATTGTCGGCGGAGGTCCTCCCGTGCCGCCTCCGGGACCGCCCGGTTGTCCGGGACTGCCCGGGCCTTGACCCGGATTCGAACCCCCGGGGCTTTGCGGGTTACCTCCCGCGCTGCCTCCGGGATTGCCCTGGCCTTGACCTTGACCGTTTCCCGGATTCGGGGCTTGAGGCGGCGTTTCGGCGACAGCCTGCCAATCCGCTTTCATCACCACATCTGTCCCGTAGGCATACAAAATCCGGTCCGTCGAGTTCAGATCGATCGTCCTCGCCGCCGAAGCGTTGTACACCCCAAGACCCAGTGTCAGGATCAGCAGAAGCATCAGGGGATAATAGGCCGTTGACGAACGGGACAGCTGCGTCAGCGTTAAGTACATCGGAACGGGCAGAACCCGCTTGCCGAGCCAATTGCAGAAACGGAGCAGCCACGGAAAGATACGCAGAAAAAACAGCCCAAGCCCGATAATCGATAATGCCGGAATGAAAAACAGCAGCGGATGCACCTGCAGCTGATCCGTCGTCATCCCTGTCTGTGCGAACAATTCCTGGCGCTGGCCGAACAAGTAATACCCATATCCGACCAGACACAGCAGCAGCACATCAAGGAACCATTTTTGCCAGAACGGCTTTTTGTCAGAGCGCGCCAATTGTTGTTTATGGCTGACAATCGAGGCTCTGGCATAAATGACGGCCGGAATCACGCTGGCCATCAAAGCAATGACCACGGCGGCTAACCCGTAGAGCAGCGCTTCTTCAGATAGGCCGACCGGAACGGCCTCCCGGTCCACAAAGGTAAGAAAACCGCTGGATGAACCTATGCTTTTGGCCATAAACCACCCGAGCATAGGACCGATGATGATAGCTGCTCCTCCGAGCAGCAGCCCCTCCAGCAGATAGATCCATATAATTTGTCTCGTGCTCCCGCCCCGGCTTCGAATGACCGCAATGACGGTTCGCTGCCGGTCAAGAGACTGTCTGGCATTCATTACGATGTAATAGAATACCATCGCAATCATGGGAGCGGCTAAAGTGAACAGCAGGATCTGCAGCTGCAGGCTTTGTACTTTAAATTCCTGCAGCAGAGGGATAAACGATACGTCCACCCGGGTATCCTTCAGCTTCTGGTACAGCGTAATGTCGAGCCGCTCCAGCTTGCGCTGCAGCGAAGAGAGCTGGCTCGTTTTGATTTCCTGCAAATCAAAAGCGTAATACCAGTTCGCCAGGTTGAGCGGAATTTTTTTCTTCGTCAAGAGCTCGTCGTTAAACCCGGTTTCGCTCATAAAAAAGGTCGTGATGAGCCCTTCTATTCCTTGAAACCAATACGGATCAGCATCATTCTTCGGCTTGAATATGCCCACGATCTTTACTTTCAGCGGGGCGATGCCGAGTCCCCCGGAAATCGGATAATGAAATACATCGCCGACGCGCATGTCCCCCCGGAACATGGCTTCCTCATGGATAACGACTTCGATAACGCCGTCTTGCGGCTGTTCCGAGAACCAATTCCCCTGCGTCAGCTCGACCTCTTCCTTGAGTCCGCTCTGTGCCATCAGGGTCATCTGCCTTCTCTTGCTCGGATCCACTTTTGACGGATCGTCAGGGGTAAGCTGCGAACCGCGTATGGACAAACTGCGAACGTACGCGTCCGCCGGGAAACCGATTTCTTGCGGCAGTTCTTCTTTGATATAGGCATCGACATCGGCAAATGCAGACAGATCCGCCCGGTCATTGCCGGAGGCTTGATAGCGGATCAAGACCGAACCGGCGGACATTCCTTGGCTTTTCTCTTTCAGCGTTGCAGCGACGACCCGCTTGAGCGAACCGTCCGAATACATGGGAATGCTCGTGGTAAACGCAACAGCCATAATGAGGCCGGCTAAGGTGCTGAGCGTAAGCCAGCGCGTATTCCACATTTTGCGGAATAAAAAACGAAGCATTGCCATCAGCGTCCCACTACTTTCTGCCCGGGCGTAAGACCTTTCACAATCTCCACATCGGTCGACGTCTGCTGGCCGATTTCCACATCGACTTCCCTTTTACTGCCCTGGTCATCCACAACCTGTACGTAGTTTCGGCCGGCATACGAGCGAAGGGCGGCAAGCGGAATGACAACCGCATTCTCCTTGCGCTGCGTAATGACCGATACGCTGAGCGGTGTGCCCCGATTCAGGTTTTCCGGGAACGGATCCAATTGGATGATCATATAGTTTTCGATCGAATCAGGCTGCCTGCCCTGACCGTCGCCGGGAAAGCCGCCGCCCCCGCTGCCGTCATCGGCTTTCGGATTCGGAAGCTGCAGTACTTTTCCTTTGTGCTGACCGGCCGAGTTAATATCTACAATGGCCTCCATGCCGACCGCCACTTTCTTCAAGTCTTCCCCGCTGAGCGTGGCCGCTACCGTCAGCTGGGACAAGTCGGCGATGGTTGCTACCGCATCATAAGCTTTAGCCGTATCCCCTTTCTTCAGATAAACCGATACGATCGTGCCGGAGAACGGGGCCGTAAGCTTTGCGCCCGCAATGGTTTTCTCCAGTTCAATCAGCTCTTCGCGCTTCAGCTCAAAATCGATCTTCGCCTGCTCCAACTGTTCCGCGCTCATCTCGTCGGCCTTGCGCAGCATCTCAATCATGGTCAGCTCGTCTTTGCGCGTCTGAAGCCGTTTCTGCTTCAGCTGGCTTTCAAGCTCCGTGACATCCAGTTCGGCGATCAATTGGCCTTGTGTCACCTGGTCTCCGGCCTTTACGGCAACATTTTTGATGCGGCGGCTGTTCTCATCGGTAAAATACAAGTCTTCTTCCACCGTGGCCATCAGCTTCCCGGAGCCGCGCACCTTCGTTTCCAGCGTATCCGTCTTCACCACATACTCCGGTTTTTTGGAAAGCTGGGGCGGCTTGACGATGGGTACGATTTCTTCCTCCTCTTCTTTTGGCAAAAGCGAGCAACCCGAAGAAACGGCCAACGATGCCGCCATGCATACGAGCAGGAAAGGCTTTCCCCCTTTTTTAACTATTGATAAACTTCCCATCCACCATTTCGAATACACGGTCGGCAACCTCCATTATTGTCGGATCATGCGTTGTCATGCAGATCGTCATGCGTTCCGTTCGGATGATGTCCCGAAAAACGGTCATGACCTGAGCTCCCATTTGCGAATCCAGCTCTGCAGTCGGCTCGTCAGCCAGCAGCAGACTGGGTTTATGAGCTATCGCTTTGGCAATGGCTACGCGCTGCTGCTCTCCCCCGGAGAGCTCGAACGGCCGGTGATGCATCCGTTTGCCCAGACCTACAAGCTCCAAACAGTGAGCCACGCGCGCCTTCCATTCGGATCTTGGCCGACCGGCCATCCGCAGCGACAGCTCTACATTCTCCCAAGCCGATAACAGAGGCATTAATGCAAATGACTGGAAAATGAATCCAATTTCAGTTTTTCTTATGTACGTCCGCCGATCGTCGCTGCATTGATGAATCCAATGCTCCTTGAACCGGATCTCCCCCCGGTTAGGCAGATCCAGCCCCCCGATCAAATTCAGAAGCGTGGTTTTGCCCGAGCCGGATCTTCCCTTCAGCATGACAAGCTGTGTGGGAAACAGCTCCATGTCAATTCCCTTCAACACATGCAGTTCATGTCCTCCCACTGAAAAAGAACGTTCCACACCGGTTACGGTGAGGAGCGGTTTGCTCGTATCGATAACCGGTTCATGCTCCGAAGGATCGTCCATCAGGGCCTGTGCCGAAGAGGCGCTCTCCGCTTCCGCCTGCGCTTGCCCCCCGCGTAAGTCCTGCGGTGCCGGTGGAACTTCAGGAAGCGGCTTCCTGTGCATCCCGTCTTGATGTCGTCTGCGCAGCCATCGAATCATATGGGCCCTCCTTCCGGTTATGGATTTGTCTATAATCTGCCAGAAAGTGTAACTACCATCCATTTAGACGTAGATGTTCAAAGAAAGGTTACAAAAAGATCATTATTTTTTAAAATTTTTTTCCATAATACGACCTCTTCCTCCGATTCCTCTTTAGAAATAGGTGATCTTCATCCCTCCGCTGCAATACAAAAAAATCCCTCAAAGGGGAGGACACTCTTGGTCCTTCCCTTTGAGGGATTTCATGAACAGCCCGGGACAACCCCTGCTGTCTCTTGGTTAACGTGCACGGAATTTCTGGGAATGCTCCTTCGCCTGTTCTACGGTTTTGATCCGGTTTCGCTGCCATTCCAGAAGAATCCGGTCGATATAACGAAAATGTACCTTTCCTGCGAATACCGCTTCCTTCAGCCCGGCAAGAATAAGCTCCTCGGGATATCCGTCCTTATCCATCCAACCCGAGATCGACTCCAGCTCCATCGGGGTAAGCGGACGCCCGAACTCTTTTTCGAAGATGGTAAAGATATCCTTTTTGCCGGATGCGTCTGCACCCGCTTGCCTGCGCAAGGCCGCGCGTTCCTCCAGCAGCTCTTCCAGGCGGCACTCCGCCAGCCGCTCCATCAGCGGCTGCCAATTATATTTCTCGCTGTGAACCGCAGATAACGGATCCGTCTCCTCGTCAATCCTCAGCAGCCCTTCCTTCAGCAGCTTTTGCAGGACGGCAATGACCCTCTCCTGCGGGATCGACATGCGCGACTGGATCTCCTCGAACGTCGGAAAATCCTTGTTTTCCTTTTGCTTGAAAGCCATAACGTGAAGAATCAGCATGACATCCTGCTCCTGCAGCCGAAGCTGCGTGTAATACCGGAGCAGCCAATAAGGAACATTCACGTTCCCCTCCTGCCAGCCCGCGAGCAGCACGGACGGCAGCTCCTTCGTATCTTGTTCGCTCCTTCTCATGCAAGCCCTTCCTTTCGGATATTACGGGTATAAACGGTACAGCAGCCGCGGGAACGGAATCGTCTCGCGAACGTGGTCGAGACCGCATATCCAGGCCACTGTGCGCTCCAGCCCCAGACCGAAGCCGGAATGCGGCACCGATCCGTACTTGCGCAGGTCGAGATACCACTGATACGCTTCCTTCGACAGCTCGTGCTGCTGAAACCTTTGCTCCAGCAGCTCCGGATCGTCGATCCGCTGGCTGCCGCCGATAATTTCCCCATATCCTTCCGGCGCGATCAAATCTGCGCACAGCACCACTTCAGGCCGTGCAGGATCCGGCTTCATGTAGAACGCCTTAATGTCCGTCGGATAATGAGTAATAAACACCGGCTTATGATATTGTTGGGCTATCGCCGTTTCGTGGGGAGCGCCGAAGTCTTCCCCCCATTGGATTTCATGGCCGTTCTCCTGCAGAAATTTAACCGCCTCGTCGTATGTAATGCGCGGAAAAGGAGCCTCGATGCCCTCCAGCCTGGATACGTCCCTCCCCAGCACCTCAAGCTCCCTGCGGCAGTGCTCCAGCACCGACTTCACAATGTAGGCGACAAATTGCTCCTGTATTTCAAGGTTTTCCTCATGCGTGAAGAAGGCCATCTCCGGCTCGATCATCCAGAACTCGATCAAATGACGGCGCGTCTTGGACTTCTCCGCCCTAAACGTTGGCCCGAACGAATAAACCCTGCCGAGCGCCATGGCCGCAGCCTCCATGTAGAGCTGGCCGCTCTGGGTCAGGAATGCATCCTCATCGAAATATTTGGTATGGAACAAGCTCGTCGTCCCTTCCGCCGAAGAAGGCGTCAGGATCGGCGGGTCGACCAGATGAAAGCCCCGCTCATCGAAAAACTGCTGCACCGCCCGGATGATTTGCGCCCGAATCACCAGAATCGCGCGCTGCCGCGGAGAACGGATCCACAGGTGGCGGTGATCCATCAGAAAATCGACCCCGTGCTCCTTGGGTGTAATCGGATAATCGCTTGTGAGCTGAATGATCTCCACTCCCGTAACCGTCAGCTCGTAGCCGCCCTTGCTGCGGGCATCTTCACGCACTACGCCCGTGATGTACAAGGAGCTCTCCTGCGTAAGCTTGCCCGTATCCTCCCATACCTGCTCATCCACTTCGTTTTTTACAACCACGCCTTGAATAAAACCGGAACCGTCGCGCAGCTGCAAAAAACGGATTTTCCCACTGGATCGGCTATTGTGCAGCCAGCATCCGATCGTAACGGTTTCGTTCACATGCTGATCCACGTCCCGGATCATACATAAATTGCGGCTCATGAAACCATCCTCCCCCGTATTTCGTTATGTAGCATTTATCAATGAACAGACGTTCGGTATTCGCCTTATCTCATTATTCTACATCATTGCGGTGTAAAATCAAACGGTATGTATCCCTGGCGATGACGAGTTCTTCATTGGTGGGAATGACCAGCGCCTTTACCTTGGACTCCGGCGCCGTGATTTCCCGTTCCCCGGACTCCTTGCGTTCGTTCGCTTGCTCATCCAGCTCGATCCCGAGGAAACTCAAATTCCGGCAAACCGCAGCCCGGAGCATCGCAGAATTCTCTCCCACACCAGCAGTAAACACAACGGCATCCAACCCATTCATTGCGGCGGCATAAGCGCCGATATATTTGCGCAGCCGGTATTCGTACATTTCGAACGCCAGCGACGCATTGCGGTCTCCCGTTTTTATCGCCTGCTCGATCTCCCTCATGTCGCTTCCGATGCCCGAGATCGCCATGAGCCCGCTGTGCCGGTTCAACATCGAACTCACTTCCGCCAGCGTCAGATCTTCTTTGCTCATCGTAACCGGCACGATCGCCGGATCGATGTCACCGCTGCGGGTACCCATCATCAGCCCCTCCAGCGGCGTCATCCCCATGCTCGTATCCATCGAGCGGCCGCCCAAGATGGCTGCGCAGCTGGCGCCGTTGCCGATATGACAGGTAACGAGCTTCAATTCCTTCAGCGGACGGCCCAGAAAAGCCGCGGCCCGTTCGCTCACATAGGCGTGGGACATGCCGTGAAAGCCGTAACGGCGGATTTTGTGTTTTTTATAGAGCACCATCGGAATCGGGTACAAATAAGAGGTCGGCGGCATCGTCTGATGAAACGCCGTATCGAAGACAACGGCCTGCGGGATATCGGGCATATTCGCTTCCACGGCCTGGATCCCCAGTATATGCGCCGGGTTATGCAGCGGAGCCAAGTCGAACAGGCGTTTGATTTCGCGTTTGACTTCCTCGTCCACCAAAACGGAGCCGGAAAACGACTCCCCCCCATGCACAACCCTGTGCCCGACCGCTTCAATTTGATCCACGGACTGGAGGATGCCATGAACCGGATGAACAAGAATATCCATCACTTTGCGAAAGGCTGTCGTATGCTCCAATATTTCCCGTACTTCCCGGATTTCCTGTTTTCCTGCAGGTTCAAAGTGTAAAATCGCCGATTCCATCCCTATGCGTTCCACTTTGCCCTTAGCGAGCACGGTTTCATCCTTCATTTGATATAATTGAAACTTCAGCGACGAGCTGCCTGCATTAACGACTAGAATGATCATAGCCGGTCACCGTCCTTATCGTAGCGGAAAAAACCTTGTCCCGTTTTCGTTCCGAGCTGCCCGGCCCGCACCATTTGCTTCAGCAGTACAGACGGCCGGTATTTCACATCCCCGAATTCCCGAAACATGCGTTCCATAGAGGCAAGCACCGAATCCAGACCGAACCGGTCGGCCATCTCCAGCGGACCGTAATGGAAATCATATCCGATCCGCATAGCCGTATCAATATCCTCTGCAGAGGCCACCCGCTCGGAAAGCACATGCATCGCCTCGTTGATCAGCACGCAGAATAGCCTCGTCGTCACAAAGCCCGGAGATTCATATACTTGAATCCCGCGTTTTTGAATCGTCTCTTCCACAAACTGCTTCGTGCGGACGAAGGTGTCATCACTCGTTTTCAGCGCTCTTATAATTTCCACCAGCTGGATTTTCGATGCCGGATATAGAAAATGAAGGCCGATCACCCGCTCGGGTGCTTTGGTTTCCGCCGCCAGCTCCGTCAGACTTAACGTAGACGTGTTGCTGGCCAGAATGATGTTTGGAGGACACACATCGTCAAGCTGCCGGAAAAGCTGCTTCTTGAGCTCCAAATCCTCATTGATCGACTCGATGACCAAATCGCACTCCATCATTCGGTGCACATACGTTTCTTTTTGTATCTTCGATAATATCATCTTCTTTTCCGCGGCGGTGATCGCCCATTTTTCCAGCTGCTTATCCAAACTCATTTCGATTTGCTCCATCGCTTGCAGCAGCTTTTCCGGCGTGCGGTCGATCAGCACCACATCAAGCCCTTTGCCGGCGAGCATTTCGGCAATGCCCTGCCCCATCGTGCCCGCGCCGACGATCCCGATTTTGTTGAAAATCATGGCCCTCACCCCTTTATGTATACTACAAATGCTATTATATACATTGGAAGATGGAAATAAAAAACATGCTCCTGCTATTGTTGATTCTTGACCAATAGAAAACCGCCTACGGATAAGGCGGCTCATCAACTATCGTGCCCAATCAACACGATCGCGTATTTGTCATCGCATTTTTCTTTGATAGAAAACTCTTGACCAAAGAAAAATGGCATTACCTATCAATAAGATTGTAAATTCCCACCCTGTTTTACCTTTAGTAAAAAATCTTCATTCGTTTCCTGATCTCCCTAATGTTATTTTCTTCAATAAGAAATCATTCGGCAAACAACAAAATGGACAGCAAAAAAGCTGCTGAGCATATTCTCTCAACAGCTTTTTCATTTGCAAAAATGGCTTATAAGGCTTGGTGAGCCGCTTCATAGGCTGCAATCTTGTCTTCATGCTGCAGCGTCAGGCCGATATCATCGAGCCCCTGCAGCAGGAATTGGCGGCGATGCTCATCCAGATCGAAGCTGATGGAGAGACCTTGGCCGTCCTTAATCGTTTTGTTCTCCAGATCAACGCTCAATTTGTAGCCTTCATTCGCTGCCGTACGCTGGAACAGTTCCTCGACCTGCTCTTCGCTCAGCTTGATCGGCAGAATGCCGTTCTTAAAGCAGTTATTGTAGAAAATGTCGGCAAACGACGGTGCGATGATGACTTTAAAACCATAGTCCTGAATCGCCCATGGCGCATGCTCACGGGAAGAGCCGCAGCCGAAGTTGGCGCGGGAAAGCAGTATCGAAGCGCCCTGATAGCGGGGCAGGTTCAGACTGAATTCCGGAATGACGGCGCCCTGCTCGTCAAAGCGCCACTCATAGAATAAAAATTGACCGAAGCCGGAGCGCTCGATGCGCTTCAGAAATTGCTTGGGAATAATAGCGTCGGTATCCACATTCACGCGGTCCACCGGACCGACCAGGCCTGTATGCTGTTTAAAAGCTTCCATGTCGTTAACTCCTCACATGAGAATGATTGATTTTAAGCTTCTTGCTTCACTTTAAATTTCCAATCGCGCACATCCGTGAAATGTCCTTTGATTGCAGCCGCTGCCGCCATTGCCGGAGATACGAGGTGCGTACGTCCGCCGCGGCCTTGACGGCCTTCGAAGTTCCGGTTGGAGGTCGATGCGCAGCGCTGACCCGGTTGAAGCACGTCAGGGTTCATCGCCAGACACATGCTGCAGCCCGCATCACGCCACTCAAAACCGGCTTCGGTAAAGATTTTGTCGAGTCCTTCTTTTTCCGCCTGTGCTTTCACGCGGCCTGAACCCGGCACTACGATGGCGGTAACGTTCGGAGCCACCTTGTAGCCCTGAGCCACTTCCGCAGCCGCACGCAGGTCCTCGATCCGGCCGTTCGTACAGGAGCCGATAAACACATAATCGATAGCGATCTCCGTCATCGGTGTTCCCGGTGTGAGCGCCATGTATTCCAGCGCTTTCTCGGCGGCTTTACGCTCATTTTCCGTTGGAAAATCAGCAGGGTTCGGCACGCTGGCCGTAATATCCGTACCCATGCCCGGGCTTGTACCCCAGGTGACTTGAGGAATCAGGCTGTCCGCGTCGAATTCCACTACGCGATCGTAAACAGCTCCCTCGTCCGTAACCAGCTGCTTCCACCGGGCAACCGCTTGATCGAACGCTTCGCCTTTCGGTACATAGTCGCGGCCGCGCAGGTATTCGAACGTCGTTTCGTCCGGAGCGATCAAACCGGCTCTTGCTCCGGCTTCGATGGACATGTTGCAGACCGTCATACGTTCTTCCATGGACAAGCCGCGGATCGCTTCGCCCGTGTACTCAATGACATAGCCGGTAGCGAAGTCCGTGCCGTATTTGGCGATAACGCCGAGAATCAAGTCCTTCGCCGTGACGCCCGGTCTCAGCTTGCCGTTGATGCGCACTTCCAGCGTCTTGGGTTTTGCCTGCTGCAAGCATTGCGTTGCGAGCACGTGCTCCACTTCGCTGGTTCCGATTCCGAATGCCAGCGCGCCGAACGCACCGTGCGTGGACGTATGGCTGTCGCCGCACACGATCGTTTTGCCCGGATGCGTCAGTCCCACTTCAGGACCCATAACGTGTACAACGCCTTGATCGATGTGGTTCAGGTCAAACAGCTTCACGCCGAAATCAGCACAGTTCTTGGCAAGCGTGTCGATCTGCTGCTTGGAGATCGGATCGGTAATGTTGAAACGGTCTTTCGTCGGGACGTTGTGATCCATTGTCGCGAACGTCAGATCCGGACGGCGCACTTTGCGGCCGGCCATGCGAAGACCTTCGAACGCTTGCGGGGAAGTCACTTCGTGAACCAAATGAAGATCGATGTAAATAATGCTTGGTTTGCCCGGTTCCGAATGAATGACATGGTTATCCCAAATTTTTTCGATAATTGTTTTTGCCATCGGTTCCACCTCAATATAATATGATGCATCCTATGCGTAATATCGTACCATTTCCATCTTCATTGATCCAAGATATAATATCTATAAGATTGATAGTTTTTGATTATAAGCAATCGTAAAGGAGCGGTGATGATGGAGCTTCGACAACTGCAATACGCACTGCAAATCGCCATAGACAAAAACTTTTCCAGGGCCGCCGAAAAGCTGCATATCGCCCAGCCCTCGCTCAGCCAACAGCTGTCCAAACTGGAGAAAGAAATCGGCGTCCTTTTGTTTCAGAGAACCACGAACTCCGTGGAAGCCACTTATGCCGGAACCCTGTTTGTCGAGAAGGCGCAAAAAATACTCGACATGGTCGAGCAACTCAAAAAAGAGATGGAGGACATCTCCCAAATGCGCAAAGGCAGGCTGGTCGTCGGCAGCCTGCCCATTACGGGCGCCCATGTGCTGCCCTTGGTGCTGCCGGCGTTCCAGGCGCGCTATCCGGAGATCGATATCGTCCTTGTGGAGGAGACGACGACCAATCTGGAGCAGCTGACCGCAAGCGGGCAGGCCGATATTAGCCTCCTGTCGCTGCCGCTTATCGATGAAACGCTCGACTATGAAGCCGTGATCGAAGAGGAAATTGTGCTGACCGTTCCGAAGACGCATCCGTTAGCCCAATACAGCGCCGATGGACAGGCCAAAGCGGTTGATATCGCCGAACTGAGGAACGAACCTTTCATTACGCTGAAAAAAGGACAGGGCTTCCGCCAAATTACGCTCGATTTGTGTCAGCAGGCCGGATTTACTCCCAACATCGTGTTCGAGAGCAGCAATATCGAAACCGTTCAATCCCTTGCAGCCGCAGGGATGGGTATTGCTTTCGTGCCGCTTATGGTGTCCCGGGGACGACATAGCGAGTTCGCGCCGGCTTACCTGCCGCTGACGATCCGGCCCACGCGGACTCTGGTGATCGCTTACCGCAAAGGCAGATATTTATCGAAAGCCGTCACTGCTTTCATGGAGACGTTCCGCGATGTCATGAACAAGGAGAATGCAAACAACCGGTCAGATCAGACCTGACCGGTTGAACCTTTTTCCTATGCAGCCCCGTATGATCCTTGCAGTTCGGCGCGGTGATGATGAGTATCGACAGGTTAACCTGTCGCCTGCAGCAAGTCCGCTAACTCTTCTGCACT
This sequence comes from Paenibacillus sp. Pae15, assembly GCF_024519685.1. Taxonomy (NCBI): domain Bacteria; kingdom Bacillati; phylum Bacillota; class Bacilli; order Caryophanales; family Paenibacillaceae; genus Paenibacillus; species Paenibacillus sp. Pae15. The sequence continues at coordinate 132,501 of NZ_JALJRM010000010.1, read as the reverse complement.
TCACCCTGCGCGATCAGAATAAACTCTTGTTCTGTACTTTCAATTTCGTTGCTCTCAAAAGCAAGATCTTTCGTTTCTCGCGTGTTGAATATCGCAAAAAGAGACAGTAATCCGATCACCATCATGTAGACCGCAACGGGCACCCAGGAATTGTTAAAACCGTTCATCAGCGCCGTAGCAATCAGAGGAGCGGTGCCTCCAGCCAATGCAGCCCCTAATTGATAGCCGACGGTTACGCCCGTGTACCGAACGTTCGTACTGAAAATTTCGGAAAAAAGCGTCCCCAGCACAGCCGTAACCGGAGCCCACAAGATGCCTAATCCGATGATGGTCGCAATCGTTAACCACAGCGTCGAGCCCAGCGAAAGAATATAGAAATATGGGAACGCATACAAAACAATGGCAACGATTCCCCAGATGAACAAGGGTTTTCGTCCCACTTTATCGGAAAAAGCCCCCATAAAAGGAATCGCGATGGTTGTAATTAACGTTCCGATGGTCACTGCATTCAGCACCGGTGTAGCTGTGAATCCCAGATGCCCCGTGGCGTAGGAAATAATGAACGTCGAGAAAATATAAAACGGAGCCGTTTCTCCGGCTTTGAGACCCACGGCAATGAGCACGGATTTCCAATGGTAACGGAACGTGTCGACAATCGGAACCTTGGCTATGTTTCCGCTTTCTTTGGCTTCCTTAAACGCGGGTGTTTCATCGATCCCCTTCCGGATCCATAACCCGAGCAGAACGAGCACGGCGCTTAAAATAAACGGCACACGCCAGCCCCATGCCAAAAATTGGTTTTCAGGCAGGGCAGTCATCAGCGTAATCGATATTGTACCGAGAAGCAGGCCGATGGTAACCCCCATTTGCGGCACGCTTCCAAAGAAACCCCTTTTTCCTTTAGGCGCATACTCGACCGCGAGCAGCAAGGCGCCGCCCCATTCTCCTCCGATGCCAAGCCCCTGTATAAGCCTTAAGGTAATAAGCAAAATCGGAGCCCATACGCCAATCGTTTCATACGAAGGAAGCAAACCGATTAAAACCGTGGCGCCTCCCATCAATCCTAATGTGAGAACAAGCGTTTTTTTTCGTCCGATTTTATCCCCTATATGGCTGAAGATGACGCCGCCCAGCGGGCGAATAAAGAACGGAAGGGCAAACGAGGTGTAAGCGAGCATCAAACCCACGACAGGATCGATCGTAGGGAAAAATATTTTATTGAATACAAGTGCTGCAAGCGTTCCATAGAGAAAATAATCGTACCACTCGATCGAGCTTCCGATCAAACTCGCCACAAGTGCCTTGGTCGATGTTTTTTTTGATTCTTGCTTTTGCTGCATGAATATTTCCCCCATTTAGACTACCCGTGATCCCGATCGATCACGGGCAGTCTATGATTTAAATTCACTTCGCGCATTTAGTCAAAGTCAAGCCGGCTTTATGGTCATCGCTGTTACAGATGGATGTATACCTCATTGTCTTCAATGGATACATCGTAGCGCTCGACGGTTACTTCATAGCTCTTCGTTCTCATCTTAGGATCCACGATCATGCAGCCCGTTTTAATGTCGAATTCCCATTGGTGCCATGGGCATCTTACAATCTCGCCGTCACGTTCGTATTCAAAGTGGCCAGGACCCGTAGAGGTAATATATGCTGCCGTAAGGCCGGCGCAAAGAGCCGCTCCCTGATGCGGGCAAGTGTTGCGGATGGCATAAAATTGCCCCGCGATGTTATAAACACCGATGCTTCGGCCATTCGCTTCAACGATCTTTTTCTTTCCTTCAGGAATTTCCGATGCCTTGCCAACCAGAAAAACAGACATCACTTTGCACCTTCCTTTCGAGCTCCTCTTGCCGGCAGACCATATAGATCAGCTGCATTCTGATAAAAAATTTTCTCCCATAATGAATCTTCCAACTTGGGAAACGCTCTCACAGGCGAGTCAAAATCCCAGTGCGGGTAATCCGTGCAGAACATTAAGACCTCGTCGGCATAAACGGCGTTCATCATTTGGGTAAACGTCTCCGGATTCGGCGTCGGCTCAAGCGGCTGCGAGGACACTCGCACATTGCTGCGGAAATATTCGCTCGGTTTTTTCTTCACCCATGGCGTTTGGAAGCGCAGCGCTTTCCAATCCTCGTCCAGCTTCCATAAATATGGCGCAAGCCAAAACACGCCTGCCTCCTGAAGAACGACCTTTAAGGTCGGGAATTTTTCGAAAACGCCTTCATAGATAAAGCTCGCCAGGTGCGCCGCCATCACCATCGGTCTGCTGGCCCGATACTCGGGGTAATAGCTGACGTAACCGGCGCCGGTATTCGGCCCGTTAATGCCGACCCCTTCCATCAGGACATGAATCGTAAAAGGAAGATTATGCTCGACGCAGGCTTCGTAAATCGGATGGTAGTACCTGTGCCCGTACGGTTTTTCAGCCCCGCTGGACACAATGACTTGAACCATATCCGGATGAGAACCGACACGGCGAATTTCTTTTGCGGACTGCAGCGGATCCTGCTTAGGAATAAATACGGACCCTTTCAGCCTGCTGTCCTTTGCAAGCCAATGCTCCAATGTGTATTCATTAATCGCGGTGCTGATCGCAGCGGCGTAATCGAGATCGGGGGAAGCCTGGCACGAGTAATCGCTGCCGGTTAATATCCCATACTCGATTTGATACGGATCCAACAGCTGTTCTCTCATGAAATTCAGGTCGCTTCCGGGAAAGCCTCCGCCAGGAGGAACAGAGTCGGCCATCTGGCCCACTTTAATTCCCCCGTTCAGATATAAAGAGCCCGGGAGCCGCCACCCCCACAAATCGATTTGATCACGGTAAGCCCGGGGCAAATACTGCTTGATCACATCAAGTGGGGTATAATTATGAATGTCGACATCAATAATGCTGCGCTTCATTTTGATTTTAGGCTCTGCAGGTTTCACTTCATTTACTGCCATAATGATCTCACTCCTTAGGTTAATCTGGCCGGCCCAAATTTATTGGTCCGGCCCAAGTTATTTGTCCGGCAATTTAAACGTGCACCACAATTCTGTCCTCTTCAACGGAAACATCGTATACCTTTACCCTGTACCTGTCCGGATCGACGAGCGACGCTCCTGTCTTTACATTGAATTCCCATCCATGCCAAGGACAAACCAGAATTTCTCCTTCCATACCGTAAATGTATTCATGCGGTTTGGAAGTCAACGTGGTTCCCGAAAAATGGCCTTTGCACAGCTCCGCCTGTTCATGCGGGCACACATTGCGAATGGCATGATAACGCTCGCCATCGTAATAAATCCCGATGCTTCGCCCTTCAATGCTGATGATCTTGCATGTTCCGACTGCGATCTCTCCGACTTCCGCTGCAACGTGCTTCATCCTGTCAGGCCACCTTCTTCCTCTACGGAATAGCTGTCCGTCAGCCCATACAGTTCGGCAGCGTTCTCAAAGGCTATACGGCGGCGCAGCTCCTCCGGCAGTTTTTGGAGGACGAAGGTTGGAGTGTCATTGTCCCAATGTGGGTAATCGGTTGCAAACATGACGGTTTTCTCCGCCCGCATCATGCTGAGCATTTGGATGAGCTCCTGATTGCTCGGCTCCTCGATAGGCTGTGTTGTAAAGCGGCAATGTTCAATGATATATTCGCTTGGTTTCTTTTTCAGCCACGGAACTTCGCTGCGCATGGCCCTGAAATTTTTGTCCATTCTCCACATCAGATGCGGCACCCATGCCAAGCCTCCCTCAATGAAGGCGATTTTCAGGGTTGGGAAGGTTTCAAATACACCCTCGCAAACAATACTGTTGATCTGCGACATATGATGGATCGCCAAAATATTATGGCGTTCAAAATTCGTTGTCGGATAACCCGCTGCCGAAATGGGAGGATTGATCCCGTCTCCTTCGCCGCCGCCGTGGAACGCAACGACCAGATTGTTGCGCACAGCCGCTTCATATATTGGATAATAACGGCGCTGCCCGTAAGGTTCTCTTGACGAGACGGCCATAATCACTTGAACGACTTTCGGATGCGAACCGAGACGGTCGATTTCCTTTGCCGCCAGGAGCGGATCCTGGGTAGCTACAAGGATCGAGGCCAGCCAACGATCGTCCGTCGGAATCCATGTGTCGAGCGTATAGTCATTGAATGCCGAGGCCACAGCCGCCGCGTAATCCGGGTTATTGTGAGCGGAGATCGTAAGCAGGCTGCCCGTAAGAATCGCTTTGCTGATATTGTAGCGGTCAAGCGCATCGGATATGGCATATTCCGGGTCTGAACCGGCAGGCAATCCGTTGCCCGGCGACGCATCCCTGCGGGACAATGGAATGGGTTTAAAAATTGTTATGGGCAGCGAAGCCTCGGGAGCGCTCAACCGGGGCCACCATACCCTGGGAAGATAAGGCTTTAAGTCGTCATAACTTTTTAAGGTTTGGTGAAAATCGCAATCAATAATCCCATGCTTTAACGACTTTTTTGATTTTGCATTGGCGGTAATCATGCGGTTCATCCTTCCTTATTCATTAAGTTTTAATAAACAATGAAATGATTTCGGGGACGTATTACAACCGGTCCTTATAAACGGTCTTCACCTGCGTATAGAATTCAATCGCCGTCTTGCCCTGTTCCCGCGAACCTGTGCTTGAATTCTTGCAGCCGCCGAACGGAACCTGCGGCTCCGCGCCCGCCGTTTCCGAATTGACATGCACAATCCCCGCTTCGATGTCTTCGACAAATCGCTCCGCCAGCGTCAGGTTGTTGGTGCAGATCGCCGCACTCAAGCCAAATTCCGTATCGTTGGCGAGCTCGATCGCTTCATCGTAATTTTTCGCCTTAAACAGCGCGATCACTGGACCGAATATTTCTTCGCGCGCAATTCGCGCATCTCTCGATACATTTTCGAATACGGTCGGCAGCACATAAAATCCGTTTGCAAGCGACGGGTCCGTTGGCCGTTCGCCTCCGCAGAGCAATGTCGCTTCCGCCTTCCCCGCTTCGATCAGCTCCAATACGCCGTCAAGCTGCGATTGGGATACGGCAGGGCCGATGAAGGTGTCCGCATCCAACGGATTGCCCACTTTCAACTGCTTCGTACGTTCGACCAGCCGGTCGCGGAAGACTTCATATATGCCTTCCTCCACAATAACGCGGCTTGTTGCCGTACATTTTTGTCCGGTGGATCTAAATGCCCCGCTAATCGCGATGTCCACCGCTTTCTCCAAGTCGGCATCGGCCAGCACCACAAGCGGATTTTTGCCCCCCATCTCCAATTGGACCTTCTTGCCCGAAGCTACGGCTTGATTCTGAATCTGATGGCCGACCTGGTTGGAGCCTGTAAACGAAATCGCTTTGATATGCGGATTCTCAACCAAAGCCGTACCAATGACGGATCCTCTGCCAAATACGCAATTGACGACGCCTGCGGGCAGTCCCGCTTCATCAAGTGCACTGATGATATGGTAAACGCATTTCGGAGTAATGTCCGCCGGTTTAATCACCACGGTATTCCCGTAAATGAGGGCCGGCGCCATCTTCCACATCGGAATCGCAATCGGAAAATTCCAAGGGGTTATCAATCCGACAGGGCCTACCGGAACACGTGTCGTATACAAGAAGGTTTCCGCATTGACGGAAGGGATCACTTCACCGATCGGCTGCCGGGCTTCCGCCGCATAATATTCCAGAATACTGATCGCACGCCGCGTCTCGCCAATGCCCTCTGCCAATGTTTTTCCTTCTTCCAGCGAGAGGTCACGGCCTACTTCCTCGACTTTTTCGTTCAAAATGGCTGCTGCTTTGATCAAATAGGATGCCCGTTGTTGAAATGAAAGCTTCTTCCATGAAGAAAATGCCTTCTTTGCCGCGGCCGCCGCCTCCTGCACATCTTCCGCCGAACTTGACGGGAATTCTCCCAAAACCTCCTGATTATGCGGACTCAAGTTCAATTTGTAATCTCCTGAAGCCGGTTCTTTCCATTGCCCGTTAATGTAGTTTAAATAACGCATAGTTTCTCCTCCTCTAAATTATCTCTCACTCGATAAATCCCAGCGGGCTGTCCCCGGAAAACGATTTTTTGTAGATTTGCTCTACATCGCTTATGCTTACCCTTCTTGGATTGATAGCGACATTTCCGCTTTTGAAGGTGTCCTCGATCATGCCGGGGATCAGTTCTTCATTCACTCCAAGTGCTTTAAACGATTTGGGAATGCCAAGCTGATGGTTTAATTTGATAACCTCCTTTACTCCCTCCACGGCGGCCGCCATTTCATTTTCCTGCGGCGAGATCCCCAAGGCGTTGGCCGCCAGCGCATACGCATGCGGATTGCCGACCAAATTAAAAGACATCACATAGGGCAATAAAACGGCATTGGCTACACCATGCGGAATCCCCGCAAAACCGCTGACAGGGTGCGACATGGCGTGAACCAGGCCTAAACGCGATACGGTAAAGGCGATGCCTGCCAATGTGCTGGCATACAGCATCCGGCCAAGATCGGTAATGTTTCCGTTGGCCGCCGCAGGCCTCAAGGATTTGCCGATCAGACGGATCGCCTCCAAAGCGCAGGAATCCCCATACCAATTTTGAATGTTATTCGTTAAAGCTTCGATGGCATGAGTCAATGCATCCATACCGGTAGAAGCAACCAGATGAGGAGGAAGACTAAGCAGCAAATTCGGATCTAATATAGCCACTTTCGGGATGATGTAGGATGATATAATGGGCTTCTTGAAATGATTCTCATCTGTGACTACCGTTACATTCGTTACTTCCGACCCCGTCCCGCATGTTGTCGGTACAGTAATCAACGGCGGAAGCTGATTTTTAATCTGGTCTATTCCCGTATAGCTCATGATGGGTTCCGAATTGGTAACCAGGACTCCGGCCGCTTTGGCGGTATCAATGGAGCTTCCGCCACCCACAGCCAAAATGCCGTCGCATTGTTCAGAAAAATAAAATTCCTTTGCCTGCTCCACACACGCTATATTGGGATCGGGCAGTACCCTGTCATATATCGCAAACTGTATATGGCTGTCGGCCAAGCTTTGAGTCATGTTCTCCAGCAAACCGGACTGAATGACTCCTTTATCCGTAACAATCATGACTCGTTTGCACTTTAGTGAATCGAATTCACTACCTATACGCGTACTGCTGCCTATTCCAAATTCAATTCTGACCGGTAAAAAAACGGAAGACAAGATCATCCACTCCTTTTTGATTTCAATCCGATTATTTTTTTATATATTTAGGTAAATCGAATCCGGTGGTGCTTATAAGTCCAAATTTTTCCCTTCGCGTATGGCAAAAAGCGAAATAAGAGAAATGATACAGGCGGCGACAATGTATAAAGCTACCGGTACCCAGGAATCATTGAAAGCATTAAGCAGTGCAAGCGCAACCATCGGCGTTGTACCTCCGAACACTGCGGCACCCAACTGATTCCCGACAGAAATGCCCGTATAACGTATATTCGTGCTGAAAATCTCGGAGAACATCGTTCCCATCACAGCCTCCAGCGGGGCCCATATAATGCCGATCGCGATAATCGTCGCTACGGTCAACCATATGGCAGACTGCAGCGATAGCAAATAAAAATACGGGAAGGCAAACAGCAGCATCGCGATGGTTCCGCCAATGTAAAGCGGCTTTCTGCCGACTTTATCCGAAAGTTTCCCCATCAAAGGGATCATGAATATGGTTACCAGATTGGCAATGGCTACGGCATTAAGAACAGTAGACGTTTGATACCCCAGATACCCCGTAGCGTAAGCGATTACAAAAGTGGCAAAAATATAATAGGGCGATGTTTCAACAAATTTGGCGCCGGCAGTAATGAACACGGATTTCCAGTGATACCGGAACGTATCCACCAGCGGCATCTTGGCGATATCGCCGCTCTCTTTTGCTTCCTGGAAAACCGGCGTCTCTTCGATGCCTTTACGAATCCAAAGACCTACAATAATCAATACAGCGCTAAGGATAAAAGGCAGCCTCCAGCCCCATGAGAGAAATTGTTCCTCCGGCAGATTGCTTAACAGCGAGATGGCAACAGTTCCCAGAAGCATTCCGACGGGTACGCCCAGCTGCGGGATACTCCCGAAGAACCCGCGGTTCTTTTTGGATGAATATTCTACGGCCAACAGTACGGAACCGCCCCACCCCCCGCCGATCCCAAGGCCCTGGCACAATCTCAAAAAGACGAGCAGGATAGGAGCCCAAATCCCGATAGCATTATAATCCGGCAATAAACCGATCAGTACGGTTGCTCCGCCCATCAGCATTAAAGTTAACATCAGCGTCTTTTTTCTACCGATTTTATCGCCGATATGACTAAATACAATACCTCCTAAGGGACGAATGAAAAACGAGAGCCCGAACGACATATAGGCCAGCAGTAAGCCTACTATGGGATCATCGCTGGGAAAATACAGTTTATTAAATACCAATGCAGCCATGGAACCGTAAAGAAAAAAATCAAACCACTCGATGGAGCTTCCAACCATACTTGCCAACAATGCTCTGTTTGCTTTTTTCTTATTTATCTCCGGTGGAGCTGCAATTTGAACTTGAGCCATTGTATCCCCCGCTTTAGCAAGTGATTTTTTCTATCAAAGTTCTATCCGCCTTTATAATATAACGCTTTCAATAACTCGAAAAACAGGCATGCTGCACCGCTGAACACACGTTAAAAAAACATGCTGCCATTCAATTTTTTCCGTTGGTGTGATAAACTTAATGATGGAGGTGCATCTTTTCAAATGGGAGTTTGGTCGCTTGCCATTTATTATGAAAAGATCCCTCTTTTTTTGTCCAAAGCGCCGTCGTCAGCTTGTCACTTCCATTGGAGCGTATCCCAATTTGGCTGATACCTTGGAAGTCGTTTCAAGCAAATGCTTTACCAATTCTTTTTCTTTGGACATGATTCGAATGGTTGGCGCACAGATGCTGATCGCCGCCGCTATCGAGCCATTTCTGGAAAACACCGGGGCGGATAGGCACGAAATCCCGTTTTCGAAAGTTTCATACGAAAGATAGTAGCCCAGCTTCCGGATTTGCGCCAGCTCCAGCCGGAAAATATTGGGGTCCACCGTGGTGTGCGAAGTATACGGCTCCAGTTTGGTCGTCGATAAATAATGCTCCACCTTTGCTTCATCGCTGAAAGCCAGCAAGACTTTTCCGAGTGCCGTGGAATACGGCGGCGACGTTAATGACAAGTGAAACTGCAACCGTAAGGATGAATCATTCGAAACGACCCGATCCAGCAGCACGACAACATTGGCATCCAGTACACCTAAGTGAACGAGTTCATTCGTAACTTTAGCCAATTCTACCAATGAAGGATGGGTCACCTTGCGAATATCCAACCGCTTTTCGAAGGCATATCCCAATTCAAGGCAGGCCAAGCCCAGCTGGTAATTTCCTGTACTGGAATCCTGGGTAATAAATTGCTTCTCCTTTAAGCCATCCAATATTTTTAACAAGTAGCTTTTTCGGATTTTTAAAAGCTCCGACATTTCAACCAAAGAAAGCTCGCTTTTATCTTTAAAAGCCAGCAGGATGTCTAAAGCATGAGCTACGTTGCCGTAGGAGCTTTTTGCAGTCTCCATTTGATTTCACCTCCTCTTTTTGGTAAATTCCGTTCACTAAACTGATTTTATTATCAAAAGGAAAAAAAATCAATACTTTTTAATCGATACCATAGTATGTTTTTCCGCGAACCATGATTCCGTCCGCCATGAATTCAGCACATATATATCCGGCACAGGCTCCGCAGCAAAGTCAGTCCGCTGTTTTGACCTTACTTTAATTAGTGAATGATATTTACTAAAAAAGACGATTCCCTTCTCTTCTCCGATCATGTTTCCTGCTGTTCGCCGCATTCCTGCCAACGTTTCGTGTATCCTGAACGGGAAGATCGCAGAAACATGCCGTCAGCCGACCGGTTATATCATTTTTTATTTCATTTTTCGTCCTTTTCCTTCATGGTTTTGCAAACCTTCTGTACCTGCAGGTTTTTTCATGTTACATTAGTTTTATCCGCCTTTCATCTATATGAAGCGCAGGATCATTTTGCGTTTGCGAACCATTTTTGAACCCATTGGAGTGACCTTTCGAATGAATAATGCAGCCCAAAGCGCCGTCAGCGCTTTTCCGATTCAACCTGCGCAGCGTCTTGTTGACCTGCCCACACAGTTTTTCGCCAAGCTCGTGCGCAAAGCGAACGAACAAACCGCTGCGGGCCATGACGTTATTAATTTGGGACAGGGTAATCCTGACCGTCCAACCCCTCCTCATATTGTGAAAGCATTGCAGGAAGCTGCGGAAAATCCGCTGTACCACCGCTATCCCCCCTTTAACGGCTATTTGTTTTTAAAAGAAGCCGTAGCCAAGCGGTACAGGGAGGATTACGGCGTCGAGCTCGACCCGGAAAAGGAAGTGGCGATTTTGTTCGGCGGCAAAACCGGGCTTGTCGAGATCGCGCAGTGCCTGCTGAACCCCGGAGACGTATGTCTTGTTCCCGATCCCGGATATCCCGATTACTGGTCCGGCGTCGCGCTGTCCGGAGCCCGTATGGCCTTCATGCCGCTGCGCGAAGCGAACGCTTTTCTTCCGGACTACAGTGCGCTGTCTTCCGATGAGATCAACAAAGCGAAACTGATGTTTATCAACTACCCGAATAATCCGACGGGCGTAACCGCTCCCGCTTCCTTTTATAAGGAAACCGTCGATTTCGCCGCCAGGAACGGCATTGTAGTGGCCAGCGACTTTGCATACGGCGCCATCGGCTTCGACGGACAGCAGCCGATCAGCTTCCTGCAGACTCCGGGGGCCAAAGAAGTAGGCATCGAATTCTACACGCTCTCCAAAACGTACAACATGGCCGGCTGGCGCGTCGGCTTCTGTCTGGGCAATGCCGAGGTCGTCCGGATGATCAATTTGATCCAGGACCATTATTACTGCAGTCTGTTCGGCGGCATCCAGGAAGCGGCGTCCGTGGCGCTGACCGGCCCTCAGGATTGCGTAAAGGAGCTTGTCTCGGTCTACCAGAGCCGCAGAGACGCCCTGTTCGGAGCGCTCGACAGCATCGGCTGGAAAGCAAACCGTTCGCAAGGATCTTTCTTTACGTGGCTGCCCGTTCCCAAAGGGTATTCTTCCGAATCGCTGGCCGACATGCTGCTGGACAAAGCGAAGATCGTCGTCGCACCGGGCGTCGGCTTTGGAGAACACGGGGAAGGCTATGTCCGTCTTGGCCTGCTCAGCACGGAGGCCAGACTCAAGGAAGCGATAGCACGCATCCAAGCGCTCGGTTTGTTCGGATAATCCGGCCGGCGGCCGGGCGGCCGCGCTTCCCGCCTTTACAAACCTTACCACGCATGTTATTCTTAAATGAAAAGCAAACGTTATGACGGGACTAGTAGGAAGCCCCCTGCACGTCCAGAGAGTAAATTCCGATGGCTGCGAGAATTTACCGTGGAGCCTTCCGAACCCGCCCCTGAACTGCCAACGAAGAGTTGGACGGCACTCCCTGCCGTTACCGGGGACGGAGACGGATGATTTTTCATCAAGTAAGGTGGTACCGCGGAAGTAGAGGCTTTCGTCCTTAGCAGGACGGGGCCTTTTTGTATTGATAAGACAAAGTAAGGAAAAGAGTGATCCAGATGCAGCAAACGATTGTAGTCAAAATCGGCAGCAGCTCGCTCACCTCCGATGAAGGCGGTTTGAACCAAGCCAAAATCCGTTTTTTTGCCGCGGAGCTTGCTCAGCTCCGCAGACAAGGGTATGCTGTGCTGCTTGTTACTTCAGGCGCAGTGGCGGCAGGCTTTCGGGAAATGGGCTATACCGTACGTCCCAAGCTGCTGCACGAGAAGCAGGCTTCCGCTTCCGTCGGCCAGGCGCTGCTTATGCAGGCCTACCAAGCGGCTTTCGGGCAGCATGAGATCCGTGTCGGACAAATCCTGCTGACCCGCTCCGATTTTGTAAGCCGTAAACGAATCCATAACGCTCAGATGACGATAGAGGAATTGTTGCGGCACGGCATCCTGCCAATTATCAACGAGAATGATACCGTCTCCGTCGACGAGCTCAAATTCGGCGACAACGACACCCTGTCCGCGCTGGTAGCCAATCTCGTCCGTGCCCGCAGGCTGGTGATCATCACCGATACCGACGGACTGTATACGGCAGACCCGCGCAAGAACGCCGGGGCCAAACGGATCGACCGCGTATCTGAGATTGACGAGGAAGTGTACAGCATCGCCGGCGACTCCGGCTCCATGGTCGGAACCGGCGGCATGCGCTCCAAGGTCGAGGCGGCCCGGATTGCGATGCGCGGCGGCGTACCCGTATTCGTCGGGCGCGTCGCAGACCCGGGCGATATGCTGCTTGTCGTTGAAGGAACGGGTAAGGGCACTTACTTTGATACGAGCGCGCACAATCTCCCGATGAAAAAGCAGTGGCTCGGTTTTCACTCTCAGCCGCACGGCAAGGTTATCGTGGACGAAGGCGCGGAGATTGCCCTGGTAACGCGCGGCAAAAGCCTGCTCCCGGCAGGCGTCAAGGAAGTTATAGGCGACTTTCATCCCGGCGACGTCATTGAAGTGGCCGGACCTACGCTCCGGACGATCGGCCGCGGTGTCGTGAACTATGCCGCATGGCAGCTTCAAGCCGTCCGGGGTCTCAGCACCGAAGAAGTCCAAAAAAGAATTGACGTTTCCCGGATCGAAGTCATTCACCGGGACGAATGGATTACGCTCTCTACAGCGGTCAAATGAACGGTGCCGTTCATTCATCAATCGTATCCTAAAGGAGATGGTCATCGTGACGAACATGGATCAAACTTTAGCTCCCAGCGAAGTGGTCGAGAAGGCCAGGCTTGCAAAGCAAGCCGCGCCGAAGCTGAATCTGTTGACAACGGAGCAAAAAAACAACGCCTTGCTGCGCATGGCGGATGCCCTGGTGCAGGAAGCCGATTCGATCATTGCCGCCAATGCGGAAGATTTGCATCGCGGAAGGGAGAGCGGTATCACCACGTCCCTTCTCGACAGGCTGGCGCTGAACGTCCAGCGCATCGAAGCCATGGCCGAAGGCTTGCGGCAGGTCGTGGCGCTGCCCGACCCGATTGGCGATACGCTGGAGGAGTTCGAACGTCCGAACGGCTTGAAGATCCGCAAGGTGCGGGTGCCGATCGGCGTCATCGGGATGATCTATGAAGCCCGTCCTAACGTTACGGTCGACGCCGCGGGCTTGTGCCTGAAAACCGGTAACGCGGTTGTGCTGCGCGGCGGCTCATCCGCCCTTTACTCTAACAAACGTATAGTGGAGGTTCTTCACGCCGCGCTGGCCCAAACGGATGTCCCTACGGATGCGCTGCAGCTGATCATGGATCCAAGCCGTTCTTCCGTCGACGAAATGCTGAAGCTCAACGGTCTGCTCGATGTGCTGATTCCACGGGGCGGGGCCTCGCTGATTCAAAATGTAGTGAAAAACGCCACTGTACCGGTCATCGAAACCGGAGCCGGCATCTGTCACACCTTCATTGACGAAAGCGCGCAGCCGGATATGGCTCTTCAGATCGCCATTAATGCCAAGGTTCAGCGTCCTTCGGTTTGCAACGCGATGGAGACGCTGCTGGTGCACCGCAAATTCGCCGAGCGTCATCTTGGAATCATTGGAGAACAGTTTACACAGCATCGGGTGGAACTGCGCGGCAACGAGGCCGCACGGAAGCTTGTGCCGTCCATCGCGGCCGCTTCCGATAAAGACTGGGATACCGAATATAATGATTACATCCTCAATGTGAGGGTTGTCGACAGCCTTGACGAAGCGCTGGAGCATATCCGCCGCCACGGCACGATGCACTCGGAGTGTATCGTCACCGAGAATGCCGCCAACGCGGAACGCTTCCTCACGGAAGTGGATGCGGCCGCCGTCTATCATAATGCCTCCACCCGATTCACCGATGGCTTTGAATTCGGCTTCGGCGCAGAGATCGGCATCAGCACGCAGAAGCTGCATGCCCGTGGTCCAATGGGCTTGCCGGCCTTGACCTCAAGCAAATTCCGCATTGTCGGAAACGGACAAATCCGTGGATAAGAGCATGCCTTTGGCCTCTCTTTTTTCCACGCAGTAAAGGAGTAACCCAGATGACCTCATCCTTGTCTCATATGAAATTCACGTTTATCGGCGCCGGCTCGATGGCCGAAGCGATCATTCGCGGACTGATCACCAAAGGCGGCGTGCACGGTGAAAATATTTTTGTCATCAACCGCTCTAACCGCGCCCGGCTCGAAGAGCTCCGCGAGCGTTACGGCATCCGCAGTTCCGTCAACGAATTGGAAAAAGACGACGCCATCCGAACGGGGCATATCGTCGTTCTGGCCTTTAAACCGAAAGATGCCCTTGAGGGTCTGTCCAAGATCAAGCATCTGATAAGGCCCGAGCAGCTGCTTGTATCCGTCATCGCCGGCCTGACGATCGATACCATGCAAACACTGCTCGACGCAGCGGATTACTCTATCGTCAGAACCATGCCGAATACGTCGAGCACCATCGGCCTCGGGGTGACCGGAATGAGCTTTTCCCCGAATGTCACGCCGGCAGGCCGTCAGCTTGCCGTCCAAATGTTTGAATCGGCCGGCATCGTATCCACTGTGGAAGAGCCGCTGCTTGACACAATTACCGGTGTTTCCGGGAGCGGACCGGCTTACATTTATTATATGATGGAAGCCATGATCCAGGGCGGCGTTCAGGGAGGGCTTGAACCTGAAGAAGCGCGGCGGCTTGTCGTTCAAACGGTCCTTGGCGCTGCCAGTATGGTACAGGCCACCGGGGAAGATCCTGCCGATTTGCGCCGGAAGGTCACTTCGCCTAACGGGACGACTCAGGCCGCGCTGGAGACGCTTGATCGTCACGGATTCCCGGAAGCGGTCGCGAAGGCCGTGCTCCGCGCCGCCGAACGCGCCGGTGAGCTGGGTGCGGCGATCAGCGCCTCCGTCACTTCCCAAACCAAGTAAAGTAGGTGTCATGCAATGAATGTGGAAACCCATGGCGCATATTGCGTAGCGACCTATCGCTGCTACGACGAAAAAGCCGATTTTCATAAGAAAGCGGCTGGCATCGCCGTCGGATTAACCGTCGGAAGCTGGACAGACCTGCCGCAAGCGCGCAAGGCCGAAATGGAAAAGCATTTGGGCCGCGTAGTTCGCGTGGAGGTTCATGAGCCTGCGGCCGGAGAGTCCGCATCCGAAAGATACGCCGATATTCAAATCGCTTATCCCGATATCAATTTCAGCCGCGACATCCCTGCCCTGCTCGTCACGGTATTCGGCAAGCTGTCGATGGACGGCCGCATCAAGCTGATCGATCTCTCGTTCTCCGAAGCTTTCTTATCCGCCTTTCCCGGGCCGAGATACGGTATTCAGGGCGTCCGCGACCTGCTCGGTATTCACGACCGGCCGCTGTTAATGAGCATTTTCAAATCGGTCATCGGCCACGATCTTCCGGCCCTGCGCGAGCAGTTCCTGCAGCAGGCCTTAGGCGGCGTCGATTTGATTAAGGACGACGAAATCCTGTTCGAGAACCCGCTAACCCCGATCGAGCGGCGTGTGGAGGCCTGCATGCAGGCCGCGGCGGAAGCACAGAAAGCAACCGGGCAAAAGCTGCTGTATGCCGTCAATCTGACAGGCCCGACCTTCGGTTTGATTGAGCAGGCCCGTAAAGCCATCGATGCCGGGGCGAATGCGCTGCTCTTCAACGTACTGGCTTACGGCTTCGATGCCTTGGCCGAGTTAAGCCGGCATCCGGATATCCGCGTGCCGATTATGGCCCACCCGGCTATGGCAGGAGCGTTCTACCCGTCTCCATATCACGGGATCGCAGCCAGCGTTCTGCTCGGCAAGCTGATGCGGCTGGCAGGAGCGGATCTCGTCTTGTTCCCCTCCCCTTACGGCTCGGTCGTGATGCCGCGGGAAGAGAATATGGCGATCAAAGAAGCGCTGCTGACCACAGACGCATCGGCATATGCCTTGTCCGCAAACGGACAAGCCCCGCTGGCGCAGAGCTTTCCTGTTCCGTCTGCGGGCATTCACCCCGGACTCGTGCCTCTGATCCTCAAGGATTTCGGCGATCAAGTCGTCGTCAATGCCGGAGGCGGAGTCCATGGGCATCCGATGGGCGCCGCGGCGGGAGGCCGCGCCTTCCGTCAAGCCATCGCCGGCTGCCTGGCTGGCAGACCGCTTCGCGAATATGCGGCTGACGGGCACGCGGAGCTGCAAGCGGCGATCGACGCCTGGGGGATCAAGGAATGAGCAAAAATCGGATTATTTTTTGCGATTTCGACGGAACCATCACGGTGAACGACAACATTGTAGCGATCATGAAGCATTTTCAGCCTCCGGGCTGGGACGCGCTCGTGGATCAGGTGATTCACAAAAAGATATCGATTCGCGAAGGCGTCGGGCGCATGTTCGCCCTGCTCCCCACTTCGATGCATCAGGAAGTTGTAGATTATGCCATAGGCAACGTAACGATCCGCGCCGGATTTCGGGAGCTGCTTGAATACTGCAGCCGCGAGGACGTGCATTTTCTGGTGACCAGCGGCGGAATCGACTTTTTTGTCTACCCCGTTCTGTCGCAGTTCCCGATCCCGCAGGAGAACATTTACTGCAACGGCAGCGACTTCAGCGGATCGCATATTCGGATCGAATGGCCGCATGCCTGCGACGAGCATTGCGCAAACGACTGCGGCATGTGCAAGACGACCATCATCCGTCAATATCCTGCCGAGTCATACGAGCGCATTTTGATCGGAGACAGCGTCACCGATTTTGAAGGGGCCAAGCTCGCGGACATCGTCTTTGCCCGCGCGCATTTGGTGCAGCTCTGCAAGGAGCTGAACTTGAATTATTACCCCTTTGAAAATTTTTTCGATGTCATTAAGCAGCTTGAGGAGATGAGAACACGTTGAGTTTCGACGCCATTCGTTTAGAAGAAAAGCAGCAGGCGTTTGCCGAGCTTCGCGAAGTCAAAACGATTTTTGCCGAGCGGGGATGGTTTCCGGGCACAAGCGGCAATTTGTCCATTCGCACGGGTGAGTTCTCCCCGGATCAGTTCGCTTTTGCAATCACCTCCAGCGGAAAAGACAAGTCCGTCCATACCCCCTCCGATTACTTGCTGGTGGACCAGAACGGCAAGCCGATGGAAGCGACCGGGTTGAAGCCGTCTGCGGAGACGCTGATCCACTGTGAAATTTACCGTGCGACCGGGTGCGGCGCCATTTTTCATGTACATACGGTATTCAATAACCTGGTGTCCGAGCTGTACGGAGAGCACGGCAGCGTACCTGTAGACGGCGTAGAACTGATCAAGGCGTTCAACATTTGGGAAGAGGAAGCGCAAATCGAAATTCCGATTCTGCCCAACTACGCCGACATTCCGAGCATTGCCAAGCTTGTAAAAGGAGCGATTGTCCCCCGTATTCCCGGTATCCTGCTGCGTAAGCACGGAATTTATGCCTGGGGAGCGAACGCCTTCGAAGCGAAGCGGCATCTCGAAGCATTCGAATTCCTGTTCGAATATGCTTACCGCCTTGCTCTGCTCAAAAAATAACGGATACCGCAAAAAACTCCAATTAATCAACACTGAAATGCACCCCTTAGAATAGACATTGGAACCCCCCCTTCGGGTTATTCCGATTCTTTCTAGGGGTGTATTTTTATGACGATCAAAGGTCATAAGTTTAAGCTTGATCCGGAATCCAAAATCTCTACAGCGATAATAAACGCGGGTAAAAAAATGTGCGTTAATTCCAAGTATTTGCATATTTGGATCATGAACGAACCATACTAGGAAAAACAAGAATGAGAACAGTGGTATTTCGCTCTTGGCGGTTTTATCCACTGACCACCAGACTGAATTTTCCACGAGAGGGGATTGTTATGGGTAAAAAAAAACGTTCTTGAATCGTCTGCTGCGTTCTGATCGGCAACAGTCTGCAAATGCCGGATTGCAAGACAAAGATCCGAAAACCCAAACCGGATTTTCCGAACATCTGGACGAAAACCTTCAACTGCTTCAGAGCATTTATGCGAATTGTTCCGACGTCATTTTTCACGACTTTTTCATTGGCGATCAAACCAAAGCCGTGCTTATTTACATCGAAGGTCTTACTCATGTCGAAGAGGTCGATCAGCATGTACTCGCGCCGCTCCAGCAGGAATTCCCTCTGGAGCATACCCTTTCGAACATTCGAAAGAAAATTGCCGTCTCATCCATCAAACCTGTGAAAACCGTCGCTGATGCCATTGAAGAAATATCCGGCGGGAATCCCGTCCTGCTCATGGATCGGGAAGGCCAAGGATTGTCGGTCGGATTGTCCAAGTGGGATAAACGTTCAATTGAAGAGCCTACGGCCGAGTCGGTTTTACGGGGACCAAGAGAAGGATTCATCGAATCGCTAAGGACCAATACGACTTTGCTGCGGCGGAAAGTAAGAAGTCCGAATTTGAAAATCAAAGCGATGAACATCGGAACCTATTCCGTAACGCCGATCGCCATTGCCTATATCGAGGGAATTGCAGCTCCCGCATTAGTCGAGGAAATGATGAGCCGGTTACGGCGGATTGAGATCGACGGCATGTTGGCAAGCGTGTATATCGAGGAATTTATTGAAGACAATCCTTATTCCCCTTTCCCTCAGCTTCTTTCGACGGAACGGCCTGATGTGGCAAGCGCCTACTTGCTGGAAGGGCATGTCGCCGTCTTGGTCGACGGAACCCCCAGTGTGCTGGTCGCTCCGGTGACGTTTTTATCCATGCTGCAATCACCTGAAGATTATTATGAGCGATACGTTGTGGGTACGGCGATCCGTTGGCTGCGTTATTTGTTTTTTTCCATCTCTTTGCTGGGGCCATCCATTTACGTCGCCGTCATTACGTTTCACCAGGAAATGATTCCGCCCTCCCTTCTGTTAACCATGGTGAAATCGCGTGAACAAGTACCGTTTCCCGCTATTGCGGAGGCCTTGCTGATGGAATCCATGTTTGAAGCGCTGCGGGAGGCCGGCGCCAGACTCCCCAAGCAGATCGGTACAGCCGTCAGCATTGTCGGGGCGCTTGTCATCGGTCAAGCGGCTATTGCAGCCGGAATCGTCTCCGCTCCGATGGTGATGGTTGTGGCCATCACGGGGATCGCTTCATTTATGGCTCCCCGGTTCACCGTTGGAATTGCCGTCAGGCTGCTTCGTTTCCCCATGATGTTCCTTGCAGGGTTCCTGGGAGTCCTTGGTGTGATCCTGGGGGTGATTGTCATTTTGAATCATCTTCTCACTCTTCGTTCTTTTGGGGTGCCTTATTTGTCGCCTCTGGCTCCGTTGAAAGGTCGCGATTTAAAAGATGTCCTTTGGCGGGCTCCGCGTTGGATGATGAACACGCGCCAGCACTTGACCGGAGAATGGAACGAATATCGGCAGCCCCCCGGGCAACGGCCAAATCCAGCCAAAGGGGATGAAGAGGGATAATCGGAAGGGGATTTTCATGCGTACAACAAAACGAAAAAGCGTTTTTGTCCTCTTTTTCCTTTCTATTCATGCACTATGGCTTTCCGGCTGTTGGGACCGTACGGAAGTGAACAATTTGGCGATCATTACAGCTGTCGGTTTGGATTGGACGGAAGATCGCCAATTGGAGCTGTCTGTCAAAATATATCTTACGTCACCTTCATCTTCTCAACAGATGGGAGGGTTCTCCGCCGATAGCGGGGGGACCGGACTGTCGATCGTACGATCGGTGAAAGGACTGACCATGGCGGCTTCGGTTGCCCAATTGCAGCAAGTGCTCACCCGCAAAGTGTTTTGGGGGCAGGCCGAGGTGCTCATTATTGGGGAAAGATTGGCGAAAGAAGGACTTGCCGAACCGATGGAATTTTTTACGCGTCACCCCTCTCCGAGGGAACGCATACAAGTATTCATCAGCAAAGGGTCGGCGAAAGATGTGCTGCAGCTTGACCCCCCTATTGAACGCTCAATTGCCAAAGGGCTGCGGTCAATGGCCGAGTCGCGAATCGGACTGAATATCACGATGAAAGATCTGATGCAAATGATGGCCGGCAGAGCCAGGGCGGCCGTCATTCCATTGGTGGAAATCAAACCGAAACAAGGAATGCAGGAGGCGTTCCCGTTTCTGAATGGAACGGGCATATTAAAAAACGGGAAAATGGTCGGGCGTATGAACGACAGCACAACCCGGGGGATCTTGTGGCTGAGAAACGAAATAAAAAGGGCTACCACGACCATTTCCCCGAAAAACGCCAAAGGCTATGTTTCCTTCCAACTGCTGAGGAGCCATACGGAATTGATTCCGCATATTCATGGGGACGACTGGAGCATCACCGTCCGAATTGACACCCAGGACGACATCATTGAAAATACAACGGGCCTGGATCTTGCCGATCCAAAGTATATCAAAGAGCTGGAAACCGAATTGGCGACCGGTATTGAGCATCGTGTGCACATGGCCCTGACACAAGCGCAGAAAGAAATGAAAGCCGACATATTCGGTTTTGCCGATGCTTTTTACCGCAATTATCCAAAAGAATGGAATCGAAACAAGAATCGCTGGGACGACATCTACCCAAATCTGAAAGTCATGCTGGAGACGGAGCCTAAAATATACAGACCGGGAATGACAGGCAAAAACATTTTCAAGTCGAAACAGGAGTGAGAAAAAATGGAATGGGTGAAGGTCTTGGGAATCGCAGCGGTTTTGGTTTGTATGACCCTGTATGAATGGCCAAGGATGAAAAGGCAAATGAAAAAAGAAAAAACCGCCTTTGCCGCACTAACCGTTTTGGGAGGAATTCTGGCTTGTTTGCTCGTTTTCTATCCGGAAACGCCAGGGCCCACACAATGCATTGACGCCATGTACAAACCGCTGGTAAACGTTGTAGAGAAATGGACTATGGAAAGGAGCGAATGAGAAGGATGCCCGAAAAAACGAGAATTTCCCCCTTACAATTGGGAATGATGATGTATTTGGCCACCACCCCTACCGCGATTCTCACCGCCCCCACGATTACGTACATATTTGCGAAACAGGATCTGTGGATTTCCCCGATATGGGCTTTTAGCGGGTTGATTGCCGTTTATGTCGCGCTGCGGCTCCATAACATGTATCCCGGCCTAAATATTAGCCAAGCAAGCGAACGCATCGTCACCCGGTTGCTCGGAAAAATCATAGGGATCATGTTCTCGTTCTTTTATTTGTATCTCAACGGAATTATCGTACGGGAATACGGCGAATTCGTGGTCGGCGCATTTCTGCTCAACACCCCGCTCATCGTGGTGTCGGGCAGCATGGTTCTGGTATGTGCCATAACCGTACGCGGAGGCGTGGAAATTGTGGGAAGGTTTTCCGAGCTCTTGCTTCCCGTTTTTATCGCCTTTTTTTTACTCATCATTGTTCCGATCATTCCTGATCTGCGTTTTTCAAACATGCTTCCGATCATGGGAGAAGGGATCAGGCCTTCGATCGAGGGGGCTTTCGTCCTGCAAACCTGGTTTGCCGAATTGATCACTGTATCGTTTTTTCTTCCTTATGTAGCTGATCAAAGAAAGGCGAAAACAAGCATCTCGATTACCTTTTTAATAATCATACTGACACTGGTTGTGTCCAATCTGTCGACCCTGCTCCTTCTGGGGGATTTAACAGGCAGTTTTACTTATCCCTTTCTGATCCTTGCGAGGTACATTGACCTGGCCGAGTTTCTCACCCATTTGGAATCGCTGTACATGGCCATTTGGGTGTTGGGCGCGTTTGTGAAAATCTGTGTATTTTTTTATGTGGCCGTTCTTGTCACCTCCCAATGGATGAACCTGTCCGATTATCGACCGCTTGTGTTCCCGTTAGGCTTTCTGTTAGTTTTGTTGAGCATGTGGGTAGCACCCAATTTTCAGGAATTGACGCATGCGATAGCCACGTCCGTAACCCTTTCTGTTTTGACTATGTTCGTGATCGTTCCCTGGCTGCTGTTCTGCATGGCATGGGTGAGAAATCGATTGTTGTCCTGGAGGTAACCCCCCATACCTGACACCGTAAAGATGACGCCCATGCTGCGCACATACTAAACAAGCTGACGCCGGTTATATACCGACGTCAGCTCGCTGCCCAGGTATTTTTCAATGTCCACTACACTAATAAGGGCTTAAAACAGCTGGGTCACCTGGAGTTTTATGCTTATTTCCCGTATTCCGCAGGATTGCTCCGCCATGCTTTAAGCGCCTGCAGGTCCTGCTCCCGGATGCTGCCCGCCTTCAGCGCAACGTCCAGCAGCGTCGTATAATTCGTCAGTGTTTCAAAAGGAATGCCGGCACCTTCGAAGGCTTCTTTTGCCTTGTCGAATTGGTAGGAGAAAATGCCAAGCACGCCAAGCGCCTGTGCCCCGGCGTCGTTCATGGCCAGCGCCACTTTCAGCGAGCTGCCGCCCGTGGAAATCAAATCCTCAATGACGACTGTTTTTTGACCCGGCTTAATGGAGCCTTCGATCAGATTTTCCTTGCCATGCCCCTTGGCCTTATCGCGGACATAAACCATCGGCAGATTCAGCTTCTGGGCCACCCAAGCGGCGTGAGGAATTCCTCCGGTCGCCGCTCCTGCAATGACTTCCACATCCGGGAAGTTGTCGCGGATCAGCGAAACGAATCCTTCTGCAATCCGCTCACGAATTTCAGGGTAAGAAATCGTCAGGCGGTTGTCGCAATAGATCGGAGATTTCAGTCCCGATGTCCAGGTGAACGGCTGATTCGGACGGAGCGCTACGGCTCCGATCGCAAGCAGGTCCGAAGCAATACGTTCTGCCAGCTCATGGTTTGTACGAATGGGTTGCACGCTTAGATCATTCCTCTCCATTTGTTCTTTATATGGTCGGACTTCTCCCTATACGGAGGCCAGAATCGCTTCCAGCGCTCCTCTGGGGTCCGGCGACGCTGTGATCGGGCGACCGATAACGATGAAATCCGTTCCTTGTGCAAAGGCCTCTGCAGGCGTCATCACACGAGACTGATCTCCGATATCCGCGCCTGCAGGACGGATTCCGGGCGTAACGGTCATAAAATCGGGTCCGCATGTCTCTTTGATCCGAACCACTTCCAACGGGGAAGCCACGACTCCGTTCAAGCCGGCCGTCCGGGCCAGCTTGGCATAACGCAGGACGGCATCCTCCACCGTACCTGCGATACCGATCTCCTCATTCATCACCGCAAGGCTTGTGCTCGTCAATTGAGTCACCGCGATTACTGCGGGTCTGTTGCCCGCTTGAAGCCCTTTGTCTACCCCTTCCAACGCCGCTTCCATCATGGTCCTGCCGCCTGCCGCATGCACGTTGAACATGTCCACACCGAGCCTCGTAATGCTTTCCGCGCCGCCCTTGACCGTATTTGGAATATCGTGCATCTTGAGGTCCAAAAACACATGGTAGCCTTGATCCTTGAGCTTTTGGACAAAGGAAGGGCCTGCGCTGTAAAATAGCTGCATGCCCACCTTCATATAGCAAGGAATGCCGGCAAGCGAGCTCACCAGCGCTTCCGCCTGTTGGGCATGGGCATAATCGAGCGCAACCATGATTCGCTCTGCCTTATTCTTGTCAAACGCCATGTTCCCCGCCTCCTGTTCAAGAATGAAGCTGTTTTTTAGCCCAATCAAGGGATTAGCACAGCATCCCCGCAGTCAGCGGGACACTGTGCTAATTCCGGATGGTGTCAGGCTTGAGACACCGGCATAGCCGTGGATTGGAAGTAGATGGACTCCAGCACATGCAGCAGCGCGCTTACCGTATCAAGCGACGTCATACACACCACGCCGTTCTCTACCGCCTCGCGGCGGATACGGAATCCGTCGCGCTCCGGCGTTTTGCCTTTGGTCAGCGTGTTGACCACAAAGTGCGCTTCCCCGTTACGAATCAGATCCAGAATGTTCGGCGAGCCTTCGCTCAGCTTGTTCACACGGGTCACCTTCAGCCCGGCGGCCTCAAGCGCCTTCGCGGTTCCGCCCGTAGCCACAATCCGATAGCCGAGCCGTTCGAAGGAGCGGAGGATGGCCGTTGCTTCTTCTTTATCCTTATCGGCGATCGTCGCAATAATCGCGCCGGTCGGCGGAACCTTCATGCCGGAGCCGATCAAGCCTTTATACAGGGCTTTGGCGAACGTTTTGTCACGGCCCATCACTTCACCGGTCGATTTCATCTCCGGTCCTAGCGTCGTGTCTACGCGGCGCAGTTTGGCAAAGGAGAACACCGGTACCTTCACCGATACATAATCATCCTCCGGCCACAATCCGGTTTGATAGCCCATATCGGCCAGCTTCTCGCCCATGATGACGCGAGTCGCCACGTTGGCCATCGGAATATTCGTTACTTTGCTCAAGAACGGCACCGTCCTCGAGGAACGCGGGTTAACCTCGATCACATAGACTTCGCCTTGATAGATGACGAACTGAATATTGACAAGCCCGACAACGTTTAAGCCTCTGGCAATCTTGGTGGTGATCTCGATAATTTTTTGCTTCAGCTCTTCGGAAACCGTCTGCGGAGGATATACCGCAATCGAGTCGCCCGAGTGAACGCCCGCTCTTTCGACATGCTCCATGATGCCTGGAATCAGTACGGTTTCTTTGTCGCAGATCGCGTCGACTTCCACTTCTTTGCCGAGCATGTACCGGTCGATCAGAACCGGATGCTCCGGATTGATTTTAACCGCATATTCCATATAGCTCAGCAGCTCTTCGTCGGAGTACACGATTTCCATCGCACGGCCGCCAAGCACATAGGACGGGCGCACGAGCACCGGATAACCGAATTTCGATGCCATGCCCACCGCCTGGTCGACGGAGGTTACCGTACCGCCGGGAGGCTGCGCGATCTCCAGCGAGCGCAGAAGCGCCTCGAACTTTTTGCGGTCTTCCGCCGCATCGATGCTTTCCAGATCGGTACCCAGAATGCGCACGCCGGCTTTGGCCAGCGGAGCCGCCAGGTTAATCGCGGTTTGACCGCCGAACTGAACGATCACGCCGATCGGCTGCTCGCGCTCGATCACGTTCATCACGTCTTCAAAGAACAACGGCTCGAAATACAGACGGTCGGAGGTATTAAAGTCCGTCGATACGGTTTCGGGATTGTTGTTAATGATGACCGCTTCATAGCCTGCTTTCTGGATCGCCCATACGGCATGCACGGTCGAGTAGTCGAACTCGATGCCTTGGCCGATCCGGATCGGACCGGAGCCCAGAACGACGACCTTTTGCTTCGTCGTCTCTTTCACTTCGTCTTCCGTTTCGTAGGTCGAGTAGTAGTAAGGTGTCGTCGCTTCGAACTCGGCCGCGCACGTATCCACCATTTTGTATACCGGCTTGATATTCAGGCCGAGACGGTAAGCGCGAACGTCCGCTTCCTTCGTCAGATTCAGTCCTTGGTCCGCCTGGCTTCTGATCTCCGCGATCGCGCGGTCCGTAAAGCCTTTGCGCTTCGCTTCGCGCAGCAGCTCTTCCGAAAGCTCAGGCTGCAGCAGCTCGGCTTCGAATTGGATCAAGCCTTCCAGCTTGTGCAGGAACCACCAGTCCACCTTCGTAAGATCATGCAGCTGCTGTACGGTGTAGCCGCGGCGCAGCGCCTCCGCGATCAGGAAGATACGCTCATCGTCGGGCTTCGCCAGGCGCTGATCCAGCACCTCTTTATCCAGCTTGTCGGTGTCCTTCAAATAAAGGCGGTGTACGCCGATTTCCAGGGAACGGATCGCTTTATGAATCGATTCTTCGAACGTCCGGCCAATCGCCATAACCTCACCCGTAGCTTTCATCTGCGTACCGAGCTTCCGGTTGGCCGACGTGAACTTATCGAACGGCCAGCGGGGGATTTTGGATACGATATAGTCGAGCGTCGGCTCAAAGCAAGCATAGGTTTGTCCCGTTACCGGGTTCACGATTTCGTCCAGCGTGTAGCCCACGGCAATTTTGGCCGCCATTTTGGCAATCGGATAGCCGGTCGCTTTGGACGCAAGCGCGGACGAGCGGCTAACCCGGGGATTGACTTCGATCACATAGTATTGATAGCTGTGCGGGTCAAGCGCAAACTGTACGTTGCATCCGCCTTCGATATTCAGGGCGCGGATGATTTTGAGCGATGCCGAGCGGAGCATTTGGTACTCGCGGTCGGAGAGCGTTTGGCTCGGCGCCACGACGATGCTGTCGCCGGTATGTACGCCTACCGGGTCGAAGTTCTCCATGTTGCAGACGACAATACAGTTGTCGTTCGCATCACGCATGACTTCATACTCCACTTCTTTCATGCCCGCGATGCTTTTCTCAATCAGACATTGGCCGATCGGGCTGTAGCGAATGCCGGAGGATACCGTCTCGACGAGTTCCTCCTCGTTCGCGCAAATTCCGCCGCCCGTACCGCCTAGCGTGTAGGCCGGACGTACGATGATCGGATAGCCGATATCGTTCGCGAAATCAACGGCTTCCTCCACGGTCGTAACAATCGTGCTGTCCGGCACCGGCTGTTCCAGCTCGCGCATCAGATCACGGAACAAGTCGCGGTCCTCGGCCTTCTCGATGGCCGTCAGCTGCGTTCCGAGCAGCTTTACGTTCTCGCGCTCCAGCACGCCTGCGCGCGCCAGCTCCACAGCCATGTTGAGGCCCGTTTGGCCGCCCAGCGTCGGCAGCAGGCCGTCCGGCCGCTCCTGACGAATGATTTGAGTGACAAAATCAAGCGTAATGGGTTCGATATATACTTTGTCGGCCATGTTGGTGTCGGTCATGATGGTGGCCGGGTTACTGTTGATAAGGACAACTTCATAACCCTCTTCTTTCAGCGCCTGACAAGCCTGCGTACCGGCATAGTCGAACTCGGCCGCTTGTCCGATCACGATCGGCCCGGAGCCGATCACAAGTATTTTCTTGAGGTCATTATTTCTCGGCATAGTGCAGTTCTCCTTTCGATGCGGAAGCGGATTTGGCGCCGCCCGCCTGATAAGCCGCTGCAATTTGCGCCTGGCGCGGTACCGGCGGATGGTTCTTCTTATGTTCACGGATCATGTCCAGAAAATCGTCGAACAGATAGCTGGAGTCAAACGGTCCGGGAGCCGCCTCCGGATGATACTGCACGGAGAAGACCGGATGCTTTTTATGACGCAGGCCTTCGATCGTACGGTCGTTGTTGTTGATATGCGTCACTTCCAGGTCCGTACCGCTGATGGAATCTTCCTTTACCGTATATCCATGGTTTTGTGAAGTAATGTAGCACCGGCCGGACTTCAAATCCTTAACCGGATGGTTCCCGCCGCGATGCCCGAACTTGAGCTTTTCGGTGTCGGCTCCGCTGGCCAGCGCGATGAGCTGATGACCCAGACAGATGCCGAAAATCGGAAACTGTCCGATCAGCTCGGAAATCATCTGGACGGCATGCGGTACATCCTTCGGATTTCCGGGGCCGTTGGACAGCATAATGCCGTCCGGCGCGAGGCGGCGGATTTGATCGGCTGTCGTGTCCTGCGGCACCACGACCACATCGCAGCCGCGCTTGGTCAGGTCGCGCAGAATGCCGCTCTTCGAACCGAAGTCTACAAGCACGATACGTTCTTTCGTCCCCGGTGCGCTGTACACGCTTTTGGTGGATACGCGGGATACCTGATCGGTCATCAACGGTGCGACTTTCAACTGCTCCAGCAGCTCTTCCACACGCTTGTTGGATGTCGTCAAAATGCCCTTCATTGCGCCATGATGACGGATACGGCGGGTCAGCATCCGCGTATCGATGCCGCTGATTCCGGGAATGCCGTATTCCTTAAGCAGGCTGTCGATCGTATATTCCGCTCTCCAGTTGCTCGGCACTGCTTCATGCTCACGGACGACAAATCCATGAACATACGGGCGAATCGATTCGAAATCGTCCCGCGTAATGCCGTAGTTGCCGATCAGCGGATAGGTCATCGTCACGATCTGTCCGCAATAGGACGGATCGGAAAGAACCTCTTGATATCCTGTAATCCCTGTATTAAAAACGACCTCGCCTACCGAGTCGCCGGTGCTTCCGAATGCTTTACCGGTAAACAGCGTACCGTCTTCCAACAACAATCTAGCCTGCATGTCTGGTCAACTCCTTCATTCTGCTGTGTTCGTAAGTACTTGTAAACCCATAAACCTTACTCCGACCAAACCACTTTGCCTTCCACCATGGTCATCGCCGGCCAGCCCTTAAGCTTCCAGCCGGTAAACGGGGTGTTGCGGCCCTTGGATTCAAATTCCGCAGGGTTCACTTCCTTCTCCGTCTCCAAATCGATCAGCGTCAGGTCCGCCGTCCGGCCGGCCTCCAATATGCCCCAAGGCAGTCCGAACACTTCCGCCGGAAGCCTGGTCATCTTGTCCACCAGGAACTGCAGCGTCCATTCGCCTGTCGCTACGAACTTCGTATAAAGAAGCGGAAAGGCTGTTTCAAAGCCGACGATACCGAACGGCGCCAGCTGCAGCCCGCGCGCCTTTTCTTCTTCGCTGTGCGGAGCGTGGTCGGTTACCACGATATCGATCGTACCGTCCACGAGGCCCTCGATACAAGCCCGCACGTCACGAGGCGTACGCAGCGGAGGATTCATCTTCCAATTGGCGTCCATGCTGTCCGGAATGTCTTCGTCGGAGAGCAGCAGATGGTGCGGACAAACCTCCGCCGTTACTTTGATGCCGATCTGCTTGGCTTGACGGATCAAGCGAACGGATTGCTCCGTGCTCACATGGCATACGTGGTAATGAACCCCTGTCGCTTCGGCCAGAAGAATATCGCGGCCCACATGAATGGCTTCCGATTCGTTCGGAATGCCCTTCAGCCCGTGCTTGCGAGCGAACGCTCCCTCGCTTACGGCCGCTCCCTCCACCAGGGTGTTGTCCTCGCAATGCGCGATGATCGGCATTCCGATCGAAGCCGCTTTGGCCATGGCGTCCTTCATCATCTGAGCGCTTTGTACCCCGACCCCGTCGTCGGTGAAGCCGATCGCGCCAGCCGCTTTCAGCGCTTCGAAATCCGTCAGCTCACGGCCCAGCTCATTTTTCGTGATGCAGGCATAAGGCAGTACGCGCACAACCCCTTCGGTTTCAGCCTTGTTCAGCACGTATTTCAGCGTTTCCACCGTGTCGGTCACCGGCCGCGTATTCGGCATGCAGGCAATGGTCGTAAAACCGCCCCGCGCCGCCGAACGCGTTCCTGTCGCAATCGTTTCTTTATACTCAAAGCCCGGTTCACGCAAATGCACGTGCATGTCGATCAGCCCGGGCGCGAGAAACTTGCCTTGCGCGTCGATGACCGTATGCCCTGAGGTGTCAGGCGCCGTACCTGCTTCTATGATGCGCTCAATTTGATTTCCTTCCACAAGAACATGCTTTGCCGCCAGTTCATTGCCGCCATTCAGTACTGCAGCGTTCAGAATCCAGATTCCCATCGGTACCTCCGCATCGTGTATTTTCAACTTAAAGCCCGCTCGATCACAGCCATCCGAATCGGTACGCCGTGGCTCATTTGCGTGAAGATTTTCGATTTATCGCATTCGACCAGTTCGTCGTCGATTTCTACGTTCCGATTCACCGGAGCGGGGTGCATGATGATCGCATGCGGCGCCAGCTTGGCCGCCCGCTCCACAGTCAGCCCGTAAGCGGCGCGGTATTCTTCAGCCGATCGGAACAGAGAGCCTTCATGTCGCTCCAGCTGTACTCTGAGCATCATGACCACATCGGCCTTCAGCGCTTCGTCGATCGTGGTGTAAGGCGCATATTCCGCCAATTCGGCGGCCTGCATTTCTGCAGGAGCGCAGAAGCTTACTCTGGCCCCGAGCGTCCGGAGCGCCCACAGGTTCGAGCGCGCCACCCGGCTGTGCCGAATATCTCCGATAATCGCTACATGAAGCCCGCTGATGTGGCCAAAATGTTTGCGCATCGTGTACAGGTCGAGCAGAGCCTGCGTCGGATGCTCGTTATTGCCGTCGCCGGCATTGATCAGAGGCACTTTAATTTTCTGTGCCAGCTCGGCAAGAAGGCCGTTCGGCTTCATCCGGATCACGCCCGCGTCGATCCCCATCGACTCCAGGGTCCGCACCGTATCGTATATCGACTCGCCTTTTTGCACGCTGGAGACGGCGGCCGTGAAATTCAGCACTTCGGCTCCAAGCCGTTTTTCTGCTACTTCAAAGGAGAAGCGCGTTCTCGTGCTGTTCTCAAAAAACATATTGGCTACAAAGCGTCCCTGCAGATGGTTCGATACCTTCACCGGGTACTCCTCCCAGTAGGACGCCCGGTCCAAAATGGACGTGAGCTCCGTAGCGCTTAGCCCCTTAGTGCCGAGAAGATGCTTATGCGTGTGTACCTGCAGTGTCATTCTTTTGGCCCCCTCTGCCCCGTAATTACGACTTGATCGATTCCATCCACTTCCTTCAGCTCCACATCGATGTTCTCCAGCCGGGAGGTGGGGATGTTCTTGCCGACATAGTCCGGCCGAATCGGAAGCTCCCTGTGTCCGCGGTCCACCAGCACCGCAAGCTGAATCATTTGCGGCCGGCCCAGATCCATCAGCGCATCCATCGCCGCTCTGACGGTCCGGCCCGTATATAGTACATCATCAAACAAAATCAGCTTTTTATTACGAATCTCCAGTTGATCCGGAACCGACTCCGCCGCCGCGGCATCCTCACCGCCGCCCGCCGCTTTGCTCCGGTCATCCCGGTACCTGGTCACGTCGACCTCGCCAACGGGAACGGGAACGCCCTCGATTTCCCGAATTCGCTCAGCCACTCTGGCAGCCAAGTGTATTCCGCGCGTTCGAATCCCGATGAGCATACAGTTCTCGAAGCCTTTGTTTCTTTCCAAAATCTCGTGAGCGATCCGCGTCAACGCCCGCCGAATGGCGGTCTCATCCATTAGCACATGCTCGGTCTGCTGCATCTGCAGGGCAACCTCCTCCACCTGAGCTTTTTGAAATCGGTCGTGAGACGAAAAAAACCTTGCCGATAAGGCAAGGTATATGCACAAGAACAGAACTCAGCCTCCGGATGCGGGTATACTTCACCCGAATTTATCTGCCGCAGCGCGCTCCGGATAGACCGTTCATATTCATCGTTCACCTTGCCAGCCTCACGGGACTGAAATTAAAGGTGCTATTCAGTTAAAAAGAATTATCCCACGTTCGACATCGCTTGTCAATAGACCGCGAATCTTCGTTCCGAAGCATTCCCTAAAGATTGCGGGAAGCGGTCATTTTATGCTATAAAAGATGTAGTTCACTATCAACCCGAACTTTGGTGACGGATATCGCCCATCGTTCACGGTACTATACATAGAGGAGTTGGAAATGTAGCTATGTCGATTGAAATGAATACAGAAGAAGTTATTAATCTTATTAAAACGAGCAAGAAAAAGACCCCGGTTAAAGTATACTTGAAAGGCGACCTCGAGTCGATTTCCTTTGGCGAAAACGTTCAAACGTTTATTACAGGCAAAACCGGCGTCATCTTCGGAGACTGGGCGGAGATTCAAAGCGTGCTTGATGCGAACTCCTCCAAAATCCAGGATTATGTGGTCGAGAACGACCGCCGCAACTCGGCTGTACCGCTGCTGGACTTGAAGGGCATCAATGCCCGCATCGAACCAGGCGCCGTGATCCGCGATATGGTCGGCATCGGCGATAACGCCATCATCATGATGGGCGCAGTGATCAACATCGGAGCTTCCATCGGCGCAGGCACGATGATCGACATGGGCGCCGTCATCGGCGGCCGCGTGAAAATCGGCAGCATGTGCCACATCGGCGCAGGCGCCGTCCTTGCCGGCGTCATCGAGCCGCCTTCTGCGCAGCCGGTTGTCATCGAGGATGACGTGCTGGTCGGCGCCAATGCCGTTATTCTCGAAGGCGTGCGCGTAGGCAAAGGCTCGGTTGTTGCCGCAGGCGCCGTCGTCGTAGAAGACGTTCCGGAATACAGCGTCGTTGCCGGTACGCCAGCCCGCGTCATCAAAAAGGTGGACGACAAAACGAAGTCCAAAACCGAAATTTTGAAGGATTTGCGCAATCTGTAAATCGGTCGAATTCAGGCTCGGCGTCGCGACGCCGGGTCTTTCTATTAGTATCAGCCTTTGTCAAGGTCCGCCAAAGTAAAGGAGGTTAACCCCACCGTGAGCGTCACTGCCACTCCAAGCCGTTATGTGAAACTGCGCCGCGACCTGCATCAGATTCCCGAAACGGGCTTTCAAGAGTTCAAGACGCAGCAGTACTTGCTTGACTATATCTCCACCCTTCCGCAGGAACATATTGAAATCCGCACGTGGAAGACAGGCGTCCTGGTCAATGTCCGGGGCACGCAGCCGCAAAAAAGGCTCGGCTACCGGGCAGATATGGACGGCCTGCCGATCCAGGAGGATACTGGCTACGATTTCCGTTCCAAGCACCCCGGCTACATGCACGCCTGCGGTCATGATCTGCACATGGCAATCGGACTCGGTATCCTGACGCATTTTGCAAGCCACCCCGTCCAAGACCATCTGACGTTTATCTTCCAGCCGGCTGAAGAGGGTCCCGGAGGCGCCAAACCGATGCTCGAAAGCGAGGAACTGAAGGATTGGATGCCGGATGAAATTTTCGCTCTGCATATTGCACCCGAATATCCGGTGGGAACGATTGCCACAAAGCCCGGCATTCTGTTCGCCAACACCTCCGAGCTGTTCATCGATTTGACCGGCAAAGGAGGCCATGCGGCGTTTCCGCACAACGCCAACGACATGGTGATCGCCGCCTGCCAGCTGGTGGGCCAACTACAGACGGTCATCGCACGAAACGTGAATCCGTTGGATTCAGCGGTAATCACCATCGGCAAAATCGACGGCGGCACGAAGCAGAACATTATCGCCGAGAAGGCGCGTCTGGAAGGAACCATCCGTACGCTGTCGGCGGACACGATGACCCTGGTCAAGTCCCGCATCGAAGCCTTAGTCCATGGGTTGGAAACGGCATTTGCCTGTCAGGCTCATATCGACTACGGCTCCAATTACCTGCAGGTGTACAACGAGGAAAAGATCACCAGCGAGTTTATGCAGTGGGTACGCGAAACGCAGCAGTCTTATCACATCGACCTTATCGAGTGTAAAGAAGCCATGACCGGTGAAGATTTCGGTTATTTTCTGGAATCTATTCCCGGCTTCATGTTTTGGCTGGGCGTGGGCACGCCATACGGCCTGCATCATGCCAAGATCGAGCCTGATGAACGCTCGATCGATCTGGCTATCGGCCTCATGACTCGTTACCTGACCTGGAAATCGAATCGTTAAAATAAGGAAAAACCGAGAAGGGCCACGCCCCTCTCGGTTTTTTTCCTTATTTTAAGCCAGCTTCCACTTCTTTAGCCATTTCCGCTACCGATATTAACCCGCCGCCGGAAAGATACCAATAGTTAGGATCCAGATAAACGATCGTTCCGTTTTGGTAAGCTTTGGTCTTTTTCACCAGCTCATTTTCAATCACCTGCTTGGCCGGCGATTCGTTGCCGACAGCGGCATCCCGGTCAATCACAAACAGGTAGTCCGGATTTTTTTCAACGATAAATTCGAAGGAAATGCTTTGGCCGTGAGTGGAAACTTCAATATTTTTCTCCACAGGAGCAAACCCGAGCACATCATGAATAAGACCAAACCGGGAACCCGGTCCATAAGCGCTGACTTTCCCGCCGGTAACCAAAACGATTAAACCGTTTTTACCGCTTGCCGTTGCTTTTTCCTTGACATTATTGATCGTAGCGTCAATTTTGGCAAGCTCTTCCTCGACAGCGGAGGCTTTATCGAAAATCGATCCCAGCAACGTCATATTTTGCTTGAAGGACTCCATATATTTGGCGTTATCCACGCCTACAAAAATCGTTGGACCAATCTTCGACAGCTCTTGATAAGCCTCGGATTGTCTGCCGGAAATGATAATTAAGTCCGGACCAATCTGATTGATTTTTTCAAAGTCAGGCTCTTTCAAACTGCCTACATTCACATATTTTGCATCCTGATATTTGGACAGATAAGGAGGAATGTTCGCTTGAGGTACGCCTGTCACTTGAACCCCCAGCTTGTCTAAAGTATCTAAAGTGCCAAAGTCAAAAACAACGACTTTCTGAGGATTTTTCTTGACCTTGGTTTCGCCCAGCTGGTGCTTGATCGTCAATTCTTCATCAACCTTCGGTGCCGGGGCTCCATCGGAGCTGCCGTTAGAAAGGTTTGCAGCCGTATCGGTCGTTCCGCCGCCCGTCGTACCGCACGCGGTAAAAACAACGGCCAGCAGCACGGTCAAGAAAATCAAAGAAAGCTTTTTACTCATTCATGTCACTCTCCTAAACAAATGGTTTTATGAATTACATTGATGATGCTTCAACATGGGACTCATGATGAATACCACCAAAATAATGCCTGAAAAATACCGGATCGATTAAGCAAAATAAACACAAATTTTATTCTGGTTGATATCCTCTATGTGAATATCCATGTCATAGACTTCTTTCAATACCGACGGATGGATGATGTCATCCGTATCTCCCACTTTAACGACCTTCCCGTCTTTAAGAGCGACGATGTAGTCGGAATAGCAGGAGGCAAAATTGATGTCATGGATGACCAGAACAATGGTTTTGCCCAGTTCGTCTACCATTCTTCTCAACACTTTCATAATTTGAACGGAATGCTTCATATCCAGATTGTTCAGCGGTTCATCCAAAAGGATATATTCTGTATTTTGGGCGATGACCATCGCAATAAACGCCCTTTGCCTTTGCCCGCCGCTTAATTGATCAAGATAT
Source organism: Paenibacillus sp. Pae15 (assembly GCF_024519685.1). Classification (NCBI taxonomy): domain Bacteria; kingdom Bacillati; phylum Bacillota; class Bacilli; order Caryophanales; family Paenibacillaceae; genus Paenibacillus; species Paenibacillus sp. Pae15. Next base: position 97,667 of record NZ_JALJRM010000010.1, on the reverse strand, counting down.
TTATGCTGTATATCCTCCAGCTCCATATAACGGATCGCCTCATCGACATACTCCAGATCCTCCTTGGACAGCTTTCCTTGGGAATAGGGGAAGCGTCCGAATGAAACCAATTCTCTGATCGTCAAACGGATATTGATATGGTTGGATTGTTTCAAGATCGATATTTTCTTGGCGAGCTCGCCGCTCTTCCAGCGGCCGATTTCCTGACCGTCAATGAAAATTTCTCCGCGATCCTTCGGAATCAGACGGCTGATCATGGACAAGACCGTGCTTTTTCCCGCTCCGTTAGGTCCGATTAAAGAAGTGATCCTCCCTTTGGGGATGCTGATACAAACATCGTCGACCACCGATTTATTGCCGTATTGTTTAGATACTTCCCTTACTTCTACCACGACTTATTCTCCTTCAATAGAAGATAAATAAAGTAAACGCCGCCTATGAAATTGATAATCACGCTTAACGTCGTAGAGAAGGTGAATACCCTCTCGACAATCAATTGACCTCCTACCAAGGCAATCACGCTAACGAGAATGGAGCCTGAAATCAGATAGGTATGCCTGTACGTTTGTATAAATTGATGGACGATATTCACAACCAGCAAGCCCAGGAATGTGATCGGGCCGACTAAAGCGGTCGAAATGGAGATCAGCACGGCTACGATGATCAGCAGTCTTTTGACAACCAGATCGTAGGGAATCCCCAAATTGACGGCATGCTCTTTGCCTAGCGACAGTACATCCAGGAACTTGGCATATTTCATAAAATAAACGGCTGTCGCCAAGACCACCAGGAACGAGATCAAAAGAAGATCCGTATTGATATTATTGAAGCTGGCAAACATCCGGTCCTGCACCACCATAAACTCATTGGGATCGATGAGCATTTCCATGAATGACGAAAGGTTCGAAAATAGCGTCCCGAATATAAACCCGACCAGCAGCAAAAAATAGATGTGCTGCCCTTCTTTTCTGAACAGAAATTTATACAAGACTCCCGCAAACAGGATCATCGCCCCGACCGAGATGAGGAATTGAACGTTGCTGTTCATCATCGTGAGCGTCGTCGCGCCGAACAAATAAACCACAGAAGTTTGAACCAACAGATATAACGAATCCAACCCGATCATAGAAGGCGTCAATATCCGGTTGTTGGTGATCGTTTGAAATACCACCGTAGAAAAAGCGATGGCAGCGCCAGTCAGCATAATCGCAAGAATCTTTTTGAGCCTTCGGGGAAGGACATAATCCCAATTGGATCCGGCATCGATGAATAAATACAAGATTACTAACAGGACCGCAGCCATTGCCAGAAAACCAAGCTTGCCTCTATAAGCCATGTGCCTTTCTCCTCTTGAGTAAATAAAGAAAAATACCGCTTCCGATCACGCCGACCGTAAGGCCTATGGAAATTTCATACGGATAAATAATGACCCGGCCGAGGATGTCGCAAAATAATACAAACACAGCTCCCAATAAAGCGGTATGAGAAAGGTTTTTTTTCAGATGATCTCCCTGATAAATCGTCACGATGTTAGGGATAATGAGACCCAGGAACGGTAACATGCCGACCGTAAGCAGCACGACAGAGGATACGGCCGCTACAATGATCAAGCCTATGTATACCACCTGTTTGTAATTCAGTCCCAAATTGACGGAAAATTCCTCACCCATCCCCGCAATCGTAAACCGGTTGGCGAACAAATAAGCGATGACCACCAACGGAACACTGATATACAACAGCTCATAGCGCCCCGTCATCATCATGGAAAAATCCCCGTGAAGCCATGTGGAAATACTTTGAATGAGATCATGCTTATAGGCAAAAAACGTAGTGATCGAGCCCAAAATATTTCCAAACATAAGGCCAACAAGAGGGATGAATATCGTATCCTTCATCTTCACTTTGTCTAAAATTTTCATGAACATCAGCGTTCCGAGCAGCGCAAAAACAAAAGCGACAAGCATCTTTTGCAAAGGAGTGGCTGAAGAAAAAATCAGCATGGACACCAGTATGCCTAATCGGGCCGCGTCCATCGTTCCGGCTGTCGTCGGGGATACGAATTTGTTTTGAGTCAGCTGCTGCATAATCAGACCAATGATGCTCATGCTGGCACCTGCGATAATAATACTTATTAACCGGGGCAGCCTGCTGTCCATCAGGATGTGGGCTTGGTCCTCGGATAAATGGAATATATCCAGGATCGAGATGTTCTTAACCCCGATAAATACGGATGTGACGGATAAGACGACGAGAGCGAGCAGTAAGTATCTTTTTTTCATAACGGTTCCTTACTCGATAAATTAGGATTACGCGCTTTAAAATCAATAAAGATAATCATTCTCAATTTGATCCCAAAAAAAATGATGCTGAGCGGTCACCGTCATCATGGAACGGCTGCCTATTGCAATTTTTCGCTGCCCTCCCTATAAAAAGCATCATAACAAGCACGTATGCAATCGATGATTACAAGTGATAATGATTATCACTTTTTCTATTTTACATAAATTCTCCTCAACATGAATGGATATTTCTTCTTTGGAGTATGGATTTTCCTCATTTCCCCGAGGTTAGCAGCAGTTGATTAACGGTTTGATCAAGCAAGCTTTCGTGCATGGAAGGATTGTACAACAAGGGTTCAACATAACGTATAAAAAGACAGTGCTTCTTCTTCCCGTTCCGTTTAAGCCGCCGCCATTCTTCCTCCAGCTTTGCACAGTAATCGTCTGAAGCCGTGGACGGCACCAAAAACAGGACATTATTGCAATCCAGCGACGCCACCTCGCCAAGCGTCATGACTTCATGAAAGTTGACCTTATTGGCCTGGGCAGGCGGCGTAACCTGCAGCTCGTCGTAAAACAGATCTCTCATTTTTTTGTGCTGCATACCAAACACGCGAAACTGTTCCTCGAACGAACCGACCAATAAAAAGGGTTCGTCCCCCAACTGCCGGCGAATATGAAATTTTGCGTTTTCCACCTTCATATCAAAATAAGCCAGCCACCGCTCGGCAACGGTTGACAGACCCAGAATCCCGCTGATTTTCAGCAGCCGCTCCTTCCAGGACATCCCTTTCCAATGAAGCATGACGACCGGGGCGATTTTGCATAATCTCCGGTACAAATCTTCCGGTACGGGAGAGCAAAAAATAAGCTCAGGCCTGCAGCTTTCGATTTGGTGCAAATATTTCTCCGGGTGATCCGACCAGCCTCTTCTTAACGTAAGCTTCGGTGTAATACCAAGAACGGATAAATCGCCCTGAAATACCGGAGATAAATTGGCAATGCGTATTTTGGCGCACGCGGCATATTCCGTCGGCGACATCCCCATATGCTTTTTAAACACCCTGCTAAAGTATAATTCATCGGAATAACCGACGGAGTGCGCCACTTCCATGACCGATGACGGCGTATTCGCCAGCAGGCATAGCGAGGCATTCAATCGGATCGTGGTCATGAATTTGTGCGGGGTGAGCCCTGTATGCCTCCTGAAAGACTGATAAAATCGATTGGGGCTTACCCCCGACAGACGGGCGATCTCTTCAATATCCATCGGCGTATTATAGTGTTCAAGCATATACCGTTTGGTCTGTTCCACGTAATCGGTCAGAACGTCATCCACTGCCCCCGGCTTTTGAATATAGGTCATCAATGAGGAAACCATTGCGTATAAATGCGATTGCAGCTGGTAGAACAGCACCGGCTCATCGTCACCGCAGTCACTCATGAAATCTTGAATCCAATGGCGGATTTGCGGCATCCTAAAGCTGTATAAGTGAAATTCATCCGAAGGCCTGAAAGGTCGGGCCGATGGCGCCGGTATGGATAAGCGGCTCCAATCCCATTCAAACCGGATTATGATGACTTGGGAAGCCGCAGCTCCCCGATTCTCAATCGTACACTGGCAGTGCGGAGGAATGAAAAATAATTCCCCGCTCCACACTTTGCCTGACCGGCGTCTGCTCTCCGATTCCAGAGTCACCTTCAAGCTTTCCTGCATGACGAAGCCGAAAATTGATACATGATCGGCAGACAGCTCTATGTTTTGCAGACTGTCCAGTTTAAACTCCTCTGTCCCCATATAATGCAGAGAAGACTTACGAACAGGTTGTACAGGTCTCAAAGGCTTCACTCCTTGACAGTCAGAATGGCTTGATTCTTATGAAAATGATTATCATCTTCAATTATATCAAAAAAATACCCCGCCACAACACTCTTTCAGTGTATCGCGGGGCTTCTTATCAACATTGTTAAATGATGTTCATTTTTATCTGCCTTGCTGCTTAACGAACTTTTCCAGCCGTTCCATCCCCTGTTCCAATACTTCCATGCTGTATGCATAGGAAATACGGACATATCCTTCGCCATAAATGGAAAAGGCATCGCCGGGTACAACAGCCACTCGCTGCTCTTCCAGCAGCTTCATTGTGAAGTCCATGGATGACAACCCGAACCGCTCGATGGAAGGAAATAAATAAAAAGCTCCCTCCGGTCTGTCCAACTCAAACCCCATGCCAATCAGCCGGTCATACACATAATCGCGCCGCTTCCGGTATTCTTCTTTCATCGGCTGCGCATCGTCCATTCCCGAGGTCAACGCCTCTACCGCGGCATACTGGCTGATCGAACTGGCGCAGGTGACATTATATTGATGCACTTTGACCATGTGCTGCGACAAATAAGCGGGCGCCAGCGTGAAGCCGATCCGCCAGCCGGTCATCGAATGCGATTTGGACAATCCGTTGATCACGATCGTTTTGTCCCGCATGCCCGGCAAAGCGGCAATCGACCGATGAGGCGCGTCGTAAATCAGCTCGCTGTAGATTTCATCGGATATGACGAAAATATCCCGCTGCGCAAGCAGCCGCGCCATCTCCGACAGCTCCGTTTCCGACAGGACGCGACCTGTAGGATTGGACGGATAGCACAAGATGATGCATCTCGTCTTCCCGGTGATATGCGGCTCCAGCAGCTCCGCCGTCAGCTTGAAGCCGTTGGCCCGTGTATCCACGTATACGGGAACGCCCCCGCACAGGCGAACCAATGGCTCATATCCCGGATAAATCGGTCCGGGCAGAATCACCTCGCTGCCTTCGTCCAGAATCGTACGCAGCGTAATATCGAGCGCTTGACTTGCGCCCGTAGTTATAATGACTTCATCCGCCGCACCGTACGTTAACCCGTACTTTTTCTCGATAAAAGCGCTGGCTGCCTGTCTCAGCTCCAGAATACCCGGATTAGGGGTATAAGTGGTCCGGTGGTCTGTAATAGCTTGCTCGGCAGACCGCAAAATATGCTCCGGCGTCGGAAAATCGGGCTGGCCGATCGTGAGTGTGATCGCATCCTTATAGGTCGCCACCAGATTGGATATTTTGCGGATGCCGGATATTTGAATGTCCTTGACTCTCGGATTAACTAGACGCTCTAAATGCTCCATGTCCGTTTCTCTTCCTCTACCTTGTTTTTAATACTTCGAGTACGCTCACCATATCCTCCGGCATCGGAGCTTCAAACTGCAGTGATTCTCCCGTCCGCGGATGCTCGAAACCAAGCACGGCGGCATGAAGCGCCTGGCCTTCCATATGGACTCCCCTGCTTTTCGACGGGCCGTAAACCGGATCGCCCACCAGCGGGTGGCCGATAAATTTCATATGTACCCGAATCTGGTGCGTCCTCCCCGTTTCCAGCTTCAGCTCGAGCAGGGTGTAATCCTTGAAACGTTCGATGACGGCAAAATGAGTGACCGCATGCTTGCTGTTTCGTTCCGTAACCGTGTACAGCTTGCGATCCTTCGGATCGCGGCCGATCGGAGCATCCACCGTACCATTATCATGGGGCACGTTCCCATGAACAAGCGCCAAGTATTTGCGGTTCACCGTATGAGCCTTCAGCTGCTCGGCAAGACTATTGTGGGCCAGATCATTCTTGGCCGCCATCAACAGCCCCGACGTATCTTTATCGATGCGATGAACGATCCCCGGACGCATGATGCCGTTAATACCAGACAAATCCTTGCAGTGGTAGAGCAGCGCATTCACCAGCGTCCCTCCCGGATGTCCCGGTGCCGGGTGCACAACCATCCCGCGCGGCTTATTGACCACAATCACATCGGAATCTTCGTAGACGACCTCAATCGGAATGGCCTCCGGCGCCAACTCCAGCTCCTCAGGCTCCGGCATCATCAGCACAACGGTATCTCCATCCGACAATTTATAATTGGGCTTTACGGTCTTTCCATTGACGGTGACATGTCCGTCTTTGACCCACTGCTGCACCTGTGTACGGGATACTTCTTCCTCCAATACTTCCGTCAGGAACTTATCAATTCTTTCTCCCGCTTCTTCAGGCTCGGCAATCCATTCAAACCGGTTGTCCGAGGATTCACGTTCTTCCCCTATGCTCATGATTTACGCATCTCCGCCTTCCGTATTGCTTTGTGCATTTTGTTTGCTTTCCTGACGCCAGCTGATGAACGAATCTACGAAAATCAGTACAACGCCGATGACAATGGCCATATCGGCCACATTAAAAATCGGATAAGTATAATCTACAGGAGTACCGAACCAGTTAAATTGAAACCGGAACATCAAAAAGTCAACCACTTCACCGAATAACGCCCGATCGATAAAATTGCCAAGTGCGCCGCCAAGCAGCAGGCTCAAAGCAAACGGGAGCAGCTTTTTGCCTTCCTTTACCGTTTTTTGCAGGTACCAGATCACTCCTACGGCAACACCGATCGTGATCACAATAAAAAACCAGCGCTGATCCTGCAAAATGCCAAAGGCGGCGCCGCGGTTCCGATGTGACGTGATCTGAAAAAACTCGCCGATGACTGAACGAACTTCTCCCAGCGCCATTTGGCTGACAATGATCCATTTGGTTGCCTGATCCAGCAGCAGCACGATCAATGCGTAGATGTAATATTTCAACGTACCAGCTCCTTTATCCGTTTCCGTGCTAACAACGATTCCCTTGCCTAAGAACAGCCGGAACCGTGAAAAATAACGTTACTTGCGATTGTGTAAAAAGGAGGCTACTCAATGACGAGCGGACCCGTACCATCCCATTCGCTTACAGCGCAGCAGCTTCAGGAATTGACGAACACGCTGCGTGAAGAGAAGCATTGGCTCGAAGAGCATTTGCAAGACGGCGAACATTTCGGTTTGGGCAACGAGATGCGTGTCCAAACCGGTGATCTGTCCACCAATGACAACCATCCCGCCGATTTGGGCACCGAGATGTTCGAACGCGGCAAAGACATTGCGCTGCTCGAGAACGCCGAGCGTCATCTGTCCGACATCAAAGAGGCGCTTCAACGTATTCAGGACGGCACTTACGGGGTATGCCGAACATGCGGCGCGCCGATTCCGTTCGAACGTCTGCAGGCGGTCCCGACAGCAGCGTACTGCGTCGATCACGTACCGGATCCGCACGCGTCCGACCGTCGTCCGGCAGAGGAGGAGCTGCTGGCTCCGCCTTTCGGACGCACCAGCCTTGACGAGCTTTCCAAAGAGAATTCATTCGACGGCGAGGACGCCTGGCAAATTGTAGAAAGCTGGGGCTCGTCCAACTCTCCGGCCATGGCCGAGAACCCGAATGAAGCGGACAGCTATAACGAAATGGAAATCGAGGCCGATGAAGCCGTCGGCTATGTGGAACCGTTCGAAAGCTTTTTGGCCACCGACATGTACGGTCAGCATGTCACTGTTGTCCGCAATAAAGCTTATAAAGATTATATGCGAAGCGGTGAAGGCTATGGGCTGCTTGAGCCGGATCGAACCCTGGAGGACGAGGATAAGTCCTAGAAATAACGAGCTTATCCTTGGGTTTGATTCCCTCGGATCAGCTCGTTGATCTGTTTTACGCTTCTACACCCGACTCCAAAACTTCGGCACAACGTTTGCAAAGCGAAGGATGCGTTTCATGATGGCCGACTTCCGGCGTGACGATCCAGCAGCGTTCGCACTTCTCGCCTTCCGCTACGGAAATGCTCACCGACATGCCTTTATAGGCATGAGCGTCCTCCGGAATCGCAGCGCCGGCCTCATGCACATGTACGGCCGATACGATAAACAGCAGATCCAGCCGGTCGAAGCCGCTCAAAAACTGCTGCGTCTCCTGATCCGGGTACAAATGAACCGCCGCGCTGAGCGAATTTCCAATCAGCTTAGCCTTACGGGCCTCCTCAAGCGACTTCAGCACGTCGTCGCGCAGTTCCGTGAACTTCTCCCACTTCTCTTCCAGCTGGCCGTCAAACAAGCTTCTGTCCACCTGCGGAAGCTCTGCGATTTGTACGCTGGGCAGCTCTATTCCGGGGATATAGTTCCAAACCTCATCGGCCGTATGCGGCAAAATCGGTGCGATCAATTTAGTTATTGCCGTGAGGGCATCATATAATACGGTTTGTGCCGCTCTTCTTTGCGGATCCTTCGGCGCGCTCGCATACAGACGATCCTTCAGAATATCGAGATAGAAGGCGCTCATCTCCACCGCGCAGAAATGGTGCACAGCCTGATAGACCACATGGAATTCATAGTTGTCGTATGCTTCGATGACACGTTCTGCCATCCGGTGCAATCGCACCAGCGCATAACGGTCCAGCTCGTTCATTTGATCCACGCTTACCCGGTCTGTCGCCGGGTTGAAATCATATAGATTCCCGAGCAAGAACCGGAGCGTATTACGGATTTTGCGGTATCCTTCGGAAATTTGGTTCAGGATGTTATCCGAGATGCGCACGTCCGACTGGTAATCCGTAGACGATACCCACAAACGCAAAATGTCGGCGCCCAGCTTATTCGATACCTGGTTCGGATCTACCGTGTTGCCCAGCGATTTGGACATTTTGCGGCCTTCTCCATCCAGCGTAAAGCCATGGCTCAAAATTCCTTTGTACGGTGCAGAGCCCTTGACCGCCACCGAGGTAATCAACGAAGAGTTGAACCAGCCGCGGTATTGGTCCGAGCCTTCCAGGTACAGATCCGCAGGCCACTGCAGCTCTTCGCGCGTTTCCAGTACAGCGGAATGGCTTGAACCGGAATCGAACCAGACATCCATAATGTCGGTTTCCTTGCGGAAATGATCGTGCCCGCATTTCGAACATACGGTCCCGTCCGGAAGCAGCTGTTTCTCATCCTTCAAGAACCAGGCATTGGAGCCTTCCCGTTCAAAAATCAATGCCACATGCTCAATCGTCGCTTCGCTGACCAGGGGCTCGCTGCAGCTCCGGCAGTAGAAAATCGGGATCGGAACGCCCCAGGCGCGCTGCCGTGAAATACACCAGTCTCCACGGTCGGCAATCATGTTATGCAGGCGGGTTTCCCCCCACTCCGGCGTCCATTTGAGTCTTTTGATTTCATCCAGCATGGCCTGGCGGAATCCGTCGACAGACGCAAACCACTGTTCCGTAGCACGGAAAATCACCGGTTTTTTCGTCCGCCAATCGTGCGGATATTGGTGCTGGATCGTGGTCATATGAAGCAGATGCCCGGATTCCTGCAGCTTCTCCGTGATGATCTTATTTCCTTTTTCATAAAACAGCCCTTCAAAGCCCGGGGCCTCCGAAGTAAAATGCCCCTGATCATCTACAGGACAAAGCACGCCGAGGTTGTATTTTTGCCCGATCACAAAGTCGTCCTCGCCGTGGCCCGGCGCCGTGTGCACACATCCGGTACCGGCATCTAGCGTTACGTGCTCGCCAACCATCACAAGTGAAGTACGGTCATAAAACGGATGCTTGCAGAGTACATATTCCAGCTCGCTTCCCTTTAGGGTGGACAATACCTTAACATCGGTCCAGCCGATTTCCTTGGAGACAGCTTCCAGAAGTCCTTGGGCCAGCACATATTTTTTGCCGCCGGTTTCCACCAGAGCATAATCGAAATCCGGGTGAAGGCTGATCCCCAGGTTAGCGGGAAGTGTCCATGGCGTTGTGGTCCAGATGACGATGGACGCATCCTCCGGAAGCTTGCCCTTACCGTCCTTCACTTCAAAAGCAACATAGATCGAAGTGGACGTTTTGTCTTTGTACTCGATTTCAGCTTCCGCCAGGGCGCTTTCGGACGACGGAGACCAATAGACCGGCTTCAGCCCTTTATAGATATAGCCTTTATTCACCATTCCGCCGAAAACGCGGATTTGCTGCGCCTCATACTTCGGCTGAAGCGTGATGTAAGGGTTGTTCCAATCCCCGCGGATCGAAAGACGCTTGAACTGGGCCTTTTGCTTTTCAACCCATTCCAAGGCATACGCTTTACAGTAGTCCCGGAATTCGGGCACGCTCATCTTCTTCCGGTCAACCTTGCCGCTGTTGGCAATCGCCTGCTCGATCGGCAGCCCATGCGTATCCCAGCCGGGCACGTAAGGAGCGTCATAGCCCTGCATCGTTTTGAAGCGGACGATAATATCCTTGATGATCTTGTTTAACGCATGACCTATATGAATATCGCCGTTCGCATACGGCGGGCCGTCGTGCAGTATAAACTTCGGTTTGCCTTTACGGCTCTCCTGAACCATACGATAAATGTCCATTTCTTCCCAGCGCTGCTGCATCTTCGGTTCGGCCTGCGGCAGATTTCCGCGCATCGGAAAATCGGTCTGCAGCAGGTTCAATGTTTTGCCATAATCCATTGCCATTGCACCATTCACTCCTTACTTGATATAAACGCAAAAAAGACTTCTTATCCCTTAGGGACGAGAAGTCTCGCGGTACCACCCAAATTAAGACACAAACGAATACAGGGCGATCGCTTGACCATTCAAGCCAGCCAACCTGCCCTTTCACCGAAGCGTCTTCGCTCCATGATCGATAACGGGATCAGCCGATGCTCTTTACTTCTAATCGGTTCAAGAGATGCTCATGGGTGATATTCCTTCGCCGCCAAAGTCCGGGCTCGCACCAACCCCCGGTTCGCTGACATCAGCTTGACGCCAAGTACTCGTCCCAATCATCGCTTTCACTCATGTTCACTTATAGAGTGGAGTATAGCGGAAATCAGCGGCGGCGTCAACATCCGAGTGCAGCTCCGGTCAAAAACAGGCATGAACCCGGGTGCAGCCGTATATGTCACTGGCTTTGCTTTATGGCTGCTCTACTTCCATGCGTTCGAGAGAAGTCCAGTCTTCTTTGCTGAGCAGTTCCAGCTGCGCCTCAATCAGCGTGCGGAAACGCGTGCGATAAATCGACGCCTGTTTTTTCAGCTCCTCGGTTTCCATGGCGATTTTGCGTGTCTTCGAGAGGGCTTCGTTGATGATGCGGTCTGCATTCTTCTCCGCTTCCTTAAGGATCAGCTGCGCTTCCTTCTTCGCATTCGTCTTGACTTCATCGGCCGCTTCCTGCGCGACGATGATGGTCTTGCTTAACGTTTCTTCAATGTTGGCAAAATGATCCAGCCGTTCTTGAATCGCGTTCAGCTGATTCTGCAATTCTTTATTTTCACGGATTAACACTTCATAATCCTTGATCACCTGATCCAAAAACTCATTGACTTCATCCTCATCATAACCGCGAAATGACCGTTTGAATTCCTTATTATGTATGTCGAGCGGGGTTAAAGCCATTGTTGCACCTCCTGCAAATTTAGCAACCAACCTAATCACGTATTGCTATATTCGACAATTGACTGCAATTTCCTGCAATCGCAAACAAAAAAAAATCGGCTTAAGCATACTTGCCGATTTTCACGCGGTACCTTCCCTTTTTGGTCACACCCTCGACCTCAAGCAGCTTGAAGCGTCCGAAGCCCTGAAGAGATACGACATCCCCTTGTTTTAGCGGCTTGCTCGGATCTTCCACCTGCTTCCAGTTAACCTTGCACCGCCCCGCTTTAATCGGGATCAGCACTTTGGCGCGACTCAACCGGTATACATCACTGACAATACCGTCCAGGCGCAGTGAAGCGACCGACAGGCTCATCTCGTCCAGCTTGACCTCTGTGCTGATAAGACGGTCCAAAGGCAGCAGCTCGGTTTGCACATGCACACGATGGACAGCGTTCAGGTTCAGCCGGATATAATCGGCGACCTCGGCGGCGGCGAGAAAATGGCAGCCGTCCGGTCGGACATAGATGTCGCCCACCTTATCGCGCTTGATGCCAAGCCCTAAGATCGCTCCCATATAGTCCCCGTGATCGAGCTGCTGCAGCTTCTCGTCGGGCGAAGTCACTCCGATCAGGCAAATGCCCATGTCTTCGTCGTCCAATACGCGGTAATCCGGAGCGATGAATGCCCGTTTGCGCTCGGCGCCGGGATGGCCTCCGTCAAAGCGCACGTGAACATCTGCACTCCGGTTCACCAGCGACGTAACGATAAATGCCTGGCGCGGGTCCAAAAAATCGGTAAGTTTGACAGCGTGCTGCTCCGCCCGCTCCACCCATTCGGCCGCTTTGTCCACAAACCGGTGTTCATCCGGATGGAAGTGGGCATAAATATGTTCATTCATTCGTCAAAATCTCCTTCGTCTCCATGCACCGTTCCGCCCGATGGCTTAAAAAATAGCGGACACGATCGCGACAATCCCTTCGCCAACGAACCGGAGTGCAATCAGCGCCACGATCGGAGAAATATCGATCATCCCGCCAATGGGCGGAATAAAGCGGCGGAAGATGCTCAAATACGGCTCGCACAGCTTTCCCAGAAATTCTCCGATAAAGCTTTCCCGCGCATTCGGCAGCCAGGAGAGCAGAACATAGGCGATGAGTACGTATTGGTAGATATCGACCAGAGTGCGTATGTAACCCTCAATCAAGCTGTTCACCTCGTTTTGTTTAGTGGGGGCTATCCTTCGTCATGATTCATGGTTTCCGAGATCGAACCGTGAATTTCTACGGTATCCGGAGTACACAAAAAGATGTTGGGGCCAATTTTCGATATCGAGCCGCTCAGTGCGTACACGGTTCCGCTCAAAAAATCGACGATCCGGGTCGCCTGGTCCGGACGAACGCGATGCAAATTGACCACCACCGGACGCCGGTAGCGCAAATGATCGGCAATTTCCTGCGTCTCTTCATAGGTGCGCGGCTCGTTCAGCACGACCCGGACATTTTTTTGCGAGTGAATGCTCACAACGTTCCCCTTATGTTTACGTGTATCCTGCGCCGGGGTTTCAACTTCTTCATGCTGTTCTACGATACGTTCGCGCTCCACTACTTCTTCTTCCTGCAAACCGATTAAATTCATGAATTTGTTCATGACGCCCATGTCCACTCCTCCTTCGTATTTCTTACAGCCTCACTCTTTTCCCACCAGAATAGAACCGAGACGCACCCAAGTCGCCCCTTCTTCAACCGCGACTTCAAAGTCGTTGGACATCCCCATCGATAGGTGACCGACTTCGTAATCGAGCAATCCTTCCCGATTCAGTCGATCGCGCCACTCTCTTAACCCCCGGAATACGGGACGGGTTTGCTCCGGCTCCGTCTCATAAGGCGCCATTGTCATTAAACCTGCAATTCGGATATGGCGATATTCGCGAATTTCTTTGACGAAGTCGAACAGCGCTTCCGGCTCCAGACCGTATTTGGTTTCTTCCCCGGAGACGTTAAGCTGGATGAAGCACGGCATCTCCATTCCCAGGGAAGCCGCTTTCTTTTCTATTTCTTTGGCAAGCGACAGCCTGTCCAATGAATGAATGTAGGCGAACCGGCCGACAACATCCTTGACTTTATTCGTTTGCAGATGGCCTATGAAATGCCAAGTCCCCCGATCGCCGAAAGCTTCCCATTTGGCCGCGGCATCCTGCCAGCGGTTTTCTCCGATATCGGTCAGCCCTTGCTGCAGAACCTGCCCCGTTGCAGCCAGCGACACGTACTTGGTGACGGCGATGATCCTCACCTCTTGCGGATCTCTTCCCGCCCGCGTGCACGCCGCAGCAATCTTTCCTTTTACCTCGTTTAAGCGAGCTTGCAATTCCAATGTCATTGTAAAGATTCACCTACCTCCCGGCTTGCGTCAAGCGTGAGTTCAAAAGCCCCGAATGGGAAGATCCTCAAACCGGCTTATTCCCGCAAACCGATCCATGCGGCCATGCGGCCCGTTGACCCGCCATTCTTGCGGTGCGAGTAAAACAGATCGAGCCGACAGCTTGTGCATAAACCACTTATTTCGATATTTGATGGCAAAATTCCTGCTTTTATCATAATTTGTCGGTTTATTTGTTGCAAGTTTAAATTATATTTTCCGTTCGGTTTTCGGGTATACAGCGGAGGGACTTCCCCTATGGCTTCATCTTTGTACCTCAACCCCGGCTCTCCGATCACTTTGTCCATCCGCACAATGACTGCATCGTCCACTTCATAGCAGCACATGCCAATGGAAGGCCCGATGGCCGCCTTCAGCTCGCGGGGCTTTGTGCCATATGCGGCGCTCATCGCCTCAGTAACGGCCTTGGCAATCTCCAGCGCCGTCCCTTTCCAGCCCGCATGAGCCAATCCTACAGCCTTATGTACCGGATCATAAAAGTACAGCGGCACACAATCGGCAAAAAGTGCATGCAGGTAAACTCCCGACTCGTTGGTGATAAAGCCGTCTTTGTCCTGTAGCGCTCCTTCTCTGGAATCATGGCCCGCTCCACGCTGCCGCCTCGTTACCACTTGGACCTCTTTGCCGTGCACCTGCTCTGCGTAGGTACAGGACTCAAAAGGCACGGCAAGCGCTCCGGCCAGCCGTCTGCGGTTCTCCACCACATCCTCCGGAGCATCCGCCACATGGAGCCCGCAATTCAAGCTATCATAATCCCCCCGGCTGACTCCGCCGATCCGTGTCGTAAATCCGGCGGTCAGCCTGGGATTTAAGCGCATAAAACCGGTAAGCAGCAGCAGTCCGCAGCCATTATCGGCCTTGACAAGTTCGAAAGGCTCCGACGTTTGCATCAACATCCATCCCCCTGCTGTCAGAATATTAACAAGTATACACGAAACGGAAAAAAAGAACATCCTGTCCTGCTGTCAGCCGGGACAGGAATCCTTCAAACCAGTTTCCTAAGCCTCCACGATCCGGTTCCGTTTAATCGCGGTGCTGCCGATAATATTCATAAGCAAAATTCGTCTCGTCATGCCGGCGGTAGCTTGGAATATCCTCCAGCTTGACCAGTACGACATCCATTCCGATCTTCACAATGTTTTCCCACGGTATGATCACATCCCCGCCGCCGCTAAGCAGGCCGAAAAAACGCGTTCCGCTCGGCACCACGACGGCATCAATCCGGCCATGCCACAAATCGAGCTCCAGGTCGCTGATCTGCCCCAGCTTTTTGCCGTCTACAATATTGATGACATCCTTCATTTGAAGGTCGGATATTTTCATGCTGTTATCCACCACCGTGAAGACTTGGTTATTTGAACCAGCCTTTTTTACTATATATATGAGAAACCTCTGCAAAATACCTTACCGGCACAAAAAAAGACCGTTCCCTTCAATCGGGGCAGGTCGGATTTTCGATCGAAAGTCATTTTAGTTTTTAACGTGCTTTTGCATTTGCGAGATCGCCGACTTCTCCAGCCGCGATACTTGCGCCTGAGAAATGCCGATCTCGTCGGCCACCTCCATCTGGGTCTTCCCGTCGAAAAAACGCATGGACAATATCATCTTCTCACGGTCATTGAGCTTGTGCAGCGCCTCCCGAAGCGCGATGCCTTCGATCCAGGAAACGTCTTTATTGCGGTCATCGCTGATTTGGTCCATGACATAGATCGGATCGCCGCCGTCATGGTAGATCGGTTCGAACAACGATACCGGATCCTGAATAGCATCAAGCGCGAATACCACATCCTCCTTCGGTACGTTCAGCACCTCGGAAATTTCATATATCGTCGGTTCGCGCGAATTTTGATTCGTAAGCTGATCCCTTACCTGCAGCGCTTTATAAGCGATGTCACGCAAGGACCGGGAAACTCGAATCGGGTTGTTGTCCCGTAAATAACGGCGAATTTCACCGATAATCATCGGTACCGCATACGTTGAAAACTTCACATTTTGGCTCAAATCAAAATTATCAATCGCCTTCATCAGTCCAATACATCCTACTTGAAACAGATCGTCGACAAATTCCCCGCGGTTATTGAAGCGCTGAATCACACTCAGCACCAGCCTGAGGTTGCCGTTGACTAATTTCTCTCTTGCAGATCGTTCATGATTCGTTTGCAGCTGAACGAAAAGTTCACGCATTTCCGCATTGGTCAAAACCGGAAGCTTAGCCGTATCGACGCCGCATATTTCGACTTTGTTTCGGGTCACCGCGATTACCTCCCAAGGAGAAACATTACTGTTAATTATCTCCTGGGGACGCATTTTTATGCGCAAGCCTACGACCTCCCGACGCGCCTGCGGGGAACACCAAATCGACCAAAGTCATATCCCGCAAGGAAGATTTCGCTTTCACGGAAAACGAAAAATTTTTTTACCAGTTTACACCATTTTGTTGAATTCTTTGCGCAGCCGCTTAATAATGCGTTTTTCCAAACGGGAAATATAGGACTGTGAAATGCCCAGCATATCCGCTACATCCTTTTGTGTCTTTTCCTGGCCGTCCTGCAAACCAAAACGCAGCTCCATGATGATCCGCTCCCGTTCCGACAGCTTATCGAGCGCTTTATGCAGCAGCTTACGGTCTACCTGCTCCTCGATATTGCGGTAGATCGTATCGTTCTCGGTTCCAAGCACATCGGACAGCAGCAGTTCATTGCCATCCCAATCGATATTCAAAGGCTCGTCGAACGACACCTCCGTACGGATCTTGCTGTTGCGGCGCAGGTACATTAAAATTTCATTCTCGATACAGCGGGATGCATAGGTGGCCAATTTAATCTTTTTTTCCGGGTCGAACGTATTTACGGCCTTAATCAAACCAATCGCACCGATCGATACGAGGTCTTCAATGTTAATCCCGGTATTCTCAAATTTGCGTGCGATGTAAACCACGAGCCGGAGATTTCGTTCAATCAGCATCCCTCGTATGGCCGCATCACCGGACGGAAGCTTCTCCAGCAAATATTCTTCCTCTTCGCGGGTAAGCGGGGGCGGAAGCGCTTCGCTTCCTCCGATGTAGTATATTTCTTCTCCCTTTAACCCCAGCAGCAGCAAAAGACGGAAATACGCGATCTGCATCATCAGCTTCCACTTGACTAACATATTAAACCTTCCTCCTACCCTGAATGTCTTCTCAGGTTGGCCGTCCCGCTCATCTGTGCATTCGTCTGGTGTTTCCGAGCGATATGGCCACCTAATCGGTACAGTTGATTTATGCGGACCGGGCGAGAACCGGGACGACCGTTCCTGAAAATCAAGGCCGGTCAATTTCCATAAGCGCAGGATGAATGATGGCTTGATAGGCATTGTCTGAGCTGAGCCTCCCGCCGTCCAGACCGATCAAAACCTTCGTCGCCTCGATCTGTTTGCCTTCAGTTGTGATGACGACCCGATCCGGTTTGATCGCCAGCATAAATTGCGTACTGCGGTTCACCCCCCGATAAGGGACCAGCCGAAGCCGATCCTGCCATATAAAAGGCTCCGTTCCGATCAACGAAACCAATTGATCGACTTCCGCACGCCGGATTTTGGCCATCCACGTTTCCGGCAAGTGCTCTCCCCATTGTGCGGCCTCCATCACCATTACAGGCGTCTTGGTTAAGGGGTCGTACAGCTGATTTCCCGTATCAATCAGTCCGGTACAGCTGGAAGCATAATCGTCGATATGTACATCCACTTTCACTGTAAACGCCGCCAGCTCCTGCTTCCGCCTGAGCGCCTGCGTCACCTGCCGATAAATCCATACGGTAAAAGGGATCGAAAACAGCAGCAGCGGGAGCGTCACCTTGAGATCACGGCTGATCAAAATCCCTTGCACAAATTCGCCCGACGATTGCCAAAAGTACACACACCCGACAACCCCGCCGGCCGCAGCAAAATTAATAAGGTAAAAGGCTCCGAGATTTCTGACAAAATGCTGTAATCCTCCAAATCCGAATGCCGTGAGCAGCATCAGCAAGGACAACACAAACTTGACCGCAAACGTGTATAAGAACGATAACGGCGGGAAAAACAGCAGGATGGCGTAGCTGCCGCCGATCGCCGCGGAAAGCGCGAGTCTCCACCAGCGAAAGCTGAGCTTGCGCGACCAGGCTGTCGTCCATAGCAAAATGCCGTCAATCAACACGTTAAACAGGAAAATGACATCGATATACACGATCATTTCCCGTAACCTCCTGCCATCTGCCCCTTCTCCGTCGCGAATGAGACAAGTATATAGCAATCCTATTCCAAAGTCTGTCTAAACATGCCGATAGCGGGTGACTTTTTTTGTCGTATAGCGGAAGGGTATGAAAAGTTCGCCAGGAGAAAGCAAGAGCTTGGTGTAGTCACGCTGGAATAAAAAAAGCCGCCTCTTATGCAGAGGCGACTGCTCGTTAGTACCTGAAATATTGAATTTACTTATCAAAACCGCCCCGGTTGCGATTACGCAGGAAAGCGGGAATATCCAACTGATCTCCGGAGGGTTGTCCTCCGAAAGGCCGAAGATTACCCAATCGGGAATCCGACGGTTCCTGTTGAACATTGCCCGTTCCGGCAGGCTTTCTTGCGCCGGGATTTGCCGCAGGCTTGTCCTCGAAGCCGGTGGCAATCACCGTTACCATAATCTCATCCTTCAGGGATTCATCGATGACGGCGCCAAAAATCATGTTGACCTCCATATCGGAAGCGGACGCTACGATATCGGCCGCTTCATTCACTTCATACAGCGACAGGTTGATCCCGCCGGTAATGTTCATCAGCACGCCGCGCGCGCCGTCAATGGAGGTCTCCAGCAGCGGGGAACAGATTGCTTTCTTTGCCGCTTCAGCCGCACGGTTTTCGCCCGTGGCCACGCCGATCCCCATCAACGCGGAGCCGCGCTCCGTCATGATCGTCTTCACGTCAGCAAAGTCCAGGTTAATCAGACCGGGAACTGCGATCAAGTCGGAGATCCCTTGAACCCCTTGACGGAGCACGTTATCCGCTTCGCGGAACGCTTCCAGCATCGGAGTCTTCTTATCGACAATTTCAAGCAGACGGTCATTCGGAATAACGATCAGCGTATCGACCTTTTCTTTCAAGGCCGCGATCCCCTGTTCCGCCTGTATGTGCCGTTTGCGCCCTTCAAACGTAAAGGGTCTGGTAACGACACCTACGGTTAAAGCGCCGCATTCTTTAGCGATTTCGGCAATGACCGGCGCTGCGCCGGTTCCCGTGCCGCCGCCCATTCCGGCTGTAACGAACACCATATCGGAACCCTTCAGGGCGTTCAAAATCAGTTCGCGCGATTCCTCCGCCGCTTTCTTGCCTACCTCGGGATTCGCTCCCGCTCCGAGACCGCGCGTCAGCTTATCCCCGATCTGCAGCCTTTGCTCCGATTTGGCAAGATGCAGAGCCTGAGCGTCCGTATTGACGGTAATAAACTCGACGCCCCTCACTCCGTTGTCGATCATTCGGTTGACGGCATTACTGCCGCCGCCGCCGACGCCAATGACTTTTATTTTCGCTAACTGGTCCATGTCCATGTCAAATTCAAACATACTAGCGTCTTCCCCCTCATTAGGCTTTCATCGTGCAAGCTTTTTCGATCATATAAATTCGCTTAACCAGTTTTTAAACCGTTCCATGGCCGATGGCTTTTGCTCTTGACCGGAAGACGTCTTTTTGCTGACCAGCTTTTTCACGCCGGTGTTTTGTTTGGAGCCGCGCAAATATTTGGATGCGTATTGAATAATCCCTACTCCGCTTGTAAATGCGGGATCCCGAACGCCGATATAATCCGGAACGGCGATTCGGACAGACGATGCCAGCTCCAATTGCGCGACAGCCAGCACCCCGGGCAAAGAAACGGTCCCGCCGGACAATACATACCCGCCCGGCAAATCACTGAATCCCAGCCTTAGCACTTCCATCTTTATCAAATGAAATATTTCCTGTACGCGCGGTTCGATAATATTCGCCAAATCGACCTGTGAGTACTCCTTGTCCACATTGCTGCCGAGACGGTTCACTTTGAACACTTGATCATCAGCCGCATGTTCCACCATGGCGCATCCAAATTTCTGCTTGATTTTCTCGGCGATATCCGCTTGCGTCCTGAGCCCGTATGCAATGTCATTGGTGATATACTCGCCGCCGATCGGAAGCGTGGTTGTCGCAACCAAATTATTTTCATTAAACACAGCAATGGTGGTTGCTCCCGCACCGATATCCACCAATGCGGTGCCAATCGCCTTCTCATCCTTGGACAAAGCCAGATGGCCTGCGGCCAGCGATAAAAGCACCAAGCCGGCTACCTTCAGACCGGACTTCTCAACAACGCGGAGCAAATTATGAATGGCTGTTTTGGTGCCGGTTATAATCGTCGCTTCCACTTCCAGCCTTACGCCGATCATGCTTCTGGGATCATGAATTTGATCCGTGCCATCCACCACGTATTGATTGGGGACAACACCGATAATTTCCCTCTCGGGAGCCAAAGGAATGACCCTGGCGGCTTGAATGACACGTTCTATGTCATCATCCCCGATTTCACGGTCTTCATTTGACACGGCCACGACGCCATGACTGGACTGCAAAGAGATATGATTGCCGGAAATACCAACATACACTTCCGCTATTTGAATGCCCACCATCCGCTCCGCATGATCCACCGCACTTCGAATCGATTGCACCGTTTGGTCGATATCAACGATTGCTCCCTTGCGGATTCCCTGCGAGTCGGCAGATCCAACTCCAATTATATTAATGGTGCCGTTAACGACTTCCCCAATAATAGCACGAACTTTGGATGTACCGATGTCCAAACTAACAATGATGTCATTGCTGCTCAACCTGTGGCACCTCCTGTGATATGTAATGTAAACGAGCCTTGGCCAGCAAACCTCCTGTAGTTATTCCACACAGCTCGTTCGTTTCCTCTTTTTCTCGCAATTTTTTTCGGAATAAGCGCATAAAATATACCATAATTACAATTCTATCATTTTTTTGTAAGGTTGAGTAGCCGGATTTTTCAATTATTGGCTTGAAGCCGGGTATTGGCGTCTCCCTCTTTTCTGCCCTGTTCGAACGGTAAAGGCGTGTGGGAATCGGCTTCCAATAACCTCAATACTCCGCCTGATTGGTTATTTTCTTTTAAATTAGCAATATACGTGTTTAAATGTATGATTTTTTCCGGCAGATATCCTATCGTGGTCTGAACTTCGAATTGCGAGCGGGTATACATCTTAATTTTGTCCGGATACGATGAGCTCGGGTCAGGCTTGATTTCCGATACGTCGGCAAAATAAGCAGCGGACAGCTTGGACATCGTTAGGCAAAGCTGGGTCTTGAGCGGATCATCCTTGCCCCAGCCCGTTAACAACGGCTTGTCCGGCACAAATCCCTGAAGCGTCACCGGAACCACGCTGGCATCCGCAAGCAGCGCTTCGATGCGGCCGTCCTCACCGATTTGATAGGCCACCCTCGGGTATTCCTTTATTTCGATCAAAATCCGCCCGGGAAAATGCTTGGACACCTGCACGGATTCTATCATTCTTAAGGCTTTGACCTTCTCTGCAATCCCGCTGGAAGAGACAGAGAAAAAATGGTCCCCCGGCTTTACCGCGGCGGCTGCCTTGACGTCTTCCGCAGACACAAGCTCTTGCCCTTGAACTTCGATTTCCGTAATCTGGCTCAGCGATGATTGAAAGAACAGCACGAGAAGCAGCGTAATGAAGAAAACGAAAAGAAACAGAAGCAGCCTTTTGCTGCTGCGGTTTCTCGGTGCAGGTTTTTTGATGACCGGAAGCCTGTCTTCTGAAGTCATGGAAATCCTCCCGAGCTCAGGAATAATATGTAAACCGCTGAATTCCCTTCCCGCAGGGGAAAAGGGATATTTCAACGGTTATGGTCATATGGATGAATATAGCTACTCCGCCCTAACGGGAGTAATCCGTTCAATACTGGCGCCCAAAGCGCTCAGCATGTGCTCGATATGCTCATATCCGCGATCGATATGGTGAATCTGCTCGATGATCGTCGTTCCTTGGGCGGCAAGGCCTGCAATGACCAGTGCGGCGCCCGCACGCAGATCGGTTGCCTCTACCGTGGCCCCGTACAACCTCGACACCCCGCGGA
Organism: Paenibacillus sp. Pae15; assembly: GCF_024519685.1. Classification (NCBI taxonomy): domain Bacteria; kingdom Bacillati; phylum Bacillota; class Bacilli; order Caryophanales; family Paenibacillaceae; genus Paenibacillus; species Paenibacillus sp. Pae15. Next base: position 75,549 of record NZ_JALJRM010000010.1, on the reverse strand, counting down.
TAAACGCCGCATTCAGATCCACCCGAATATCCGCACCCATGCGCGAAAGCTCATCGACATGCTTGAATCTGCCCTCAAACACGGTTTCTTTTATAATGCTGGCGCCGTCCGCCAAGCTCAACAGTACCATAATTTGCGACTGCAGATCCGTCGGGAATGAAGGATAAGGAGAAGTGACGACCCACCCTACGGCTTTGGGCCGGGCTTTGGCACATATGTTCATTATATCACCGTTAATCGTGATTTGAACACCTGCCCTCTTCAATACGTGAATCGCGGAGGTCAGATGAGAGGGATTTACCCTCTCCAACGTGACGTTGCCTTTTGTAACCGCAGCGGCAATCATCAGCGTTCCGGTTACGATTCGGTCAGGGATAATCCGATAAGAACAAGGAATCAATTCGCGAACGCCTTCAATCGTAATCGTATCGGTACCTGCGCCGATAATTTTGGCGCCCATGGCATTCAAAAAATTTTGCAGATCCTGGATTTCGGGCTCTCTGGCCGCATTGGTGATCGTGGTCATTCCACGAGCCGTCACGGCGGCCATCATAATGTTCTCCGTAGCCCCTACGCTCGGATAATCGAGCACGATCTCCGCGCCCTCAAGCTCATCGACCGTGCAAACGATTTTGTTGCCGCTCTCCTCAATGCTTGCCCCCATGGCAGCCAATCCCTGCAAATGCAGATCGATCTTTCGTTCTCCGATGGCACAGCCTCCGGGTTGATAAAGCTCCACTTTCCCCAGACGGGACAGCATCGGACCCATAAGGAAAATAGAAGACCTCATCTGGCTCATCAGGCTCTCGGGAATGTGAAACTGATGAACGCCATGTGTGTTCACAATGACAGCATCGCCCTTAAGCTCGGCTTGACAGCCGAGGGCACGCAAAATACCCAACATAACATGGATATCGGACAAATCGGGCACATTTTGAATCATTATTGTACCTTTTGCCATGATGCTTGCCGCAAGTATGGGCAGTGCAGCGTTCTTTGCGCCGTGAATTCTGATGGCTCCCGATAGAGGTTTCCCGCCTTCGATAACCAACTTTTCCAAAGTCCCACCTCCGATTTACCGCTCACCCACCACCAATACTTCAGGTACAAGACGAACTCCGAACCGCTCCGAAACGGCATTTCGCACTTGTTCGATCAGGGTGAGCACGTCGTGGGCTGTCGCTTGCCCGGTGTTGACAATGAAGTTGGCGTGCAGTGGCGATACTTGGGCGTCACCGACCCTTAAGCCCTTGAGTCCGGCCTCTTCAATCAGCTTTGCGGCATGATGCCCTTCCGGGTTACGAAATACGCTTCCCGCGCAGGCAAGCTGAAGCGGCTGCGTTCTCAGCCGCCTGTCTTTATAGGCTGCCATGGCCGCTGCGACCTCCTTCCGGTCCCCATAGCTAAGCTTAAAGACAGCTTCCGTCACAATCCCCGGATTCGTGTGCAGAATCGAATGCCGGTAAGCATACGCCAAATCATCTTTTTGCATCGTCACCAACTCCCCTGTCGGGAGCAGCACTTCAACCCGCTGTAAAATGCGCGACACATCCGACCCATGCGCCCCGGCGTTCATGTAAACGGCGCCTCCCACGGTTCCCGGAATACCTCCGGCAAACTCCAACCCGGTCAATCCTTGCTTGCCTGCCATGACCGACAGTTTGATGAACGAATATGCGCCGCCGGCAAAGGCGTACTCTCCTTCGAAACGCACGGTCTCCAGCGCATGCCCCAGTTTGATCACGACCCCCCGGATGCCTTTATCGGTTACAAGCAGATTAGAGCCTCGGCCGAGCGCAATCCATGGGATATCGTGCTGATGGAGCAGCTTAACGGCGCTGATCAATCGGCTTTTGTCCTGCGGAATGAGCAGAACATCGGCCGGACCGCCGATTTTCCATGTGGTATAAGGGGCAAGCGGTTCGTTCAATCGAACTTCACCATACGATCCTTTCAGCAATTCTGTTATGACCTGTTGCATGGGAAAACCTCCTTCACAGAACGACAAGACGATGGGCTTCCGGTACATCCCCGGAAGCACGAGAGCCTCAGGCCATGCGCCTCTTTTGTCTTTTATCGCACATTGCGGCATGCGGCTTCGTCAGGTGTCTGTCACGGTTATAGTGTAGTTTATGTGAATCACTGCAGAGTGTGACAAATGCCCAGGCAAATTTGTCATGCTTCAGGCAACCGGCAAGCTTCGATCAGCTCTACAATCCTTTGAGTCCCGTTGCCGAAGGGGTTGCCGGACATTTGCTCTTGTATGCGGACGCGTTCTTCATAAAGATCGGAGACGGCGGATACTAACGTTTGCGGGGAAAGGTTTTCCTCATAAAGCACTTTGCTGTAACCCATCTTACGGAAAGATTCCGCATTCAATATCTGGTCTCCCCGGCTGGCCTCGCGGGACAGCGGGATCAGAAGCATAGGCTTGCGGAGCGCCAAAAACTCAAAGATGGAAGTAGATCCCGCCCGGGAGATGACCAAGTCCGCACAAGCCAGCAAATCGGGCAGCTCGTCTTTCACATATTCGAACTGCCGGTAACCCGGCACCCCGTCCAGGGAAGGATCGGCGTTGCCTTTACCGCAGATATGGATGATTTGAAATTGTGTGAGCAGCGTCTCCAGCGTTGCTCTGAGCGCTTCGTTAATCCGCTTGGATCCCAGACTGCCGCCCATCATGAGCAATACAGGCTTATTAGAGTGAAAATCACACATTTGAAGTCCACGGGAAGCTTGGCCCTGCAAAATTTGTTCGCGAATCGGCAGTCCGGTGCATACGGCTTTGCGGCTGCGAATATGCTTAAGCGTCTCGGGAAAGGTAACGCAAATGCGAGAAGCAAATGGCAGGGAAATTTTGTTGGCGAGCCCCGGCGTCAGGTCCGACTCGTGGCAGATCACGGGAATGCCATTCAGCCTGCATGCCAGAATGACCGGAACGGTCACGAATCCCCCTTTGGAAAATACAATATGAGGCTTGATTTTTCGAAGCAGACGATAGGCTTGCCCAATGCCCAGAAGCACTTTAAACGGATCTTTCGCATTCTTCAGATCGAAATAGCGCCTGAGCTTTCCGGAAGCGATATGATGGAACGGAATGCCCTCGTGATCGATGATTTCTTTTTCAATACCGTCACGGGAACCTATATATTCAATCTCCCACCCCTGCTTGCGCAGCTCAGCCATCACCGCCAAATTTGGCGTGACATGGCCGGCCGTTCCGCCGCCGGTGAAGACGATTTTTTTCATGTCAGGATCACCTCGAAAACCGGGAAATGTTAAGCAATACACCGATCGAGGTCAGCATCAGCGTAAGTGATGAGCCTCCGGCGCTAATAAGCGGAAGCGTGATGCCCGTGACGGGGAACATGCCGATGACGACGCCGATGTTGATAATCACCTGTACGGCAATCATCCCGACGATACCGGCAGCCAGCAAGCTGCCGAACGTATCCGGAGCCGTGATAGCCGTACGCATGCCGCGCCACAAAAGCAGTATGAACAGGGCAAGTACGAACGTTCCCCCGATAAAGCCGAGCTCTTCGGCGATAATAGAGAAAATAAAGTCGGTCTGCGGCTCGGGCAGATAGCTGTACTTTTGCCGGCTCATGCCCAGTCCGAGGCCGACTAGACCGCCCGGACCGATCGCATACAGCGATTGAATCGCCTGATAGCCCGCTCCGAGCGGGTCCTGCCACGGGTCCAGAAAAGCCGTAATCCGCTTCAAACGATAAGGCGCCGCAGCGATCAAACCGACCAGGCCGAGAACCCCGACAAGACCGAGATAAGATAAATGAACAAGGCGCGCTCCCGCCGTATAAATAATCAAAAGCGAGGCTCCCACCAGCACAGCGCCGGTGCCAAGGTCCGGCTGCAGCATGATCAGGCCGAAGGCTAGTCCTACAAGCCCGAGCGGAGGAAGCAAGCCTTTGCCGAACAGCGTAATCGTGTTTTGTTTTTCGGAAAGCCAGTTGGACAAAAAAATGATCATGCCGATTTTCATAAATTCGGAGGGTTGAATCCCGAACGATCCGATGCCAAGCCAGCTGCGCGCGCCGCCGCGAACCACGCCAATGCCCGGAATAAGCACCGCTACAAGTAAAATGAAGCAAATGATAAGCACGAGTTTGGCATACTTTTTCCAGATCCAGTAATCTGTGTTCATTGTAAAAACCATGGCCATAATGCCTAAGGCTGCGAACAGCGCCTGCCTCTTCAAGTAATAGAAGGCATCGCCGAATTCCCGAAACGCCAGCACTGCGCTGGCACTGTACACCATGACCACGCCGATTCCGAGCAGGAGCAGCGTGGAGCCCAGCATCAACATGTCCGGAGCCGACCGTGCTTTAACCATAACCGCCCACACCTCTAACCTTGAGTTTGATGGGAGCGTCTGTCCTCAACAGCCTGCAGCCGCGGCATTTGCCGTCTTTTTAGGCGGCGGCAAGCTTGTTTACTCCCTCTTTACAGGTTATGCACGGTCTGCTTAAACATTCTTCCCCTTTCCTCGTAAGAAGGAAACATGTCCCAGCTGGCGCAAGCCGGGGACAGCAGCACCACATCACCCGGCTTTGCCATGGCAAAAGCGGCTCTCACCGCTTCTGCAACCGTATCCTGCAATTCCTTAGCAGTATCGACGGTTTTGATCCGGCTCATGCCTGCAAGCCGGGCCACGCGGGCGATTTTTTCCTTTGTTTCCCCCAGGACGACCAGTCCTTTCACCTCCTGCTGAAATGCGGGAAGCAGTTCCATGTAATCGGATCCCCGGTCGAGTCCGCCGGCAATCAGGATAATGTCTTGAGAGAATGACTCGATGCTTTTGATCGTTGCCGTCGGATTGGTTGCCTTGGAGTCATTGTAAAATAAAACTTCATCCTTCAGAGCCACATACTCCAGACGGTGCTCCACCCCGCGGAATTCTTTCAATACCCGGGCAATAACGTCCGTCCGCACGCCGGAAACGAGCGCCATACAGCTGGCGGCGAGCGCATTCTCCACGTTGTGCTTGCCGGGGATGCCCAGCTCCCTGACGGCAATAACGGGATGCTCCGCGCCATCATGATCGCGGTAAACGATCATGCTATCCGCGTCTTCCCCCGTGCCGAACGGAGGCGACACATACATGCCGTAAGAAAGCTCCGATCTGACCGAAAATGGAAACACCCGGGATTTGATTTCCCCGGCCGCCTTCCGGCATACGGCATCGTCCCAATTCAGCACCGCAGTGTCTTCCTCGGTTTGATTCGCAAACAGCTTCGTTTTGGAAAAAACATAATCTTCCATGGTATCGTGGTAATCCAGATGAGTTTCATATACGTTAAGCAAACAGCCGATGCGGGGCCGGAAGCTGCGAGTGCCCTTCAATTGAAAGCTGCTGAGCTCAACGACCATCCAGTTGTCTGCCTCGGCCTCCAGAGCCGCCTCCGTCAGAGCGCGGCCGATATTGCCGGCAACAATCGGCTTCAAGCCGCCGGCTTCCAGCATCAGTCCGGTCAAGGTCGTTGTGGTGGTCTTGCCGTTAGAGCCCGTAATACCAATGATGGGAGCCTTACAAATATGATGGGCTACTTCGACCTCGGTAACGACTTCGATACCAAGCGCAGCCGCCTTCTTCAATGGTTCGATCGTGTATGGGATGCCCGGATTTTTCACGATGAGCGAAATCCCCTCATGAATCAGCCCCGCCGGGTGACCCCCGCAAACAACAGAAATACCCAGAGCCTCCAACTCATCGGCTTCAGGGCATAGTTTGCGTTCCTTTTTATCATTAACCGTCACCAAAGCTCCCTTGTCGTGAAACAGCTTTGCAGCAGCGACGCCGCTGCGCGCAAGGCCCAATATGACCACCTGGCGGCCGCAATAATTCTGCGGATGCTCCATCATTACAACACCTCGTTAATATATAGTCCGACGCCTGCAAGAATCAGACCGGCCGTCCAAAAGGAGATCACCACGCGCCACTCCGACCAGCCTGCAAGCTCGAAGTGATGGTGGATCGGGCTCATTTTGAACACTCGTTTTCCCCTCGTTTTAAAGGAGACGACCTGAATGATAACCGATAGTACTTCGACGACAAATACGCCGCCGATCAAGGCCAGCAGTATTTCCCCTTTGGTCAGGATCGCTACCGCGGCGAGCCCGCCGCCTATACCGAGCGAACCGGTATCCCCCATGAACACTTTGGCCGGATGAGCGTTAAACACGAGAAAGCCCAGCACCGCGCCTACCATGGCGGCGGAGAAAATCGCAATGTTCGGCTGCGAGTTGTTTAAGGCAATCACCGCGTAGGCCCCAAAAGCAATGGCGCTGGTACCGGCCAATAGTCCGTCCAAACCATCCGTGAAATTCACCGCATTGGACGTGCCCAGCATCAGAAACACCACAAAAGGAAAATAAAGCCACCCGGCGTCAAAAGAAAAGTCGACGTAAGGAATGCGTATTTCGGTGCTGTGCCCGGACTGTACGAGCAAAAAACAAACGATGCCCGATAAAACCAGCTGCCCAAGCAGCTTTTGCCTGGCGGTAAGCCCTAACGAACGCTTAAACAATATTTTAATGTAGTCGTCCAGAAAACCGATTAATCCGTAGCCAAGCGCAGCAACCAGAAGAATGACGGTTTCGAGGTTTTTTTCCCCGAATCGAAGCACGGCAACCGCCAGCGCCAGCATAATGATGATCCCGCCCATCGTCGGCGTGCCTGCTTTTTTCAAGTGTCCCTGCGGCCCTTCCGTACGAATCTGCTGCCCGAATTTGAGCCTGCGGAGCAGCGGAATGAATAGAGGCCCCATAATGACAGCAAGTAAAAAAGCCACGCCGAGCGTGATCAACACAATATTAAAATCCACGCGTTATCCCCCCAATTGCTTAAACCCCATCGCTTCCCGATGAACGAAAGCGATTCATGATTGCTTCTTTGGCTACCTTGCGGTCGTCAAAAGGATGCTTGACGCCCATGATGTCCTGATACGTTTCGTGTCCCTTCCCCGCAATCAAGATGCAGTCGCCCGGAGCTGCGCGATCGACTGCTTTTTGAATCGCTTCTCTGCGGTCGGCAACCAGCTCGTAGCGGCCGGGGTCATACCCTGCGGTACGAAGTCCCGGAACAATGTCCTGAAGAATGCGCTCCGGGTCCTCGGTACGCGGATTGTCGGAAGTGACGAATACATAATCCGCATACTTGGCCGCCACGCCACCCATCAGGGGACGTTTGGCGCGGTCGCGGTCTCCTCCGCAGCCAAAAACGCAGTATACCTTGCCTTCGGCAAATTGACGAATCGTCGAAAGGGCGTTCTCCAGACCGTCAGGGGTATGCGCATAGTCGACAAGAACAAGAAACTCCTGTCCGGCATTCACTATCTCCATCCGGCCTTCAACCGAATCCACCCGGCCGAGGCTGTCGGCAATCCTTGCAAGCTCAATCCCCTCCGCAAGCGCGCAAGCGATGGCTGCAAGCGCATTGTATACATTAAATCGCCCGACAAGCCGCATGCTCACCTCGGCGCTTCCGCGAAACGTTGCACATTTGAACCGTGTACCTTTCGAAGAAATTTCGATCGCTTCAGCTCTCACATCCGCAGACGGATCCTCGATTCCATAAGTTATGATTTGTGCGGCAGTCAGCCTCGCATAATCCTTCGATGCAGGATCGTCCGCATTGAGCACGGCGAACCTGTTTTGGTTCGGATCATCGGAAAATTCATTGCCGAGACGGGAGAAAAGCAGTCCTTTGGCCGCCTTGTACTGTTCCATGGTATGGTGAAAGTCCAGATGATCCTGGGTTAAATTCGTGAAAATGCCCGTACGGAAACGACATCCTTTGACCCGGCCCAATTCCAGTCCGTGCGAGGAAGCTTCCATGATACAATAATCCGTTCCTTCGTTCACCATCTCACGTAAAATCCGCTGAAGCTCCACTGCTTCCTGCGTATTCGTCATCGCATTTGGAATATATCGGGAACCGATCTTGACATGAATGTTGCCCATCAGTCCGGTTCGAAACCCTTGATCGCTCAAGATTTTTTCCAGCAAGTAAGTTGTTGTTGTTTTACCGTTGGTCCCCGTGATCCCGATCAGCTTCAGCTCGCGGCTCGGATAACCGTAATAATGGTTCGCAAGCACCGCCATCGCATATCGCGCATCCTTTACGATCAACACGGGAACGCCTAGCTGCATCTCCCGCTCGGCAACCAAGGCAACAGCTCCCCGCTCAACCGCTTTCCCCGCATAATCGTGTCCGTCTACGGCAAATCCCGGGATGCAGATAAACAAATCGCCAGGGTTCACCTTGCGGGAATCCGTCTGCAATCCGGTAATATTGATGCGGTCATCGCCAACGAGGCGGCTCACCGCAAGCTGAGAAGCGAGTTCCTTCAGTTGCATCAAGCGTCCTCCTCCGTTTATGCACATGGTATCTATTATGGACAAAAAAATGTGCCGTGAAAAGCCCCTTTTGAAAAAAGGCACGGGGGACGGCGAACTTTTGTTCAAGGCGTATGAAAGCGGCCGGACATAACAGACTCCAAGGCTGTTAAATCGACCTTACGTACAGACCGGGCGAGCGGATCGGACGCTCAAGTCTTCTCCACTCGCAGATTCAGCATCTCCCAAGCCGGTTCTGCCGGGGCAGCGCTATTGAACTTGCGGTCTGGCCCCTCCATCGGGCACCGGCTGCGTATCCGACAAATAGATCCGGATCGTAGAGCCTTGTTCGATCCTAGTACCGGGCTTCGGCACTTGGTTGATCACCGTGCGGCCGACGCCGGATTTGGCAAGTTGGAAATTCATATTGAGATCTTCGTAGATATCAGTAAGGGTCATGCCGACCAGATTCGGCACTTCCACAATTCTTTTGTCTCCGTATACGTATTTGCGTTCCATTTGATCCTTCCGCGGCGGAATTTTCATATATTGAAGCGTATCCTGCATGATATTCTTAACCAGCGGAGCAGCAATCAAACCGCCGAATTGGATTCCCTGCGGATTATCCACGGCCGCATAAATGACGACCTTCGGATCGTCTGCAGGAGCGAATCCGATGAAGGAAACAATATGCTCACTGGAGGAATAGCGCCCATTGATGACCTTTTGTGCCGTTCCCGTTTTCCCGCCTACGCGATAACCGTCGACAAATGCATTCCGCCCCGTACCGTTGGCCACAACGCTCTCCAACGTTTCGCGCACCATCCTGGAGGTTTCCGGAGAGATCACCTGACGGATCAGTTCCGGGTTCACGGTCTCGACCACGTCGCCTGTTTCAGGCTTATACCAGGCTTTGGCAACATGCGGCTTAAACAGCCTGCCGCCGTTAATGGCTGCGGATACCGCCGAGATTTGCTGAATCGGCGTGACCGAGACGCCCTGCCCGAACGAGGTCGTCGCAAGCTCCACAGGGCCGACACGTGAAGGCTTAAACAAAATGCCATTCTCTTCGCCGCCAAGATCGATACCGGTTTTTTTACCGAAGCCGAAATTGTAGATATAATCAAACAGCTTCTCCTTGCCCAGCCGCTGCCCCATGACCACAAAGCCGGGGTTGCAGGAGTTTTCGACCACTTGAAGGAAGGTCTCGCTTCCATGTCCGCCCCGCTTCCAGCAGCGAAGCCTTGCCCCGGCGACCTCAATCGCGCCGGGATCGTGAAACCCTTCGGTCAGGCTTATTTTTTTCTCCTCCAGGGCAGCTGCCAAAGTGATAATCTTAAACGTCGACCCCGGTTCGTAAGTCATCCAGATCGGAAGATTCCGGTTGTAATTCTCCACCGGATAATTTTTATAATTGCCGGGCTCAAAGCCGGGTCTCGAACCCATGGCCAAAATTTCTCCATTGTTCGGATCCATCGCAATGGCAATGACATGATTCGGCTGGTACTTCACCATGGCTTGATCGAGCTCCCGCTCCATGATGGATTGGATATGGCTGTCGATCGTAAGCTGCAGGTTCATACCGGCCAGCGGCTCTTTGTACTCATCCGTCGACCCCGGCATCAGCTTGCCGGCCGCATCGGACAAATACGATATGCTTCCGTCGATCCCTGTCAATCTGTTGTCATATTTCAATTCTATGCCTGTCAAGCCTTGATTATAATCGCCCGTAAATCCAAGCACATGGGCAGCCAGGCCGCCGAAAGGATAGTACCTCTTGTTGTCCTCGGTCACCCAGATGCCGGGAAGCTGCAAATCGCGAATCTCATCCGCTTTTTCTATCGTAATCTTTCGTCCGCCCGGCTTAATGTATACACTGGCTTTCCGGACTGTAATTTGTTTGTATACCGTTTCCTCGCTGATTTGAAGAACCGCGGCCAGTTTGGCGGCCGTTGCTTTCGGATCTTTAATTTGCGCCGGTACGGCAACAACGGTCGGTGAACTGACGTTGTAAGCCAGGCGATCCCCGTTGCGGTCTAGAATCTCTCCCCGTTTGGCCGTCACCTTGATATCCCTTCTCCAGGAATCCTCCGCTTTGTCCGACAGCTCCGGACCTACCCAAATCTGCACATACGCGAGCCGCACCACCAGCGCCAAGAAAAGAAACGTGCCGACGATCAGTGCGGCGAATAGACGTCGACGAACCGTTACGTTCGATGCCCTCATGCCCGTTTTTTCCCCCTCCCGAAATGCTGCAGCCGTTACGGCGTTACAGCCGCCGTCAGCTGTCAACAGTGCTGCAACCTTTACAACGCTTCTTCCACGTTGTCCGTTGTAAACAAAAATCGTTTCATAATCATCCCTATTCAGGACAACCAGGGGTTAGAACAAGCTGTCGCGGCGGTGCGGCATGATATGCGGATTAATTGCCGTGGGGGGCCGAGGGTGCGGACTCCTCTTTATTTTCTTTATTTTCGGCACCATTCTCAGCGCCGTCATGGTTCGGGTTGGTTTGCGGTTTCTCCGATTCGGCATTCTCCTCCGTCTCACCGTAAGGATGGAGCCGCAGGTGCAGCACCCGGTCTTCCCCGGCGCCCTCCAACGTCTGGCTCGTTACATATCCTTCTCCCTCGGATTGACATCGCAGCTTGAGGAAGGAGCAGAGTCCGATCGCATCGCGAAGCGATTTGCCGGTCATGTCCGGTACCGGAACATCTTTCGTCTCCTGCATCATTACATACATTCGCTGCAAGCCTCCGATTTCGGTGCCAGGGGCGGGATATTGTGCAATCACGCCGGCTCCTTGGCCGATCGCCGCTACTGAAATGCCGAATTTGTCCATCGTCTTCCGGGCTTGATCAAGCGACAGGCTTGTCAAATCGGGAACAGCGGCAAGCATCTTCTGTTCCGCCGCTTGAGCGTGCTGTTGAGCCGCCGTATTCGGCGCGATGCCCATATAACGCAAGGTTTGCGAGACGATTTCCTTGAACGCCGGGGCCGCTACATCCCCTCCAAGATGGTAGTTTCCCCCCAGGTCCGGTTCGTCGACGATAATGGTAACCAGAATTTGCGGATTTTCAAGCGGTGCATACCCGGCAAACGAAATCACCCATTTGCCTTCGGCATACCCTTTCTGACCCGGAATAACCTTATTCGCCGTACCTGTCTTACCGGCTATGCGATAGCCGTCGATATAAGCTTTTCTTCCCGTACCTATCGATTGGTCGGCTACAACCTGCTCCAGATATTCACCGACCTGCTTGGCCGTGTTTTCCGAAACGACTCTGCGGATTTCCTTGGGTTCGAATTTTTTTATAATTTCTCCCGTTTCCGGGTTATAAATTTCTTTGATCAAATGAGGCCACATCAATTTGCCGCCATTGGCAATGGCCGCATAGGCCGCCGTCTGCTGTATCGCCGTAGCCGTCAGCCCTTGACCGTAAGTAGCTGTGGCAAATTCCGCCGGATAACGCATATTTACGATTCCGGCGACTTCTCCGGCAATGTCCACACCGGTCTTTGCGCCGAAACCGAACTTTTCGATATACGCCCGAAGCTTATCCTGCCCGAGCTTCTCATACCCCAGCTTGACAAATGCGACATTACTGGACCGCTTCAAGCCTTCGAGATAGGATATTTGTCCCCAGCCCGAGACGTTGTGGTCATGCAGCCTCCGACCCGGAACGGCAATCGAACCGGATTGATAGGTTTCATTCGGATTGAAAATGCCTTCCTCCACCGCTGCGGCGAGCGTGACCAGCTTGAAGGTCGATCCCGGTTCGTATTGGGAAGCTACCGCATGATTGACAAAATCGCTTTGCCGCTTTGCTTCCCAATATTTATTGGGGTTGAACGAAGGCATATTGGCCAATCCGAGAATTTCCATGGTATGGGGATCGACCGCGATCGCCGTCACGCTTTTCGGACGCCATTTTTCGTACACTTTTTGGATGGCGCTCTCCATATAAAACTGGATGTTTTTGTCCAGCGTCAGCCTCACGTTGTCTCCGTTGACGGCCGGCTGGTAATTTCTCTGGGAATGGGGCAGCTCCACGCCGTAGCGATCTTTCTCATAGCTCAGCCATCCGGATTCGCCTTTTAGATATTCATCCAGCTGGGATTCCAAACCCATGATCGGTTTGCCATCTTTATCCATGTAGCCGAGCAGATGAGCCGCCAGACCTCCGGACGGATAAAACCGTTTGCTCTCGGGCAGCAATAGAATGCCCAGGCTTTTTTTCGTATTCAGCTTCTGTTGAAGCTCCTTCTCGAGCGCTTTGATTTTATCGGCAATCTCCGCATCGATCTTCCAGCCTTCATTCCGAATTTCCACTTGGGTATAATAGGAACCGTCATCTCTCTTCTGATTGATCCGGGTACGGATTTTATCCGCAAGCGCCGCCAAAGCGCCGGAATCATCCGAATTGCCCAAAATTTCAGATAGTCCCTGAACGATTTCGTTCTCGATGCCCTTATCATGAATGATTTTCGGATTCAGCGCCAGCGTATAGGCGGGCGAATCCTCCGCAAGCACTTTATCATTGCGGTCCAAAATCGTGCCACGTACCGGCCTGAGCTCCTTGTCTGTCGCCCACATCATTTTTGCGTCCGACAGCAATTCCGCCCCCTGGACCACTTGAACCCAATACAATCGGGTAACCAGGACAACAAAAAGGAGGGTGAAGGCCCCTCCAATAATTAACGACCGCAACTTTACTTTTCTAGTCATCGGCTGCTCCCCCCTATTCGAATAGCAGATCAGGGTTGATCCTTTGATTTGTTCGTATTTGCGGCTATACCTTGAGAAGATACGGACGATGTACCCGTTTTGGCATTGCCGGACGGCTTGACCTGGTTGTCTCCGGGAACTCCGTAACCGAGTTTTTTGGCTTCCTCTTCCAGCCTTCTCGGATCAGACAATCCATCCACCCGCTGCTTCAAAATACTGTTCTCCGCTTCCAGTCTACTGATTTTCTGTTCAATGGACTTGATGTCCGCATTCATCTCATAGATCAGTGCATATCTCCAGATAATCAATCCCGCCACCACTACGCAAATGAGGACGGTGAATAAATAAAGAAGCTTCTCCTGCAGCGGCAGCGCCTTGCTCCGGTAAACGACTTTCTTCGTTTCCCTGATCTTCACTTTGGGCTGCGTTTTTTGTTCTGTCGCTAAATTCCCATGCATGTAGGCTGGCAACGTCATCTCCCCCTTAAGAAGGTAATTTTTCAGCTATTCTCAGCTTTGCCGAACGCGCTCGCGGGTTCTCTTCAAGCTCTTTTGCGCCGGCTTCAATCGGTTTGCGGTTAATCAACTTGACAATACCTGCGGGGTTGCATACGCACAATGGAAAATCCGGCGGACATGTGCATTTCCCTACGTATTTGGCAAACGTTTGTTTGCAGATTCGATCTTCGAGCGAATGAAACGTAATGACTGCCACTCTGCCTCCCGGAGCCAGACAGCGAATCGTTTGCTCGAGCGCTTCTTCAAAGGCTCCGAGCTCGTCGTTAACGGCAATGCGCAGCGCCTGAAAGCTCCGTTTGGCCGGATGAGGCCCTGTGCGGCGCGCGGCTGCAGGGATAGCTTCCTTAATCAGCTCGACCAAGCGGCCAGTCGTTTCGATCGGCGCTTCGGCCCTCGCAGCAGCGATTTTGGCAGCGATTCTTCTGGCAAACTTCTCCTCGCCATATTCGAATAGAATGTCGGCGATTTCCTGCTCAGACCATTCATTGACAATATCTTTGGCCGTTAACGGCGATGTCCGGTCCATCCGCATATCCAGCTCGGCATCATGGTTGTAGCTAAATCCTCTGTCCGCCTCGTCAAGCTGAGGCGATGAAACGCCCAAATCAAACAGTATGCCGTCCACCTGGGGGCGGCCGTCTTTTAACGCCCGGGGGATACGTTTCAATTCCCGTTCAAGATAACGGAAATTACTCCGCACCAGCTTTACCTTGTCCACCGCTCCGGCCAGACGCTGCCGGGCATGATCCAGCGCCGCATCATCCTGATCGAATGCGATAAGCAATCCCTCCGGACCCAATCGCGAGGCGATCTCCAAACTGTGCCCCGCACCGCCGAGCGTACAATCAACATATACGCCGTCCGGTTTGATATGCAGACCTTCCACTGCTTCGTTCTTTAGTACGGTTACGTGATGAAACATGCGCTTGATTCCTCCTGAGGCGTCCGTAAACACGAATTACAAATCAAAGTTAAAGTCGACCAATTTTTCAGCAATCTCATTAAAGGATTCCTCGGACTCCTGGAAATAGTTTTCCCAAATCGGCTTGCTCCAAATCTCCACCCGATTGGAAACGCCGATCACAACGCAATCCTTGTCCAGCTTGGCATGTTCAATCAAATTGTTCGGCAGATTTACTCTGCCCTGCTTGTCCAGCTCACACTCGGTGGCGCCGGAAAAAAAGAATCGGGTAAAGGCACGGGCATCGGACTTCATGAGCGAAAGCGATTTGAGCTTTTGCTCCAGCACCGCCCATTCCTGCATAGGGTATACAAACAAGCATTGGTCCAGGCCGCGAGTGACGATAAACGATGTTCCGAGGGCTTCACGAAATTTCGCCGGCACGATCATGCGGCCTTTCTCATCGATGGTATGTTGAAACTCCCCCATGAACACCACTCGCCACCCCCTTTTCCACCACTTTACCCCACTTCTCACCACTTTCAGTATAATATTTCGCCATGTTAACAAAAAATCCTGCTCCGTCATCAGACGATCGCAGGATTTTTTTAAACCCATTATTCGTTTTTCGGTTCCTGAAGCTGATTATGTTCGGAAAGTCTGGCACGAATCTCCTCCAGCCTGGCCTTTCGCCGCCGCCTCATAAGATAAACGGGAACAATAGCCAAAGCAAGAAGAAGCAGAACAGGCAGTGCCCCTGCTACGATAACAATCACCCATTGGAACAGGAAACCAAGCATCGTTGCCGTTCCGTTCAGCGCAGCTGCCGCACGCTCCATCAGAGGGCCGCGCTCCTGTGCCTTGATCGCTTCCGCAGAACCGATCTTTTGCGTAATCCGAAGTTCGATGGTCGAATAGGCCACGTTTTGCTCCAGGTATCTCATTCTTCCCTGGATGCGCTCGATCTCCTCCTGCACCTTGCCCAGCTCGTTGGAAAAAGCGACCAATTCATCTGTTTTCTCCGCCTTTTCCATAAAAGCGACCAAACGTCCTTCCATCACCTGCTTCGCCTTTAACCGGGCCGTCAAATCGACGTACTCTTCGGTGACATCCTGGCCCTGCATGTTTTTTTGCATGCTTGGGTTGATTTTCTCCAGAAGATCGAGCAACGATTGAAATCCGTTTGCAGGTACTTTAATGGTAAAAATCCCGTACTTTTCCGACGAAGACGTATTTTCGTTGAATTGCAGAATATACGCGCCCGACTGTTTGACTGCCTCCTGCACCCGGGACTCCGCTTCTTCATAATTCTCCACCTGCATAACCAAATTGGCGGTGTAAATAATCTTGCGGCTAAACGGCTCCGCCGCCAGTGCCGTTTCCGCCGCAGGGCCGCCGGCTTCCTGACCTTCCGAAGCCCTCCCGGCCGTATTGGCCTGACTGTCCGCAACCGCGCCCGGGCTTGCTTTCGCATCAGCGGCCTGGTTGTGGCCGGAAGCCGCCGACGATGACGATGCCGCTGGATCATTCGAAGCGCTGCAGCCTGCCAGTAAAGCTGCCAAAACTACGCTTAACGCCATCCCTCGCCATAAACGGTTCCAGCTTGTTCGAGCCATCCTTCCCAACCATTCCTTTTCGCTTCGCATGAAAGATCCCCCTTGTTTTTTTATCTTCGTACGCTTCGCTGAAAAACCGATGGTGTTAATGATATGACGCAGGGGATGGCGAGGTTGTTGCAGAAGAATGGAAATATTTATCCTGATTAGCAGATGTTTGGAGGGGGCGGATGTTTGGGTAAGGGTTCGTTTGGCGGCAATGCAAAAAAATCCCCCTGCGCTGAGGCAGGGGGAAGTACGGTTTTGAAAAGCTGGAATATTAATGCTCCGCCCAGCTATCCAAATAGCTTTTTTGCTCCTCGGTCAGCGAATCGATCCCGATGCCCAAGGATGCAAGCTTGAAGCGTGCCACTTGCTCATCCAGTTCATAAGGCACATTCACCACTTTATTGCCGATCTGCTTGTAGTTATCGTTTACGTATTTCAGAGACATGGCCTGCAGCGCAAAGGTCATATCCATGATTTCTGCCGGGTGACCGTCGCCAGCCGCCAGGTTGACCAACCGGCCTTCCGCCAGCACATAAAATTTGCGCCCGTCCTTCATCGTATACTCCTCGATGTTGCGGCGAACCGTCCGCTTGGAGACGGAAAGCTCCTCCAGCTCCACTTTATTTACTTCAACGTCAAAGTGTCCGGCATTGGACAAAATCGCTCCGTCCTTCATTACCTTGTAGTGCTCTCCGCGGATCACGTCCCGGTTGCCCGTTACGGTGACGAAATAGTCGCCCACTTTGGCGGCTTCCAGCATCGGCATGACGGCAAAGCCGTCCATATAGGCTTCCACCGCTTTAATGGCATCAACTTCTGTAACGATGACGTTGGCGCCAAGTCCTTTTGCCCGCATCGCCACACCTTTACCGCACCAGCCGTAGCCCACAACGACAACCGTTTTACCCGCAACCACCAGATTCGTCGTCCGGTTGATGCCATCCCATACCGATTGCCCGGTACCGTATCGGTTATCGAACAAATATTTGCAGAACGCATCGTTGACAGCCACCATCGGGAACTGCAGCTGTCCTTCTTTTTCAAGAGACTTCAAACGAAGAATGCCTGTCGTTGTTTCTTCCGCGCCGCCGCGTATGTTCTTCAGCAGGTCTTTGCGTTCGGAGTGCAGAATCGTAACCAGGTCGCCTCCGTCGTCGATGATGAGGTCCGGTTCGGTTTCCAGCGTTTTGATCAGCAGCTCCTTATATTCCTTCGGATCCGGGTTGTATTTGGCAAATACCGTGATGCCGTCCTCGACCAGTGCGGCGCACACATCATCCTGCGTCGAAAGCGGATTGCTGCCGCAAATCGTTACATCCGCTCCTCCGGCCTGCACTACTTTGGCGAGATAGGCGGTTTTAGCCTCCAGATGAAGCGAGATGGCCACTTTCAACCCTTTAAACGGCTGCTCTTTCTCAAACTGCTCCCGAATGCGGTTTAATACTGGCATATGGGCATTCACCCAATCAATTTTCAAATGCCCCTCAGGCGCTAGCGCGATATCGCGAATCACGCTTTTTTCAATCGTACTTTTCATGAGCAGCTCCTCCTTGATATATCGTCGAATGGATGATTCTCTACATATAACATATATAATGCTTTCCGTCTATGGTTACCGGCAGCTCCAGCAGCTCCTTCAGCCAGCCGTCACCGTATTTATTCAAATAAGCGGATATGTTATACACTCTTTCCTGCGGTTTGCCGCCAGGCGCAATCGTAAGACCGATCCGCTGGAAATGCCGCAGTCCCGACTCATTCTGGGAACGCAACCCGTCTTCGGCCTTATGCTGTAAAAATTCGATCTGTTCGATAATTTTGCCCAAATTGGTCTCTCCTAATTTCCCGAGACCCGGATTAATACCGGAAATCGCCGCGATCAAGGGCTCATAACCCGAACGGAACTGTTCTTTCACTTCTCCGAACCGGGCTTTGAGCTGCAGCCGGTCTTGGGCACGCAGCCATTCCTGCTGTTTCTCTTCAAGACGCAGCACCACATCTTCGAACGTGAGACCATATTTTTGCATGTTTTTGTGGACCGTGCCTTCCACAATGGTGAATCCGAGGCGCGGAACCAATAGCGGCATCCTCATCCCCAGCAGATGAAACGCCTTGCGCGTCAAGCCCCAATAGGCAATCTCCGCAGGGCCGAGTACGGTGGCCAGTACAGGAAACAAAAATTCCTGCATCAGCGGCCGGGTCATGACATTATTGCTCAGCCGCTCCGGCGCGGTGTCCGCCCAATCCAGCAGCCGTTCCCGCGAGAACCTCCGCACGCCCTTGCGGTCGGTGAAGCCCCCACTGTCATCGGCATACAACAAAATCCGTTCGCCTTCTTCATCGTATACAAATAAATTGGCTGCATTCGTATGGAGCTCCGCTTGAGGCTGATAGCCGCATGCTATCAGTTGATCACGGTTTTGGAGGAAGGCTTCGTTCAACTCGCCGTTTTGCTCAATGAGCGTCCGAAACATGGATCCTTCCACCTTGCGCAGGGCGGGATCGTCGGAGTCCAGAAGCACGAGCCCTTGCGAGCCGAACAGCCGAGCCATCAGCCTGGCGAATAAATCCACCAGCGTGGCCGAGTCTTCCACCGCAGCCCGAAACGATTGGACTAATTCATCCTTAAACTCGGTTGTCATTAACGACTGCTCCAGCTGCCGCAGCGCATCCTCCCACTGCTGGCGTCCAAGCTTCGTTCGGCTGACCGACGTTCTCAAGCCGGTAGGATGCTCCACCTTAATTTTATCCACTTGAAGATTCGGCGTCAGATAGTTCACATGATTGACTTCATCAAAATCATGATCCTCACCGGCAATCCAAAACACCGGCACCACCGGCCGGTTCAGTTTCCCGGAAGCTTCTTTCGCCAACCGAAGCAAGGTGACCGCCTTATAAATCACGAGCAGCGGTCCCGTAAACAGCGAAGCCTGCTGGCCTCCTACCACGCACAGCGTCCGTTCGTCTCTCAGCCGCTCGATCGCATCCATCGCTTCGCCGGCGTTGCCGGCCCGCTCATTGAACCGGCGCAGCGCATCCGCCAGCCGCTGACGATCCGCTCCGGTCACGCGCTCCTGATCAAGCCAGGATGCTCGGGCCCGCCAGCTTTCCCATTCCCAAGGATTATAGTCATAAAGCTCGCCCGTCTTCTCAAAACGGCTCACGTAATCGTCCGTCAAAGGCTGGCCGGATTCCCATTGTATTGCTTCCAAGCGCACGTTTCCCGCCACCTTTCCCATACTTGATCCTGCTTATACTTATGTAAAGAAAGCCGCTTTCGCTTTGTAATCGCAAGTAGCATCTATATTGTACACATGTTGAGAAAAATCGTCAAAATGTACGTCCCCGCTAACAGCAAGAACCGTTCGCCAACTGCCCGCGAACGGTTATCTTCTTTATATAATACAACCACGCTGCAAAATCGACGAGCTTGCCGAGGTCCGTTATGCCGATCCGGCCGGAAATCGGCTTGGCTATCGCCAACCAGGCCATGTTCTATTCGCTGTCGGCCCGCAATGCAAACTTCCTTTCCGAATTCAGCACCACATGTATGGCATTCGACAGCTCCCGGTATACATCGGTCTCCACCTGCATCCGCAGCTGGGTTTTGGCGAATACCTCTCCCTTGACCGTCGAAACATATTTGGCCGGAAGTTTATTCAGTGCAATCGCGATGATGTCGCTTTGTTCAATTTCCGTTAGATCGGCCAAATACTCCTGGGAATTCATCAATTCTTTCAGGCAGCTTTTCACAACGTCTTCCATTAAGTTATGTACGTTCATTAGGCTTCTCTCCTCAAGAGCTAATCATATACTTGCCGATGCCGAAAAATAACAGCAAAACATAGCAGGCTCCAAGCAGCAAAAAACCGAGTCGTCCAAGCGTCCGGACAATTTTGACAAGGTCGATGCGCCCCTTAATCCGGTTCTGCAAATTTCCGAGCAATCCGGCCGCAATTAAAAAAAACAGTATGATCGTCCACAACAGCATTCCCGATCCGAACAGATTGCGGCTCATATAGGCTACGGAGCCGATTAGGAACAAGGTGGTGATGTCCATGCTGACATAGGTCGCTTTACGTTTATTCCGGCCGCAACCGTAATAAATGATCAGCCATGTGATCAAAAAAGCCACGAAGGGGACAAAAGCAATCACCTTGTAAAGCTGATGGAGCCACTCTAATATTTCGTTCAACCCTCATCACCGACCCTCAAATAAGTTCAACGTCTAATCGGCGGCAGGCGTCCTTCCAGCGCTTTCACAAGCCGGTATACGGCAAGGTGCGTCGGCATGGAAAGGCCGATCGCCTCGGCTTTCTTAAGCAGCCCCCCGTTAATCGCGTCCAGCTCGGTAGGACGGCCTGCAAGCACATCCTGCAGCATGGAAGACCGATTGGCCGAAGTTCTTCGGCATACCTCGAGCAGTTGTTCCCATAGATCCGGTTCCAGCTCGATATGAAGCGCCGCTGCCAAAGCGGTTCCTTCATCGAATAAAGCACGCATCAGCTGCTGCGCTTGGGGCAGCCCCGGCAGTTCTCCATTGGTCACTTGCAATATGGCTGTCAGCGGGTTGATGATGGAATTCACGAGAAGTTTGTGCCAAATTCGGCTAGTGATGTTTTTCGACAGAAAAGCCTCGAATCCTGCAACCTCCAGCAGCTTTACCCATTTTTTTTGCGCATCCTCGGCACCTTCATTGTAATGAGGAGAAGCGCTCCCGATCCAGGTGCGTCCTCGGCCGGTATGCTCCGCTTCCGTTTCCGAATGCTTCAAAGCGGCTTCGGTCGTTACGGCAAGCAGGATCCGGTTTGCAGGAATGAATTTTTCAAGCGTTTCCACGTGGCCGATTCCGTTCTGCAGACAAATCACCCAGGAATGAGGGCCCATTCTTTGTTGTACCGTATGAGCCAAGTCCATTGTTATCGCCGTTTGCTTCACTGCGAGCACAATCCAATGCGTACAGCCCTCCCAAGCTGCATTGCTGCAATCCTCTTCGTTCATTAAACTGATCTTGGGAAAGATCTTTACCATTTTTTTCGATCCATCCGGCCAAGCACCGGCTTCGGTTAAAGAAACCCCTTCAGACATCAAGAGATGCTTTTGCTCCGCTCGTCGAACTACAAGTTCCATATTGGGAACGGCGCTTGCAAGCTTAACAGCAAAGAGCATACCCAGCGCCCCTGCCCCAATGACCGTGATCCGGTTCACATCTTTCACATCCTTTTATTGTAAACGGCTATCTGGACTCTATCATAACAAAAAAAACGGAAGCCGTAACAAAAAACCCCCCAAACGCTGAAAACGTCCAGGGGGATGCTTATGTAGGAATTGTCGGATATGCGGTCTCTTCGCCGGACTTATTCAATCCGTTCGAGATTTCCGTTCTCATCCATTTTAAAACGCGCCTTGATCTCCTCTTCTTCCTCCGTGAGAAAAGCCAGCTTCCTCGCTCGGTCCATGATTTGAATCAAAGCTTTATAATCGTCATTGACCACACGATAATCGGTGGAAACATCGCTGACCTTCCTGCTTAGCTCGTCATTGATCGTACGAAGCCGCTCCAGCTCATCCTGCTTCTCATTCACTTCTTTTTCCAGCTGCCGCACATGGCGGACCATTTCTTGATAGCTTCCTTTCCACTGCCGCAAAAACCGGATCACCGCGTCGATGGACAACTCTTCTACGATGCCGTCGCTGCGGACGGAGCCTCCTTCCACTAAAGGACCTGCGATAGCGCCGCCCGCCACGGTAGCAAATGAGCCCGTATGCTTTCTTTGCTGGTTGCGTTTTTGCCGCTGTGCCTTGGCGATTTGGATCGCCGCTTCGTATTTTTTTCTGACAAAGCTATTCCAACGGAAGCCGCAGGCTGCCGCGGTTCTACCGATCTTCTCACCAACTTCTTCGAAAGCGGAGAGCTGAGTGCTGCCCTCCCGGATATGCCTTAACGTCACCTCCGCCAATATTAAATCGTCTTCCTCGCTCCATGCATCTTGTCTGATTGCAGTCATCAAAGCCGTCCTCCTAACCACTATAGGTTCATCCACATCTATGATAGGCAGTGCATGAAATATTACGTTACTTTATCTCTATGCCCATGGTAGAGTTCATAGAATACTTTTCTAGTAATTTGTATTGCCATTTTTACAGGAGGTCATACATCATTTTATTCAAAAATGGGGATGATATTTATCAAGCGGGCATAAATTGACTTAATTTCGTCACCGTTTGGACGTTTACACGTCAATCCGGTTTCGCTATAATGTTGAGTAGTAACGTAAAAAATGCAACGTATGTGATGGAAGAGAGGGGGCTGCAGAATGGATCGCATGTTTCGTGTTCTCGGTTTTTGGACGCTTGTCATCGGACTAGCCGCGCTGGCCGGGGAGATGATTCCGTTCGCTATGATCTTTTTCGCCCAAACGGCGATTTTCGTACTGTTAGGATACATGAAATTGTCCGAACGTGCCTACATATTGATTTTTTGGGGGTACATGATTCTTTCGTTTACCGGATTTACGTACTGGTCATTCTTCAAAATGTCCGTATAATCCTGAAACGAAACCGCTATCGCATAACGCTAAAGGTGAACCGTTTTTTACTGCGGTTCACCTTTTTTTTGGATCAGCACCTTAAACAGCTCGCTCATTTGATCGCTGATCAGCAGCTGTCGTATGGCTCGGTTTCGCTTGGCTGCCGGAGAGAACGGATCGGCGGCATCGTGCGGCTGCAGCCTGTTCAATAATCCGTTTTCCACCAAAAATTGCTTTTGGGTCATCAACTGGAATTGATTTAGGCCGCACTCCCGCCCTGCATCGATCAGCGTACTGAAATTAACATGAGAGGTCATATCCTGCTCGCCCGGATACAACAAAGGCAGATCATAAGCCTGATGCTTCCGGTAGCACAGGAACGTTCCATTCATGCGATGCGGGGCATAAAGCTCTTCCCGGACATCTCCGTAATCGATCGTAATCAGCTCGGCCCGTTCTCCCAAGCCCGCGGCTACGTTTTTGAGCCACTGTACGGACGCAAGTCCCGCCTCCAACCTTTGTCCCTCCCGCATAGGCATCTGTTCTTTGGAGATAAAATCCAGCAGCCCTTGGTCCGTCACGGGCATCTCCCGTTCTACCAGCGTCTGTTCCCGATCGTCCCACGCTACGAAGGTTTCCATCCAACCGTCTTTCCGATACGTAATGCGATGCACCGGCAGGGCATCCGGGAGCTCATTGGAAAACACAACGCAATCCTTCCAAGGACCTTCCTCCACCCACTCGTCTTCCATCAGCCAGCGCACCTTCTCTATATGCGGCGCCAGCGTCTCAGCCTGAAGCCTCCGGTGATAGGCACTCGCTTCTATGCTGATATACTGAAGCCTGTTGTACAGATCCGGAGAAGACAGCTGAAGGGCGTTGAGCAGATGCAGCGCCAGCATGCCCCTGCCTCCGCCCCACTCGGTCAGGCAGATCGGTCCCGATTGACCGGACGCTCTTCGGCTCACATATTGCGCCAATACCTCCCCCAGCAGCGTACCTACAGAAGCAGCGGTATAGAAATCACCGTCTCTTCCGATTTTTGTCCTCTCTTTCATATAGTAGCCGTAATCCGGATGATATAGACACAAGTCCATGTATTCAAAAAACGAGATGGCCCGCTCCTTGCGTTTCTCCATACGTTCGCGGATGATCGCCAGAAGCTCGCGGCCTCCTGATGGTTCCATATGCATATGCCCTCCAAGTATCACGCGATTTTAATTACAGACAAAGCATCTCCTGTCCGATATGATGAATGAAGACGACAATGGAAGGAGCGCAACCTTGCTGATTACTCGAAAAATGTTACCTTTACTGCTTCTATGCTGTATCCTTGTCCTTGCCGCCGGATGCACGGATCATGAACAGCTGAAGCAAGATCTGCTGCAGGCCGCAGCCAAGCAAAAACAGGTACAGAGCTACCGATTCTCCGGCCAGGCCAACCTTCAGCTCGACCCCTCCCTCTTTCAGGGAGCGCAGCCAATGACAGCCGCAATGCTTAGCTTTGTTTAAGGAAAGCACAATTCAATATGAAGGGATGGTCTCGCTCCCGGAACCGATCCTTCTTAAAGATAACAAAATGTACCTGCACTTGCCAGCGATCAGTCCAACGGATGAATATATTATGCTCCCGCTTGAGAATGCTCAGAGCCTATGGAATGCCGATCGCGGGCTTGCTTCCGGCATCTTTGCAGAGCAATGGAGTCCGGCCGCGCCCTCTTCCGTAAGCACCGTGATCGATGAACAGGGCTTTATCCGTGAGCAATCCGGCAAGCTGAGCTTTACGGATAAAAAGAGAGGCAAAGCGGTGAGCGTGATCGAATGGACACAACAGATAGACGATGTGAACCAGACGCCGAATTTTACCAAAGAAGAGCCGAAACAGGTGAAGAACCTCCAGGATATCCTTCGGTTTCTCCCCGCGGCGCCCAAATCATAATATCTTTCCGCTGCTTTTCGCCGATTTCCGGCAGAAAGCCATTTTTTTGTCATCATTTTCCCATTCGTATGATAATCTTTAGGTGAGAGGATGGGAGGGAAACTCGGGTGACATCGCCATTAAGACAATTAAGACAAGCCATGACTGGTTTTATTCTGGTTGGCTGGTGCGTTCTTGGCTTGGGATTCCCAATCGCGAAGGCCGAAACGATTCAGGAAAACAAAGAATTGCTGCAAAAAGGTCTGACGATCTACGAGATCGACCAGGAGCTCCTGCGCATAACGGAGCAAGAGGCAAAGCTGCAGGAGGAGCTCAAGACCGCCGAAGAACAGCTTAAGCTGGCCGAAGCGTCGTCGGCCGAGGCGAGGGCCCACGCGGCCAAGGTCATTCGCGCTTATTACATGGGAGACCGGGATTCGCTTTGGGCTTTGCTGTTTACGATCCGCAGCTTCTCCGAAGCGCTGGCCTCGTTGGACTACCTGCAAATGATTCTAAAAAACGATCAGCAAGCGCTCAGGCGTCACACCGAGACCTGGCGGCAGTTAACGGAAGTGAAAGACAGACTGACCAAGGCGCAAACCGGACTGCAGCAAACCAAATCGAATTATCAGGAGCAGCGGACTCGTCTTGCGGCTTTGCAGCAGGAAGTGGACGATACCCTGGCAGAAAATAAAGAAACGGCTGTTCAGCTTCAGCAGCAGATGCTGGAACTAAACCGCTTATGGCATGACAAGGGTGTGCCGATGCTCAGAACCTACTTTCAGGCGCTGGGGGATGCGTTGGAGCAGCTGCCTGAACTGGTGACCTCCGGATCAGGCTCGGGCAATAATTTGATCATGAATGGATTTAACTATACTTTTCAGATGACCGACCGGGAGCTGAACGACTATTTAAAGCAAAAACACGAGCTGTTCACGGATATGACGTTCCGGTTCGCGCCTGACAAGATGACGGCTGCCGGAAGCCGGGACGGCATCTCCGTGCAGATGTCCGGCAGCTACGAGCTGGCTTCCAGGGACGATCGCCGAAATGGAGCGTTTTTGCGTTTTCGGATTACAGAGCTGCAGTTCAACGGCTATATGCTGCCCTCCACGACGATCGATGCCTTGGAGAAAGACTTCGATTTGGGACTTTATCCGCAAAACATCGCATCGTTTCTCCAAGTGACAGGGGTGAAAATCGAGGAAGGAAAGCTTAGCATCATGCTGAAGCTGGCCTTGTAACGCAAAGGTTGCACCGGCCGGCTTTTTTTGTTCATAATGGTGAAATAAGAAACAAACGGAAAGAGAGGAACTGCAGGTATGACAGGATTACAAATGAAATTCGGTTTGGCTATGGACCTGCCTGAGGACAAGCGGGCGGGTTACTACGCACAAATTGTAAAAGCGCTGGCCGGTAAAGCAAGCCTATTCGACCGGGATAAGGAGCTTCTGATCTTCTCCACCCCGCAAGAGCGCGAGCAGGCCAAACCGATTATGAACCAGTATTCCGTACCCTGCGAGGAGTTCGATTTGCTGCTGCTGCCTTCAACGGTGCGAATGAGCCCTTCTTTTGAGGATTACGGTTTTATCACTCGGCTGGAGAACGCTTATCTCTACGCCGATATGGCCGTCGTATGTAAGCTGAATAAGCCGGAAGAGCCGTCCAGCCGCGCTTATGAGCCGGAACAAGCGGCTGCGCAGCTTGAAGAACACCTGCTGGCGTATTGGAGCTCGGATGATGACGGCGCCGCGGTTTACACCCTGGAGAAGCAGCACGCCGAACTGGCCGAAGGCATTGCCCGTGCCTACGGCTGCAGCGTCGAATGGATCTGCGGTCCGTAAGAAAAGCTTCTGAGCGAAGCCCCTTTGCTGAAGGAAACCGGTCATAACCTGATAGGCAGCTTTGTTTTGGGAAAAGGAAGGTTTAGGCTCCGCATGAATCTCGTATCATAACAACATCGGCCGCAGGACGATAAGAATATCGCTGTGGCCGATGGGTATGGGAACTGCCTTTGCGCTGCCTATAGGGTTGAACCGGATGCGAAGCTTTCCCCCCGCTTTTCTTTACAGCAAATCCGCTGCAAGCTGCGCCAGATGGGAGCGTTCGCCCCGCTCCAGCATAATATGCCCGCTGATGCTCTGATCTTTAAAACGTTCCACGACATACGTAAGTCCGTTGCTGGAGGCATCGAGATAAGGATGATCGATTTGTTCGGGGTCCCCGAGAAGAACGATTTTGCTGCCTTCCCCAACGCGGGAGACGATGGTTTTGACCTCATGCTTGGATAAATTCTGCGCCTCATCGATAATGATGAATTGGCCCGGTATCGACCGCCCGCGGATGTAAGTCAAGGCTTCAACTTGAATACTTCCGAGCCCGGCCAATATTTTATCGATATCTCCCGGCTTTTTCGTATCGAACAAATATTCCAGATTATCGTAAATCGGCTGCATCCAGGGGCGCAGCTTCTCCTCCTTCTCACCCGGCAAAAAACCGATGTCCTTGCCCATAGGAACGACGGGACGGGCGATCAGAAGCTTCTTGTACTTCCTTTCGTCTTCCACCTTCATCAAGCCCGCTGCAAGCGTCAAAAGCGTCTTTCCCGTGCCGGCCTTGCCTGTCAAAGTAACCAAAGGAACCTCATCATTGAGCAGCAGTTCCAGAGCCATCCGCTGCTGGGCGTTTCTTGCCGCAATGCCCCAGATCGGGTCGTTGCTCAAAAAGAGCGGCTCGAGCTTCTTGCCATCCGCATTCACCTTCAGCAGAGCCGATTTGCTGGTCCCCATTTCATCTTTTAGAATGACGAACTCGTGAGGATGCAGCCGGTAAGTCAAGTTTAAAGAGCTGACGCTCAGCTGGCGGTACGTATAAAATTCATCGATAACGGATGGATGCACACGAACGGTAAGATATCCGGTATAAATATCATCAGCCACATTCACAATCCGGTCCGACAAATAATCCTGCGCCGTAATGCCCAGGACGTCGGCTTTAATCCGGACCAGCACGTCTTTGCTGACCAGAATAACCGGCTTCGGTTCGGGCTTCTCATTTTCCTCCAAATGATAATTCAGCGCAACGGCCAGAATTCGGTTATCGCTGGTCGCATCCGCAAATACTTCCTGCAGCCTCGCAAAGCTTCTGTGATTGAGTTCCACCTTCAAGCTTCCGCCGCTCTCAAGGTCAATGCCTTCAAATAGTCTTCCGCTGCTCCGCAAGCCGTCCAGCATCCGGGAGATCTGGCGTGCATTTCGCCCCAGTTCGTCTGCGTTTCGCTTTTTGGAATCGATCTCCTCCAGCACTACCGCCGGAATAATCACCTCATTATCCTCAAAAGCATATACGGCATTTGGATCATGCAGCAAAACGTTGGTATCCAGCACATAAATTTTTTTCACCTTGAGTCCCTCCCAGGTTTGGTGTTCGGTAAAAGCTAAATACATAGGAACTAGCCAGTCAGGACAAACTAAACCTAAGCAGATCATGAACAGAAAGGAACGAAAACAAGTGAGGAAATTTGTTGCGCTTATTATGCTGTTGTCCGCTGTGCTAACAGGTTGTACCCAATCACCAAAAAATGGAGCAGCCCCTCCTCAAAACGTTGATCCAAACCATCAGGTGCAGGTTAATCAAACGGCTCCTCAAAAGAAAGAGATTACAGATCCCGCGGGCGTTGCCCAAAGGCTGGAGCAAATCGCCGGCAGTGTACCGAATGTGGAGAGCGCCAATTGCGTCGTATTCGGCAATACGGCCGTCGTGGGAATCAACGTACCGCAAGGTATGGATCGAGCCAAAGTCGGTACGGTCAAGCTGTCTGTCGCAGAAGCGTTAAAGCATGATCCTTATGGGGTGGACGCGCTTGTGACGGCCGATATGGATCTGGCCGAACGTTTGCGCCGCGTAAGGGATCATGTCATGAACGGCAGACCGATCAACGGATTTGCGGAAGAAATGGCGGCCATTATCGGAAGAATCGTTCCCCAAGTGCCGCGGGATGTGGTTCCGCCACAAACGAACCCGAACCGTTGATCTGTGTAGAAAAAAAGCCTAGAACGCATAACGATTCTAGGCTTTTTTCATGGCGTCGAACACCTGCGTGTCCAGCTTCTCGGCGGCACGCTTATCGTACGTCTTTTCATATTCAGGCGCAACGGAAATGCGAGCTCCGTAGAACATGGCATCCCGTATCGCAGAAATGTCGATGTCATAACAGGCCAGCTTAAACGGAACCCCGTCTAATGCTTCAGCAACAAGACGTGCAGTACCATAAACGGCATGTACCGAGCCGGCACCGATGAAGGTCAGATTCACTAGCGGTTGTTTCTTCAGGTTGGTTCCGATACGCGAACGCTGGTCCACGGCAAAACGAATGGTCTTCTCATCCTTGGCATAAAGCCAGGAAATAGCATTCATGGCCGGCGCACCGGTTTCATGATCAATCGTGCTTAACAAAGCAAACGATTCCTTCTGCAATGCGTCGAAGAGCTGTTCCGAAAGAGCTGTGATCGTTTCGGCCATGGATTCCCCTCCTACAGTTATTCCTGCTGCTGAGTTCATTATATCATACGTGAATACTGACAGCTACAAACAGTTGTCATGGCCACTCCTTTCCATTGTTAATATTTTATTTTATCTACCTGTTTAACGGATTATGTCATTCATTGTATTTCGGGTTTGAACGAATATCCTCCAGCAGCTGCTCTGCGGACTCACGGTCAAATTGCTGTGTACGTTGTTCCTCCGCTGTTTCATATTGAACCCGGTATACGTGATCGTCCGCGGTATACCCGAATTGAGTCAGGTGATGGTCTTCCCGCAAGATCACTTCAAAAAACGCTTTCGTCTCCGCGGCTGCACGATCTTCCGGACGAGCTTCAGCGACGATACTGATTTGCAGCCAATTGAACAGCGCATCCTGTAATTTCAAAACGCTTTCAGTCCTCTCTCAGCAAAATGACGAAGCGGCCCTGCTCCAGCCATTGCCGCATTGTCTCCAACCACGGCTCCGCTTCCTTGCCGGCGTCCGTTTGCGACAGCAAGGATAAAGCCTCCTGCGGTGTCATCAAACGATTGAAATACGCTTCGGCACAATGGGACAAAGGATAATCTTCCCCCTGTTCCGGCTCCTGTCCCTTCTGTTCACCGGCTGCAAGACGGATCGGTTGTCCTTGTCCCAAATCAAACGGAAGCGCGTCTGTTCCGCATGCTTCAAGAGCTTCATCGGCGAGCAGCAGCTCCGCCTTAAAGCTTAACAGCAGCCTGGGATGAACCGGGCGAAGCGCTTCGACAAAACGGATACGGGCTTGTTCCGGCTCCAGCAGCAGCCTTTCTTCACCCAGCACAGCGTAACTCCCATCCCACTGGACCGGCATCAGCCAAAATTTAGCCATAGGATCCACTCCCATCCGAACACCTTGTGCAAGGCGGCTCTATTCCTTTTTCTGGCTCCGCTCCTGAATGAAATAACGGATCTTCACCATGAACATCAAGGCTACGGCAACAGATAGGCTCGGTACGATCGGCAGACCCGCCAACTGAAAGAACAGCAGCATGCCGGAGCCTAATGCGAGCATCAAATAGATGATCGCGTCTTTTAAGATCGGCAGCTTCCGTACCCGAAACACTTTATTGTAAACATAAGTGATAAGAACGAAAATCAGAACCCAAGTGATATAAGGATGAGCACGAAACCAATCCGTCATAAAATACACCTCTCTTCGGGAGCGATTATTCTATCATGATGGAAAAGAAAGCTCTGATCCCTCAGAGCTCTCGTCATGAAGCATATGATCATTACACGCGGGCTTCCGCCATTTTGCGGTGTTTCTCAGCCCGTTCACGCTCATTCTTATTCAAAATCTTCTTCCGCAAGCGGATCGATTTCGGTGTAATTTCACAGTATTCGTCGTCGTTCAAATATTCGAGCGCCTGCTCCAGCGAGTAAATGCGTGGCGTCTTCATTTTGACGGTGTCTTCCTTCGTAGCGGAGCGAACGTTGGTCAGCTGCTTCTCTTTACAAATGTTAACGATGATGTCGTTATCGCGGTTATGTTCGCCAACGATCATTCCTTCGTAAACCTCCGTTCCCGGTTCCAGGAACAGTGTACCCCGGTCTTCAACCGACATCATGCCGTAGAACGTGGAGACGCCAGTTTCACTGGAAATCAGCACGCCTTCATGACGTCCGCCTACGCCGCTGCCTGCATAGGGACCATAGCTGTCGAAGGCGTGGTTCATAATGCCGTACCCGCGGGTTAGCGTCAAGAAATAAGTCCGGTAGCCGATCAGACCGCGTGCGGGAATCAGAAACTCAAGCCGTACATTCCCCGACCCGTTGTTGATCATATTGACCATCTCGGCTTTACGCGTGCCCAGACTTTCCATCACCGGGCCCATGCTCTCTTCCGGAATATCAATGATCAGGCGCTCAATCGGCTCCATCTTTTGTCCGTCGATTTCTTTAATAATAACCTCCGGTTTCGATACTTGAAGCTCAAATCCTTCGCGTCGCATATTTTCGATCAAAATCCCCAGGTGCAGCTCGCCGCGTCCGGATACGATGAAAGCGTCAGGGCTGTCCGTCTCTTCCACGCGAAGACTGACATCCGTCTCCAATTCTTTGAACAGGCGCTCGCGCAGCTTTCTGGACGTCACCCATTTGCCTTCCCGTCCGGCGAACGGACTGTTGTTCACCAGGAACGTCATTTGCAGCGTAGGCTCATCAATTTTGAGCACCGGCAAAGCCTCCGGATGGGCCGGATCGGCCAATGTTTCCCCGATGTTGATATCTTTGATGCCGGCAATGGCAATGATATCGCCCGCACCGGCTTCTTCGATCTCCAAACGCTTCAAGCCCTGGAAGCCGAACAGCTTCTCAACGCGCGCTTGCTTGGTTTGTCCTTCACGGTTAATGACAGCAACCGATTGGCCTTGACGGACCTTGCCGCGGTTAACCCGACCGATGGCAATGCGTCCCAAATATTCATTATAATCCATCAGCGTGACGAGGAACTGCAGCGGCTGCTCCACATCTTCCTTCGGATATGGGATATGGTTCACAATGGTATCATACAGCGCCTGCATGTTCCCGTCCTGACGGTCGGGCTCCAAACTGGAGGTTCCCATCAACGCCGAAGCATAGACGACCGGGAAGTCCAGCTGGTCGTCATCGGCTCCAAGCTCGATAAACAAATCGAGCACCTCGTCCACCACTTCGGCAGGGCGGGCATTCGGACGGTCGATCTTGTTCACGACGACAATCGGGGTCAAATGCTGCTCGAGCGCTTTGCGCAAAACGAATTTCGTTTGCGGCATCGTGCCTTCGAAGGCGTCGACGACAAGCAGAACGCCGTCAACCATTTTCATAATCCGCTCCACCTCACCGCCGAAATCGGCGTGGCCCGGTGTATCGACGATATTAATCAGATAATCCTTGTAATGAATAGCCGTATTTTTGGCCAATATGGTGATGCCCCGCTCACGCTCCAAATCATTGGAGTCCATAGCCCGTTCCTGAATGGCTTCGTTCTCACGAAACGTTCCGGATTGTTGAAGCAATTTATCTACGAGCGTCGTTTTGCCATGATCGACGTGAGCAATGATGGCAATATTTCTTATCTTTTCTCTTGAATGCATAAGTCACATAACCCTCTCTTCAGATGTAGCTTGTTTCTGCGGGCATGATAAGCCCCGCTCGGAAGCCCGTTCAAAAAAGAAGCGTCGGACGTAAGCGCCGACGCTACAATTCACACTTCATTATACGGGAAAATACATAAGAACGCAAGAAACTTGCATATGAACCGTATGCCAAAACCGTTGAATCACCGGCTAATGCAGCACCCTGTTCAGAAACTGCTTAACCCGTTCGTCCTTTGGAGCTTCAAAGAAAAGCTCGGGCGGTCCTTCTTCGATAACGGCTCCGCCGCTGAGAAAAACGACCCGATCCGCGGCCGCTTTGGCAAAGCCCATCTCATGTGTGACGATGACCATCGTCATTCCTTCCCGCGCAAGATCAAGCATAACGTCCAGCACCTCCTTGACCAACTCCGGGTCAAGTGCGGAGGTCACTTCGTCGAACAACATCACATCGGGACGCATGGCTAACGACCTTGCAATGGCTATCCGCTGCTGCTGGCCCCCGCTGAGCTGAGCAGGGTAAGCGTTCCGCTTATCGGACAACCCGACGCGCTCCAGCAGCGAAAGGGCGATTTCAACCGCTTCTTTTTTCGTTTTTTTCTGCACCCTGACCGGTGAAAGGATTAAATTATCAAGCACCGTTAAATGAGGGTACAAGTTGTAACTTTGAAAAACCATCCCTACCTTTTGCCGAATCCGCTGCCAGTTGACACGCTTCCCGGTAATGTCGATGCCGTCGATCCATATTTTCCCTTCGCTTACGCTCTCAAGCCCGTTGATGCAGCGCAGCAGCGTGCTTTTCCCGCAGCCGCTCGGACCAATCAGCACAATAACTTCTCCTTTGGCGATCGTCAAATCGATGCCGTTAAGAACCTGATTGTTATCGAATGTCTTATGTATATTTTCGAGTTTAATCATGTCGAAGCGGTCACCTGCTCAATTTTTTTTCCAGATAAAAAGAGGCGATAGAAAACGGGTAACAAAGGATGAAAAATACAGCGATGATAAACAGATAAATTTCCAGGGAAGCCATCGTACGCTCGATCACAATTTGTCCTGCGGTGATTAAATCCCTGACGCCGATCAATGCGGCCAAAGTAGTGGACTTGGCAAGCCGGTTGTATATGCCGATCAGAGGCGGCAGCATTCTGCGGAATGCTTGCGGCAGCAAGATCCAGACAAGAATCTGGAGGTAGGTTAACGCATGCGCCTTTCCCGCCTCCGTCTGTCCTTTCGGAATCGATTGCAGCGCGCCTCTGACCACCTCCGCAATCTCAGACATGCACCACAGCGTCAAGCCGGATACGGCGGCAATTTTACTTGGGATATCGATATGAAGAACATAAGGCGCAGCGAAAAAAACGAAAAATAAAGTGATCGGGACAGGCAGTCCGCGAAATACTTAATTATACCGAAAACCGGAAGCCGTACCGCCGCTATCTTCGAATTGCGCAGCACGCCCAAAGGTATGCCAAGCGCCGTCCCCAGCACCAATGTATAAACGAATATTTCAACGGTGACCCATACTCCTTTGGAAAGCAACGGCCAATTATCGATAATCACATGCCAATCCAATTCACGGTGCCTCCCGTTTATAACTCATACTTCAATTTATTCTCAAGCCGTCTCAGCGCAAAAGACAGTGACCATACAATCAGCAAATAAAGGACCGCTACCGCGGTAAACATTTCAAAAGGATGAAAATAAATGGCGATTATGTCTTGGGCTACAAAGGTCGCCTCCGAAATTCCTATGGCGGCCAGCAAAGAGGTCGACCTTACCAGGTACAAAAAATAACCGTTCAGCGCGGGCAGGCATATCCTGAGCGCCTGTGGAAAAATGACATGCCTCATGCGCTGGAATCTGGTTAAAGCAAGCGAGGTCGCGGCCTCGAACTGCGTTTTGGGCACCGCCTCAAGCCCGGAACGATACACTTCGATGAAATAGCCTCCTCCGAAAAACGTCATGGCAATGATTCCGCACGTATAAGCGCTGAACTTGTAACCAAGCGACGGAAGCACAAAAAAGACAAAATAAATTTGGACGAGCTCCGGAACGTTCCTTGCTATTTCCACATAAGCGGCGGTCACCCAACGAAGCAGCTTGATGCGCGATGTACGGGCCAGCGCCCCCAGCACCCCGACAATATTGACAAAAACGAGCAGAATCAAAGAGACAGACACCGTGGTTTGCAGCCCACGAAGCAGGCTCGGGAGATGTTCCCAGACGAATTTAAAGTCCATTTTACCTGATCCCCCATGACATCATTGCAGCATACGCTTAAGAGCGGTATCCGATGCTTCTATTTTTTCGGCCTTCTCAGGAAGTCGCTCGGGTTAAACTCCTTGGGCATATTGGGAGCGATCCACTGCTCGCTTAGTTCGTAGAAGTAGTCTTGATCCTCCCACTTTTTCAAATTGGCATTGATCCAATCCACAAGTTCGCTCTCGCCCTTCCTGACCGCGATTGCCCATGGCAGCTCGGCGAACGGCTTGCCGACCACCTTGAATTCCGGGTTGCTGCCGGCAAGCGGATACAGGAGCGTATTATCCTGCGCAAAAGCGTCCGCTCTTCCATCCTTGAGCGCCTGCACCGATTCCGACGTTTTTTGCAGCTTGACCAATTCCGCATCCGGCACTTGCTTGGCAATGCCGAGATCCCCGGTGCTTCCCGGAACAACGATCACTTTTTTTCCTTTCAGGTCAGCGACATCCTGAATGGTACTGTCCGCTTTAACAAGGAGCTGCACGCCGCTTTTAAAATACGGCTCGGAGAAATCCACTTCCTTGGCCCGTTCTTCGGTAATGCTCATCGTGGCAAGGATCAAATCGATTTTGCCGCTTTGCAGATAAGAAATTCGGTTCGTGCCGGTAACGGAAACAAATTCGATCTTGTTGGCATCCTCCAACAAATCTTGAGCCAGCGCTTTGGCCATTTCGATCTCGAATCCCACATTATTGCCTTTTTCATCAATATAACCGAACGGATTATAGTCCGTTTTTACCCCTACAACAAGCTTCCCTTTGCTCTTTATGCGCTGCAGAGGACCATCGCCCTTCGCCACTTTCAAAGCGTCCTGATCATTGCCGGGCGCTGAAGCTGTTTGTGGGCCATCGGTTTTGGCGCAGCCCGCCGCAAGTACAAACAAGAGAATGACCGACAGCCATACCGCATACATGCTTTTTGATTTAACCATACTTCCAGCCTCCTGATCATCCGATCTATTATTGCTGCCAGCCCGCATTTCCGGATTCTTGTTTTTCGCTGCCGGAAAAGAAAAAAGAGACAGCATGATCCGTTAGATGAAACTCGATCTAACAGATCACAATGTCTCCGGCTTTCCGGTCAACATAACCCAATATTCCTATGTATATAGTTGCTTTAGTAGCATACTATTCCTCTTTTTGATCTGTCAACTACTTTTATGCCTGTTGATTCAGCAGATGGATGATCAAGGGTATGATTTTTTCCACATCCCCCAATATACCGTAATCCGCAAGCTGAAAAATGGGGGCATCCGGATCGCTGTTGACCGCAACAAGCAGTTCCGCCTGTACTCCGGCTAGGTGTTGAACCGCACCGGAAACACCGCAAGCGACATATACCTTGGGAAATACTTTTCTGCCTGTCTGTCCGATTTTGTACTCGTACTCGATCCAGCCTGCTTCCACGGCCGCCCGAGTGGCTCCCGCCATTCCGCCAAGCGCTTCCGCCAGCTCAAGCACATGCCGAAAGTTCCCCGACGAACCTATCCCTCTTCCGCCTGTGACAATGATGTCCGAGCGGTCGGCGCTCCCCCGGCCCGCATGCCGCAGGCGTGAGATCAGGCCGGATTCCCGAAGTCCGCGCTCGAGGCCGCCGTTCTCCTCATCAATGAACCGCGCGCGCGTGTCTCCAACCTTGTCCCCCTGAAACAAATCAGAACCTATCATTGCTCCACCTCCGAAGCATGAGGCTGATTATGCTTTAAGCGGCTCAACGCGCTTGTCGTCACCGAGTCGATAAGATCGTTCTCCTCGAACCGGCTGAGCCGGAACATGCGTGCTCGCGGATCGGGGACGGAATGGGCTACCAGGGAGGTTACAATCTGGCCTATGGCAGGAGCCAATTTAAATCCGTGACCGCTTAATCCGCATGCCGAGTAAAGCCTTTCACCTGATCGCTTTTATCCAGAATCGGAAAACCGTCGGGGGTTACGGCATATATCCCCGACCAGCTGCCCACAACCTCGCCGTTCTGCAATAGGGATAAGGAGTCGGAGCATCTCGACCACAGTTCCGCCGCTTTGCCGCCGTCATCGCCGTCGCGGAACAGCTCCGGGTCCACCTTCTCCCTCACATCGTCCGGATGGTTCGACCCCAGAATCGCAAGGCGCTTTCCATCGGGACGAATATAAACGGAACGGACAGGGTCGGAGAAAATGGGGAAAGGCTTGTCCATTGGCGAAGGCAAAGCAATCCCCACTTTATAATGCCGGCTGGTTTCAATGGGCAGATGCATTCCGGCCAAATGGCCGATGGCAGCCGCCCATGGCCCTCCGCAGTTGATAATGGTTCTGGTTTCGATCGTATCACGGTCGGTACGGACCCCGCTGACTCCATCCGCATCCCTTGCAATAGCCAGAACCCTCGCTCCCTGCATGATCGCGGCTCCATGCTCCTTTGCATAACGGATAAAGCCGAGACAAGAAGCATGGGCATCGGCATAACCCGCATCCTCCTCATAGAGCCCCAAGGTAATGTCCGTCCTCAGCAAAGAAGGAAGGTATTCCATGATTTCCTCTTTTGCCAGCATTCTGCTGCGGATGCCAAGCTCCTGCTGGAGCCGGAATCCCAGTCCCAATGTTTCCGCGTTTGCCTCATTGCCTGCCAATAGAAAGCCCGTCTTCGTATAATCGCTGGACGAACCGGTGATCTCCTCGAACCGGGAGTAATAATTCAGGCCGATCCGGGCCATATCGACCAGCACCTTGTTCGTATAAAACTGTCTTAACACGCCGCTGGATCTGCCCGTGGAGCCGGCGCCGAGATGAGTTCGTTCGACGATAACGATACGCCTGAAGCCTTCCAGAACAAGGTGAAACGCTATGCTTGCGCCGACGATTCCCCCGCCGATAATGACGACATCAGCTCTGATGCTCATGCTTGACCACTTTCCTTCTTATTCGAGGTTTATGCGCTCTCCCGGCTGCAGGATGGGAACATCGATCCGCACGGTTTCCGGATATTTAATGCCACTGCCCGTATTTAAGGCTATAACGGTATCCTCTTCCCTGATCCAACCGTTCTCCCTTAATCTTCTTGCCGCTGCAAAGGCGGCCGCTCCTTCGGGACAGACGAATGCGCCTTCATAGCGCGCAATTCTGCCCTGCTCTTCTAACAAGTCCGCATCTTCCACCGCTATCGCGCATCCATCGCTTTCATAAATCGCTTCCAGCACCAAAAAGTCTCCGAGCGCCTTGGGGACATTGATTCCAAAAGCAGCCGTTGCGGAATCGGGCCAAAATTCGGATTCACGCTTTCTTTCATTCCATGCCTTGACAATCGGCGCGCAGCCCGCTGCCTGTACGGCGACCAGTCTGGGCAATCGTTCCTCGATCCAGCCGATTTGCGCAAGCTCCCGAAAAGCTTTGAAGATGCCGATGAGTCCGACGCCTCCGCCCGTCGGATAAAGGATGACGTCAGGCACCTTCCAGCCGAGCTGCTCTGCGATTTCCAATCCCATCGTTTTCTTGCCTTCGATGCGGTAAGGCTCCTTTAATGTAGAGGCATCGTAAAAGCCGTACTCCTTAACGGCTTGGCCAATGATTTTACCGGCATCGCTGATCAGACCGTTCACCAGACAAAGATGAGCACCCGAAATCGCACATTCATTGCGGGTGATCTCAGGAGCGCCGACAGGCATCACAATCGAAGCTTTTATACCCGCTCTGGCCGCGTAAAGCGCCCAAGCGGCTCCGGCGTTGCCGTTGGTCGGCATGGCCAGCTCCTTTATTCCGAGCTCTTTCGCCTTGGACACGCCCACAGCAGCCCCCCGGGCCTTAAAGGAGCCTGTCGGAATAATCCCCTCGTCTTTCATAAGCAAATTCGGAATGCCCATCTCCGAACCTATCGTCGGCATCGAAAGAAGCGGCGTCATCCCCTCTCCCAAAGTGACGACATGGCTTTTCTCCCTAACCGGCAGAAGCTCATGATATCGCCACAAATCAGGGATTCTTCCTTGCAGGTGCCCGGGTGTCACTTCTTTTTTCAATGCATGCAAATCGTAATCCGCAAGCAAAGGGGACCCGCACACACACAACTGCCTGATCTGGTCAGCATTATATTGTTCCTTGCACTTCGGGCAGTGCAGTCCGATCAAATAACTGAATGTCATACCCGTACACTCCC
The DNA here is from genome assembly GCF_024519685.1 of Paenibacillus sp. Pae15. NCBI lineage: Bacteria > Bacillati > Bacillota > Bacilli > Caryophanales > Paenibacillaceae > Paenibacillus > Paenibacillus sp. Pae15. Next base: position 36,967 of record NZ_JALJRM010000010.1, on the reverse strand, counting down.
TTAGGCCGCATTTTCATGGGAATACTGAAAAAGTAAACAAAAAAACTCTAATTATCCCGTCCGCGTACGAGCTAATTAGAGCCTTCGGTTAACCGATTGGCTGTATTCAAATGAAATCCAGAGCATCATTTCAATATCATATCATGTGAATGCTGTGCTTTACAGTTATTAACAACTTAACATTCAAGCATTTTGTTGTCAAGAACAAATTTCCCTACCTGGATGGACGCTTGAAACGGCTTAGCTAAATGTCAATCTCGCCGATTAAGATGATCTCGGAGATATAACGAACCTTTTCAAAAGTCCGGATCCAATGACGATCAGCGTTGTAATGACAGGGAGAACATAATGGGGGATACTGCCTAACAGCCAGTCGGATACCTTATGGTCCGCCATAAACATTTCGCCTGCCGTATAACCAAGAATTCCGGCTCCGGCAAAAACGAGCACGGGATAGCTTTTCAGCAGCTTGACCACAAGCGCACTGCCCCAGATAATCACGGGAACACTCATGGCGATTCCCAGAATAACAATGCCGATTTCGCCTTTCGCCTTGGCTGCGATGGCCAGGACGTTATCAAGACTCATAACGAAATCGGCTAAAATGATCGTCCAGATCGCTTTGCCGAGCGTAGAAGCCTCTTTTACGTTAGAGTGTTCCTCCTCATCCATCATCAGCTTGACGGCAATCCACAGCAGCAGCAGCGAGCCTGCGGTTTGGATGTATGGAATCTGAAGAACGTACACCGCCGCAAGGGTCAGAATGATCCGTATCCCTATCGCTCCGAAAGTCCCCCACCATATGGCTTTTTTGCGTTCTTCCAGCGGAAGCTTCTGGCTGGCCAGCGCAATGACTATCGCGTTATCCCCGCTGAGCACGATGTTAATCAGCATAATTTGCAAAAACAGCAATATCCATTCCATCATGACACTATGCCTCCCGTTTTTTCAAAAAAACGAAGCAAACTTGTCTCTTGGATTTACAACGTCCTCTTCATCTACCAACAGGGATCGGGTATTTCGAACGGCTTCTTCCAGCTCGTCCTCAAGCCAGGTCATCTTGCTTTCAATGCTTTCTACCACCCTGAGATTCGGGTTCGTACTGGGGCTTGGAGGCAAAAACAGCGTACAGCAATCCTCATGCGGGAGAATGGAGATCGGGAACGTACCGATTCCTTCAGCCACCCGAATGATCTCCCGCTTCTCCATGCATACCAAGGGCCGGATCAGCGGCAGGCTTACCGCCCGTCCGATGGTATTCATACTGAACAGCGTTTGACTGGCGACCTGCCCGAGGCTTTCCCCCGTTACAATCGCTCCGGCTCCTCTTTCCTCCGCCAGCTTCTCTGTAATCCGCAGCATGGCGCGCCGCAGTAAAGTAATCAGCAAATTTTGATTGTAGGCCGCATGGATTTTCGTCTGCACCGATGTGAACGAAACCATATGGAGCTTGACGGGTCCGGCAAATGCAGCCAGCTTCCTTGCCAATTCGATCACTTTTTGCTGAGACTTTTCATTGGTGTAAGGATAGCTGTGAAAATGTACCGCTTCCACTTGAAGTCCTTGTCTTAAAGCAAGATAGCCGGCGACCGGGCTGTCGATCCCCCCGGACAGCATCAGCATGGCCTTTCCGTTGGACCCGACAGGAAAGCCTCCGGCGCCCTCGTCTACACGGCAATAAAGCAGCGCCTCCCGTTCGCGGATCTCTACTCTCAGCTCCGCCTCCGGCCGGTGCACGTCCACTTTTAAGTCGGGGAACGCTCGTAGAACGCAGCCCCCTACCAAACGGTTCATTTCTTGTGAATCATGAGGGAAGCTCTTGTTTACTCTCCTTACACTTACTTTATATGTTCGGGGCAGCGGTTTTAATGACTGTATTACATCCAAAGCCGTTTCTTGTATGCGTTCCAATTCAAGGGGAGAGGAATAAACCGGGCTGAATGAAGTAAGGCCTAATACTTTGCGTAAATAAGGCACCAATTCCTCATAGTCCGTACCGTTCAACTGAAGGATGATTCTCCCGAATTCCTTCCGGTAAGAGACCGCCTCGAAGGAACGAAGCGTTCGTTTCACTTGTTCGAATATTGTATTTTCAAACCGGTGCCGGTTGCGCCCCTTTAACGTCAGTTCCCCAAGCCGGAGAATCGCTTGCTGTGGTTTCATCAATTATTTTCTCCGTCCTTTCTGTGAAGACACGGCCGGCTTCAGTTCGGCAACCACTTCCTGAAGCGTGGAGCAAAAACGACGCACGTCCTCCTGTGTTTGCTGAAGCGAGTAGCTGAGCCGTATACCGCTTACCGCCGCGGCATCGCTTGCTCCCATAGCCGTCAGCACCCGGCTCGGCTTCTCCGCTGCGGAAGAGCATGCCGAACGGGCCGAGACACAAATGCCTCTTTGTTCTAAAGCATGCACGAGTACTTCCGACTTCATGCCGGGAAACGAAAAATGAACGATGTGCGGAGCCATATCCTCCGGGTTCCGGGAACCGCTCAGCACAAGCTCCGGCAAACGATCAATGCCTTGAACGAGCATTTCCCGCAAGCCGGCCGTATGTTTTGCGAAAGCTTGCTGCTCCTCCACGGCCATACGTACGGCTTTGGCCATGCCTACGATCGCAGGGACATTCTCCGTTCCCGAGCGCAACCCCTTCTCCTGGCCGCCTCCAAGCAGCAGCGGCTCCAGTTCCACTCCCCGACGGCAGTACAAAAAGCCGATCCCTTTCGGTCCGCGGAGCTTGTGTGCCGAACATGTCAGCAAATCGGCTCCGAGCTGCTTGGGAATAACCGGAAGCTTGCCGACGGATTGCACCGCATCGACGTGAAACAGTGTTTTGGGACGATGTTGAAGCATCCGGCCGATTTGTTCAATGGGCTGAATCCGTCCCATTTCATTATTGACATGCATTACACTCACAAGAATCGTATCATCCGTGAGTGCTTGTTCCAGCTCTTCCATGCGAATTTGCCCTGTATCGTCTACCGGCAGGTAGGTGACGCGATACCCATCCTTCTCCAGCTTCCGAAAGGTTTCATAAACCGATGGATGCTCAACCATGGTAGTAATCAAATGATTTCCCCTGTGCCGGTATCTTCCTGCCGCGCCGCGAATGGCCAAATTGTTGCTCTCCGTCCCCCCCGATGTGAAAAGAATTTCACCGGGATCGCACTGCAGCTTAGCGGCAATGGTTTGGCGGGCCCGGTCCACAAGCTCCTCTGCATCGGTTCCCATCGCATGCAGCGAGGACGGATTGCCATAGAACGATCTCATCACTTCCGCCATCGTGTCAATTACTTCTTCGTACATCGGCGTTGTCGCCGCGTAATCCATGTAAAGCAAAAAAAGCTCCTCCTTCAGTTCTAAGAAAAGACCAATTTCCGCTCCCCTTTCGGCATAACGATGCGAAAGAAAAACTGAAATTGGTCTTATAGCCGTCACACTATAGCCTCATATTTCTGCTTTAAATCCATCACTTTGCGTACGTATTGCTGCGTTTCGGCCGGCAGCAAATGAAGCTTGGCCGCCAGGTCATCATCATCCTTGATGTCAAGCCGGTTCACCCGCCCCGGACCTGCGTTATAAGCCGCTAGCGCAGTACCGGCATTCCCGTTGTATTTTACTAGAAGGGTGGATAAATAACGTGTGCCGCCTTCTATATTTTGTACCGGATCGAACGGATTCGTTACACCCAGACTTTGCCCCGTTGCATCCATCAGCTGCATTAATCCTTTGGCTCCCGCCCGGGATACCGCATCAGGGTTAAAAGACGATTCCGCATCGATGACGGCCTTGATCAGGCTCGATTCCACACCGTAACGCCGGCTTGCTTCCTGAATATACGGTTCAAATTCGGTTGGCCTGCTGGCAGAAAGACGATGTTGAAGCCACGGGTTCCCGGATATAAAGCCCGGCATCGACATCAACGCCGGCTTCAACGAAGCCGCAGGCGGTATATCCTGCTGTTCTTTCATCGCAAGAAGTCCGTTCAACAGCTCGGAGAAATCGTCGCTTTCCTCTGCGGCAGAAGAACCGCTTGCAGGGGACAGCAGATTGGATTTGCTCAGCATGTGAAGCCGCAGCAATTCTTTTAACGTTCTGGGATCAATCGATCCGGGATTCAAACTCATATGGGCTTAAACTCCTTGATTTTACAATCTCACCATCTCAATAAGGCTATTGTACACCTTTTTAAGCTTGTCATCCAGTCATATTTTCAGTCGTCATGTTGTCGAAATTTCAACGGCTTAAGTTAACAAAGGCACCAAAACGAAATAACCAGCCAAAGCAATCAATCCGATCGCAACCGACCATGCCCCCAAAGTTCTTTGCCCGAGCATGAATGCGAAAAAGCCAATCAGCGCTGCCGTCGAGCCCAGCAGTACCGGGAGCACCATAAGTGACAGCACCGCCAAAATCAGTGCAGTGTAGCCCAACCAGCGATATGAAGCGGACACCGCCGGATCAGGCTGTTCCACTCTGGATGCGGCAGCTGTCCTGGTCCGTTCCCGACGAAACTGCAGAAGATGAAGAGGCGAGGCATCGGCAGCAAATTCTTCATTCCCCTTCATACCGGACTCTCTGTTCAGCTGCTGCTGCTTTAATCGCTGAAGCGGTATGTCCTGACGGAAGGCTGATCCTGAACGTTTACCTCCGGGCTTGTGTTTCACGCATGATCGCTCCCTTCATATAAAAAGTTCATTTCGATTTTTTCGGCTCGAAGGCATGGCAACGGGTATGGCGATACGTTTGTCTGCATCCCGGCGGTTCTCGGAATCCGCGGCAATTCCTTACCCTTATCCATTGCCACGGTTCATCCGCCTCGATTATGACTTAGCTTGCCTCTTTTGATCGGAGATATTCCTGCTGCAGCAACCAGCGATCACTGGCTTATCCAATGGTTGTGGTGTTAAGATACAATATCAGAAACATCGCATGCGACCATAACAGCGGCACGGCCGGCGGTCCCCACCGCGCAACCCACTCGTCATATTTATGCCTGTCCTCCAGCGTATCCGGCACCTGCTCAGGAAGCCTGCCCTGCTCATCCGCCTTGGAGGCAATCCAGTGAAGCGCCCGTTCCGCTTCACGGCGATCGCCCATGGACAATTTTACCCATCCGTACCATGCCGTAAGCAGCAGCCATTCACCTCCGCCGTAATACTCATCGGCCTTATACCGCCGAATCCCGCTCTGATCTGTTCGCAGATCCGCTTCGATTTTCGCCAGCGTATGCTTCATCACCGGATGTTCCGGCTCAAACAAACCAAAGGGCCGGCAGAGCCACATTAAGCTGGCATCCACTCCGTCATTTCCAATCGTGGTTGCGGAGGATTCAGGAGTTGGGGTAACGAATTTTACAAAATGGCCTTGCTCCGGATGCACCGCATGGTCGAGTAAAAATGTCTCAATCTGACCGCAAACATCCTCAAGGTCGCGCTTGCCCTCCAGTTCAGCGACGCCTTTTAGCCCGCCATAAATACAGGCCAGCGTTGAAGGATGAATGTGGTCCGCATTCTCCTCCCAACAGTCGAAATTCGGAAGCCTCCAAAAGGCTTTTAAATAAGCCGCCGTCACATCGACACTGGAGCGGAAACGGTCCGGAAGCCGCTTATGGCCATTAGCCTTCAAATGCTCCGTCAGCCCCCATAACCAGGTTCCGTAACCATCCAGCTGAAAATGCCCCCATTCGGACGTGACGTCATCCCTGCCATCCAAATGATATCTTGTATGTAAAAATTCGTTAAGTCCGATCGGCTCGCCGCGGTTGTGCTTTTCCAGCAAATACTGAATATGTCCCTGCTTTCGTTCGACGATGCGGCTGACCCATTCGTAAAATTGCCCCGCGCTTGCATGCTCCCCTGCACAATCCATCGCATAGGCGATGAATGTTCCGTCACGAAGCCAGCTGTAATTGTAATGGGCGAACAACGGGCAGGCGGCGTACCCTCCGCTCGGGTGCTGGTTCAACCGAATCAACCGGATACTCTCTTCGGCAAGCTGCTTCAATGGAATGATCCGAGACACCATTCAGTCCTCCTTAAACAAAAAGAGATGCCTTTGGGAAAGCATCTCTTCTTTATCATTATATTCCAAGCGGACTTTATTATACTTTCTCGCCCTGCATCCGCTTTTGCGTGATATAGTCAGTTTCGTAGTAAGCCAGTTCATCGCGGAGCGTTTCGAAAATTTTCGAAAGCTCAATCGTCAAATCCCTTACTTCGCGGGTCGGCTTTTTGCGGAAACGGATGGCATCCTGTCCGGTATAAGCATATCTGCCGTCCTCGGAGTAGCATTCATTTTTGGGATAAAAGAAATTGTTTACGCAGCTATGATACACTTCATACAAAACCTTTTCGGCATACTCCACGTTGAAATTGGGACGGCGGAGAGCCACGCCAAGCTTCTCGTAAGACACTTCGGAAAAAACAAGCAGATGTCTAATATCAGATAAATACCCTTTGTAAAATTCTTCCATTGCTTCATCTTTGTCTGTATTTAGCTGCTGCAGAGAGCGTTCATTCAAAAATGTTTCCATTTTTGCAATTGCTTCGCTCAGCTTCGCTCTTGTTGTTTCACAAAGATTTTTAACGTTAAACACTGCCATAGCTTAAATAGACCTCCTCAACTTAAAAAACAACATTGGGTACTTAAAATGACCTTGATCCCATCCTACCATAAATCCCGCATAAAAGTAACATGAAAAAAGTCTAAAAATATAACTTCGCCCATTTCAGAGATTCGTCCCGTTTGGATAACATTGCTGTAATGGCAAACCGGCGATCAAGGGAAAGCTAACGGCAAACATTTAGGAGGCAGCAACTATGTGGAAATACGTGATGTCCGTTCTGCTTGTGATTGCCGGCGTGGCGCTGCTCTTCCCCCGGGGAGAACAGGCGCCCGCACCTGAAACGGTAACCCCCGCAGCCGAGCTGCAAATGAAACAAATGACGCTAAATCAGGACCTTGCCAGAACTGACGAACTCTGCCGCAGTGAATGCAGCATGGTGCTTCACCGTACTGTGCAGGAACTGAGAACCAAGGAAAGCGGTCAAGTGATGGAAACCTTAAAAAAAGTACAAGCCGAGCATCCTCACATGGAACTGCTCGCTTGGACCAAAACACAGCAGCCGTTAGAGCAAAGTGCGGCAGCCGGCGGTTTGCCGGGCACGGTTCGTCCGACGATCGAGCCCTTCCTTAAAAAAGCCAAGCGGCAAGTCGATTCAGGTCAAGCTTATCAGTCAAAAGCGATCCATGCCGACGGAAGCACCTATTTTGTCATCGGCGTTCCTTCCGAAGACGGCTCAGCCGGTCTTGTGGGTGCAGTTCGCCAACAGATTTTACAGCAAGTGGCCGATCACCAGCTCAAAAACCTGCGGATCGTCGCTTATCCGGGCGAAGGACGCTACAAGATCAAATCAGTGGATGCCAATTCACTCCAGGACGTCCGGGTCGATCATCCTGAAGACAACGAAGGCACCAGCCACTACCATGTCAATCAGGTCGTTGTAAAATTCAAGAAGGAACCGGCGGAAAGCGAGCTTACCCGAATCCGCAAAGATATCGGCGGCAGTCCATTCCGCAAGCTGGGCTCTACTTACGTGTTTGAATCAGGAAATATGGAAGCCAAACAAATGATGGACTATTTCAAGCAATGGAACATCGAATATGCCGAGCCGCATTTTCTTTATTTAACCAACCAAACGGAAATCAATAATCCGAAAACAGTGGCGACGGTGTTCACGCCAAACGATTCGCTTTACCAGCGCTATCAATGGAATTTGCCGCAAATTGAGACCGAAGCCGGCTGGAACATTACCAGAGGCTCTCAGGACGTTGTTGTAGCCGTTGTAGATACCGGTGTCGATATTAATCACCCGGATCTCAGCAAGCAGCTGGTCAGCGGCTATAACGTAGTCAATCCGGAATCCCAGCCCATGGATGATGTCGGCCACGGGACCCATGTAGCCGGAGTCGTCGGAGCGCTGGTCAACAACAACCTGGGGGTCGCCGGAATGAGCTGGTATAACCGGATTATGCCGATCAAGGTGCTGGATAAATCCGGGGCAGGAAGCACCTATGCCGTTGCCCAGGGCATCATATGGGCGACCGATCACGGTGCGAAGGTCATTAACATGAGCCTGGGCAATTATGCCGATTCCCAGTTTCTCCACGATGCCATCAAATATGCATTCGACCGCGACGTCGTTCTGATCGCCGCGAGCGGAAACGACAATACGGAGCAGCCCGGCTACCCTGCCGCATACCCGGAAGTATTCGCGGTTGCCGCAGTGGATGCCCGGAAGTCGAAAGCATCGTTCTCCAATTATGGGGATTATATCGATGCGGCCGCACCAGGCGTCAGCATTGCAAGCACTTATCCGCAAAGCCAATATGCGGCGCTCTCCGGCACTTCCATGGCCAGCCCGCATGTTACCGCCCTGGCTGCATTGATTCGTTCCGTTAACCCCAATCTGAAGAACACCGAGGTTATGCAGCTGATAAGGGACACGGCAACGGACCTCGGGACCTCCGGCAAAGACAAATATTTCGGCCATGGCCTGATCGACGTCGTGGCCGCGCTGCAGGCCGCTAAGCCGACAACCGCCGGCCAGGAAGCGGTGAATACCCCGAACGAAACGGGCTTGATTGGTTGGCCGGAATGGTTGAGGCGGCTGTTCTATCAATAAACGAAAAAAAACAAAGAACCGCCTCTTGAAGCGGTTCTTTGCACATATCCAGAAAGCCTTCTATTGCATAATGGCTGAAAGAAAGTTTGCCATAAGCCGGGTTCTGTACTTCCAGTGGTCGTAACGGGAGCCACCCTGCCACCGTTGAAGCGACAATCATCTATCTAGGCCAGACATTGCTGCCTGGCTCAAGCGACCAACCCGAACGCGTCTCGGGCAAAGACTGTCCCTGACGGGACATGCGTTCCTCTAGGTCTTGCTCCAAATGGGGTTTACCAGGAGCGATGTCACCATAGCTCCTCGTGGTCTCTTACACCACGGTTCCACCCTTGCCTGTGCTTGCGGGTCGCCCCGCTGCCATCGGCGGTCCATTTCTGTGGCACTAGCCTTCAGCTCGCGCTGACTGGACGTTATCCAGCATTCTGCCCTGCGGAGCCCGGACTTTCCTCTCGTGGCATCAAGCCACCAGCGATTGTCTGTCAAACTTTCTTTTGCAATAGATGCCATGAGATAGTATACAAGGAATCTCACCAAAAAACAACTGCCGTATTTTAGAATGATCTACACAAAACGGAACGGTTCTGTATGAATTCGCGAAGCGACGACCGCTGTCGCCCATTTTCTTTCGGCAAGCTTTCGCTGCAGGTATTCGGCAACGCCCTGCTTCATAATTTTCTCTACGTTATGACCGGGATCAATAAGGGCTATGCCGGCGGCCAAAGCATCGTGAGCCGTATGGTAATCGATATCGCCGGTAATCAGAACATCTGCGCCGGCAAACATCGCGTGCTTGACATAACGGCTTCCCGATCCTCCGAGTACGGCGGCTTTGCGGATAACGCGGTCCGGATCTCCGACCACACGCAGCATAGGAACATCAAAGGCCTGCTTCACCTGCTCGCACAGCTCTGCTAGCGTAACCGGCTTGGGCAGCTTGCCTGCCCGCCCCAGACCGAATGTGCGCGTCTTCAGATCGAGAGCATACAAATCGTAGGCCACTTCCTCGTAAGGATGCGTCTTCAGCATGGCTTGGACGACTTTGCGCTCCACGCTTTGCGGCACGATCGTTTCCACACGCACCTCTTTGACTTCCTCGAGCTTTCCGGTCTTACCAATGAACGGGTCTGTACCCTCGCCCGGTTTAAAGGTGCCCGTTCCCTCGATGTTGAAGCTGCAGTGACTGTATTTGCCTATCCCGCCGGCACCCGCGTCGAACATCGCCTGCCTGACCTTCTCCACATGATCTGCCGGTACAAACACAACCAGCTTCTTCAGCTTATCCGTATGCACTTCATCCAGAGGCTCCGTAACGGTCATCCCGATCGCTTCCGCCATCATATCGTTAATTCCGCCATCCGCCACATCCAGATTCGTATGCGCGATATAAACGGCGATATCATGCTTGATCAGCTTCTCATACAGCCGCCCCGCAGGGGTATCGGTTTGAATATGCGACAGAGGACGGTAAATAATCGCGTGATGGGCGATGATCAAGTCAGCTCCTTCCCGAATCGCCTCGTCCGCCACCTCTTCGGTGACATCCAACGCAACAAGCACTTTGCGTATATCCTTTTGCAGCGTACCGATTTGCAAGCCGATCCTGTCACCCTCTACGGCATATGATTTCGGAGCCAGCTCCTCCATTAGGCCGATCACGGTTTGTCCTTTGGCGTACACAGCTCAAGCACCTCCTTGATTCGTTGCATTTCCCTTTTGATCTCCGCTTCCTTGCTGCGCGATGCTTCCAATTCGGAATGCGACAGCCGCTCGCAAATGCGGTTGAGCTTCTCCAACTCGTTAAGCCACTTGTCGATCCAGACTTGCGATGCCTCCCGGAGCAAGAAAGGCCCCATCTGCAGCATGAGCTTCCGATCCGCGATCAGTCCGCCCGGCAGCGTTCGGGATGCGTACAATTCATCGTTGCCATACGGAGCCAGATCTGTGGGGACGGCTGTTAAAATTTCATAGGTTTTGCCGTCCTCCCGCATGATTTTCTCACCTGTAAGCACCCATTCATGGTCCAACAGCCACTGCCTGACGTTGGCTTCCCCTACATTGGGCTGCAGCACCAGCCGGCGAACACCGGCAAGCTTGCTTATCCCCGCTTCCAGTATGGAGGCGATAAGGGTGCCGCCCATACCTGCGATCGTAATGACGTCCACTTCCCCCGGCGAGATCACCTGCAGTCCGTCACCGAGCCTTACATCGATGATCCCGTCGAGTCCCGCCGACCGGACCTGTTTCAAGGCCGCTTCGAACGGCCCTGCATTCACTTCTCCGGCCACACCGCGGAGGATGGTTCCCTGCTGCGCCAGAAAGGACGGCAGCAGCGCGTGATCGGACCCGATATCCGCCAGGCGGCTGCCGGCCGGAACCTCCTGCGCAATCATTTCCAGTCGTTTTGACAATCGAATCATCTATACAACCCACTCAGTCCATTTTTTTCTCCAAGCAAACAACAGCCCGGCCTGCGCCAGCAGCTTGCTTAACAACAGCCATTGCACGGTTTGGGAGCCGTATTTTTCAGCATAAAGCATAGCATATAATTCGGGCATATACCAAACAATTAAACTTAGCAGGAAAAAAACCAGCCCAGCCTGACTGTTCTTCTCATGAATTATCCAAGACATCCAGCAGAAAAGAATGGCCAGCGGCATCCAGCTCAGCTGCAGCGTGATCCACGATAGCGTCTCCAGTTGATAGTGCAGCAGCCAGCCATAGCAGAACACCAAACTGACCCAGCCGCACAGCTGGAACAGCGCCAATCTGGCCAAAAGACCGGTCAGGATCCAAACCACGCTGCACAGCGCAACGTAGGCAACGACCGGCACCGAAGCCTGAACACCATGCAGCCTCAGTAAATAAACACCGATAAACAGCAGGAATAATGAGGCCATTCCAATCCATAATTGGGCAGCCATAGGTTCCTTCTCAAGCTTGGAGGAGCCCCATCCATAACAGCCCGCTAAAAAAATAATGGAAATTCCTATTTGCATTGGTAATTCAAAAGCGTTAAAATTAAGAGCAGTAAAAGATAAAGCAATGATCAGCAGCAATCCCAGCATCCAGATTTTCCAATTGCTGTTTCGAATTTTACTTGGGGTGACACCAAATAAGCCGCCCTGTTCCTTCTTATCTTGATCCTGCTGGTGCATATCATAAATATTCAATAAAAAATCACAGTAATGCTCAGGCAGCAGCTTGCTGCGCCGCCAGTGCTCGATCTCACGAACAATCATCTCTTTCTTTTTATCATCCATAGGCCATGTCTCCCCTAAGCCTGCATTTTTTTCATAATTGATTATCGGCCTCAGAATGACAAAAAATTAGACCTAACCGCGCATCCATGCGCAGAAAGGTCCAGGCATACCCTTTTATTCAAGAAAATCTTTCAACCGTTTGCTTCGACTGGGATGACGAAGTTTGCGCAGCGCTTTAGCTTCAATCTGACGAATCCGTTCCCGGGTAACACCGAATACTTTACCGACTTCCTCCAATGTACGAGTACGGCCATCGTCCAAACCGAAGCGCAAGCGAAGCACATTCTCTTCACGCTCTGTCAGAGTGTCGAGCACATCCTCGAGCTGTTCCTTAAGCAGTTCGTAAGCCGCAGCGTCCGCAGGCGCAAGCGCTTCTTGATCTTCAATAAAGTCACCCAAATGGGAGTCGTCTTCTTCGCCAATCGGGGTTTCAAGGGATACCGGCTCCTGAGCGATTTTCATGATCTCCCGTACTTTATCGGTACTTAAGTCCATTTCCTTGGCGATTTCTTCCGGCGTAGGTTCACGACCAAGCTCCTGCAGAAGCTGACGGGATACCCGGATCAGCTTATTGATCGTTTCAACCATATGTACCGGAATCCGGATAGTTCTGGCCTGATCGGCAATGGCGCGGGTAATCGCCTGACGAATCCACCAGGTTGCGTAGGTGCTGAATTTGTAGCCTTTGGTGTGATCGAATTTCTCTACCGCTTTAATCAAGCCCATGTTGCCCTCTTGAATCAGGTCAAGGAACAACATCCCGCGACCGACATAGCGCTTTGCGATGCTGACCACAAGCCGGAGGTTCGCTTCCGCCAAGCGGCGCTTGGCTTCTTCATCGCCAAGCTCGATGCGTTTCGCTAAATCAACCTCATCCTCAGCAGAGAGCAGCGGAACCCTGCCGATTTCCTTCAAGTACATCCGAACCGGATCGTTGATCTTGATCCCTGGAGGCAGAGACAAATCGTCATCAAAATGAAATTCGTCGTGATCATGCTCCATCGCAACCATGTCATGGTCGTCATCTGCTTCGTTGCCGACATCAATGCCCATCTCTTGTAGCTGCTCGAAAAACTCGTCAATTTGCTCCGGATCCTGGTCAAAAGGAGCAAGTTTTTCCATAATTTCTTTGTACGTGATTGCGGAACGCTTCTTTCCATGTTCAATCAGCTGTTCCTTTACTTGTTCCAACGTCAGTTCTGTCTCTATTTCCGTACGTTGATCGTTCGCCATCATACAACTCCCTCCTCCCTAGAATTTCAACCATTCACCGCTTGGTCGGCTTCAGGATGATTTCAACTGCTTTTCTAGGGAAATAATCTCACTGCCCAGCTGCAGTGCTCTAGGGATATCCCCTGAACGTTCTGCTTGCTTCACTTCTTCTTTCTTTAGCTCCAATGACTGCAATAGAGGGTACTTCTTAATTTCCCGGATGTAATCGTCAATAACGGCATCGTTGATCCCGTTGCGGTTGTCTATTAAGGTCAGGGAACTGGCCAGGCTCTCCAATTTGTCATCCTGCAGCATGCCTATGAATGTGCCGGCATTCGGCTCATACCCTTGGGCATAGTAGGAATACAAGTATGCGGCCAACGCCGCATGAGCCTCCACATTAAAACCGTCTCCCAACCGGCGCTCAACATAACCGGCTATATCCCGGTCCAGCATCATGACGGCAAGAAGCTGCCGCTCTGCGAATTGATACGCAGGAACCATAGAAGGGATTTCTTTCCGAGGCTTCCCGTTATTCATAACATTATTCCACGGATTGCCGTTATTATCCCCAGATCTTACGTTTTTTTCCGTTTGCAGACGGATTTCGTTCAAATTCTGCTGCAATGCTTCCAATGAATACCGGAATTCGGACGAAAGCTCTCTGAGATAATGTTCCCTCTCAATGGGTGATGACAGTCCTGCAATCAGTTTGAGCGCCTGCTTGATGTACCGGAGCTTTTCTCCATCTTCCTGCAGCCTGTAATTGTTGCGAAAGTAAAGAAGTTTATATTTGATCGACGGTACGGCGGTTTCGATAACTTCCCGTACGAATCGTTCAGAACCATATTTAGCAATATACTCATCCGGATCGAGAGCATCGGGCAGCATGGCGATCCTGACTTGGCAGCCCGCGTTCTCGAGTAAAGGAATGCTTTTGTAGGCGGCGGTTTGCCCCGCCTGATCTCCGTCATAAACGACCGTCACCCGTTCGGCGAGCCGACGAATCGATTCTGCTTGCTCTGAAGTAAGAGCCGTACCCATCGTAGCTACACCATTTTTTATGCCTGCTTCCCATGCTCGAATCACATCCATATACCCTTCGAACAGCACAATCTCCTGAGTTTTGCGAATTTGGGGTCTGGCCAGGTGAAGATTGTAAAGCGTCCGGCTTTTGTGGAAAAGCATGGATTCAGGACTGTTTAAATATTTGGGCTGCACATTGCCCATGGCTCTCCCGCCAAATGCGATAACCTGTCCCTTCCAATCATAAATCGGAAACATGATGCGGTCGCGAAACTTATCCACATAACCGTTTCCGTCATGTTTGGCCGAAAGCAGTCCGCCTTGCTCCATAAGCGGAAGAAAGTACTGTTTCTTGTCCAAAAGGTTGGTCAACGTATCCCGCCTTGCAGGCGCGTATCCAAGCCCGAACGTTTCGATCAGCTTGTCATTCATTCCCCGATCCCGTAAATACGCTTTAGCCGCTTTCCCCTGTTCGGTGTTATGAAGGATATACTGATACAGCTTGGCTGCCATCTCATAGCCTTCCAGCAGCTTGGCGCGCTCCGCCTGCTCCTTTGTTTCTTCCTGTGCGTTTTGCAGACCAAAACCGACATCAAGATTGGCTTCGTTCGCCAGCTTGCGAACCGCCTGACCAAAGGACAGACCTTCCACCTCGGAAATAAAACGAATGGCGTTACCCCCCGCTCCGCAACCGAAGCAGTGATAGATTTGCCTTTCCGGCGTAACGGTGAAGGACGGTGTTTTCTCAGAGTGAAAAGGACAGAGACCCTTGAGGTAATGACCCTGCTTTGTCAAGTGAACGTGCCGGCCGACAATTTCCACAATATCGTGGGCTTTGAGGACCGCGTCGATGACATGCTCGGGAATGCGTCCGTTACTCATCCTAATCACCTTCATTCAAATTAACACGTAATTACTATTCGCTACATTCCGGCATTCTCCTGCATGCGAGATAAAACTTTTGTCAAAGTTTGTAGAAATGCTTGGCGATCTTCGTCCGTAAAAGCTTTTGGACCCTTGGTATGCTTTCCCCCCCGCCGCAGCTTTGCCTGTTCATGCCGACGCTCAAGTAAAAACCCTATAGTCCGGTCACTGTACATTTGTCCGCGGTTGGACATCGCTATCGCTCTTCTGCCCAAACCCAGCATCGCAACTCCGAAATCCTGTGTAATCAATACATCTCCCGCCGAGATGCGGTTGGCGATATATAAATCAACGGATTGATCGGAGCGATCCACCTGAACAATCTCCACGCCTTCCGCCGGCTGAAGCAGGTGGTCAAACGAAGCGACCATCAGCACGCCGACTCCGAATTTAGCAGCGGTCTGTACGATTTCCGCTTTCACCGGGCATGCATCGGCATCCACTACAATTTTATACGTCATTATGCACCCACCGGAATGTAACCAGGAATTATGACTGAAGTACTATCGTTAATATTATATACGATGAATTTGCAAAAAATCCTGCTTGAACCCCAAAATGAGGTTTACCTGGAACGATACATATCTATAATGACACTGGCAATCTCTTCCACAGCTTTGTTTGAAACATCGACAACGGTGCAACCAATACGCTTCATGATCTTATCGGCATAATCAAGCTCCGCGCGAATGCGTTCCGTATTGGCGTAAGTGGCGCTGTCGGGAAGACCCAATGTTTTGAGTCTCTCGGTACGAATCACATTCAACTTATCCGGATCGATGCGCAATCCGACAATTTTGCGATTCGAGACCCTAAACAGCTGTTCCGGCGGCTGGATTTCCGGCACTAGCGGGACATTGGCCACCTTAAACATTTTGTGGGCCAAGTACATCGATAACGGTGTCTTCGACGTTCTCGAAACGCCCACCAGCACGATATCCGCTTGAAGAATACCGCTAAAATCACGGCCGTCATCATACTTAACGGCAAATTCAATCGCTTCGATCTTTTTAAAATAATCTTCGTCGAGCTTATGAATCATGCCCGGCGTATGACTCGCCTGTCGCTTTAAGGATTGCTCGAGCGTACGGATAATCGGCCCGAGTAGGTCGATATAAGGGATCCCGTAACGATCCGCCTGATCGACCAAGTAATCTCTCAACTCCGGAATGACCAGCGTGAACAAAATGATTCCGTTGCGTTCAACCACCGTGTGAATCAGCCGATCTACATCCGACGTATCCCGCAGGAACGGAACCCGCCTGATTTCCACCTGCTGCGGATGAAATTGCACTGCCGCCGCGCGGACAACAGCTTCACCCGTCTCTCCTGCCGAGTCCGAAGCGACAAATATTACCGATCTTTCGGTTACCCCCATGAGTCCCCGCCTTTCCGTTCTGTTTCTTTGGATTCATAATAGCGTTTTTTATCTACTATATATTATTTGCACTACTACGATCCGTTTGCCAAAAAATGTTGTATTAGCTTTCCTCTCACAAAAAAATCCCGCTGTCAAAGCCTGCATATAGGCTCCGTCACGAGAGGTATCAACACGGGTGTATCATATTATAATACCATCGGGTCAAAAAAATGTCAATTCTGTACAAATCTTTTAAAAATCTTAAACACTATATCCCGTATTTATCCATCTGATCCAAAAAGTCGCGCGATTTCAGCCTTATACCCACATGTGTATCGAAGTAATTCCGTATAATCTGCTTCAATAATTGCTTGGTTTGCGGTTTGACATCAATTTGGCCAAGACGCCTGGCATCCAGCTGCATAAACAGCCGAAGCAGCTTGTATACCCCGGATGTCAAACGAATGGCCTCGGGGTCGCGCAGCCGACACCGTTCGCACAGCACTCCGCCCATGCCGATGCTTATCGCGACAGGTTCTGACTTTTCCCTGCACACTACACAGTGTTCAAGCTCCGGGGTATATCCGGCATGCATCAGCATTTTGATTTCATAAAGATGATTAACGATCTGCAAATCCTTATCTTCCTGAATCGCTTGCAGGCTCGCCTTCAGCTGACCGAATAAAAAAGGCTGCCCTTCCTGATCTCCCATCATTCTGTCCGTGAGCTCCGCAAGGTAGGAAGCGTGGGCGGCCTTGTGCAAATCTTCCCTTATTTTATGAAAGGCTTCAATAATCTCCGCATGATTCAAAGTACCCAACTGGCCGGATTTAAAAAACAAGTAATCTCCGTAGGTAAAAAGCTGGGCGGACGAACCATACCTGCTTTTTACCTTTTTGGCTCCGCGGGCAACAACGCTCATCTTGCCCAGTTCACGCGTAAACAAGGTGATGATTTTGTTGCCTTCCCCATAATCCATGCTGCGGATTACAATTCCCTGCACTCTGTACTGCACCGACAGCCTCTCCCCGCGTATTCAAACCGGTAACCGGAAACGGACCGCTCAAATTTACTGCATCGTCTCCGGAGCTTCCGCCGCAGACTCCTGCTCCGGCAGTTCCGGGTCCTCTCCGGGCTGAATCTGATATTCCTTATAAAGCAGGTAAGCATCCACATCTCCAGTGATCGAAAAATACTTCCACGAAAAATCTCTCATGGTACATCCTCCCCTTGGCAGCGTGATTACAATACCTGTTGCTGGGATTAGGATGGATCGATTCGGACAGAAGTATGCTGAACAAAAACTGGAATGTATGATTGCATTAAACGCTGCAGAATTCTTTGAAAACAAGCAAGAGCCTATTCGTGGCGGAAACCGAGATCCCGCAGTACCCGCTCCTGGTTGCGCCAGTCTTTCTTTACCTTTACCCAAAGCTCAAGGAAGGTTTTGGATCCCAGCAGCGCTTCGATGTCAGCGCGGGCTTTCTGGCCCACCTCTTTAAGCAGCGCACCTTTTTTTCCGATAATAATTCCCTTTTGTGAATCCCGTTCGACATAAATCACGGCGGAAATATGCACAACGCCATTTTCTTCCAACTTCATATCTTCTATCGACACAGCGATCGAATGCGGAACCTCCTCCCGCGTCAAGTGTAATATTTTTTCCCGGATCAGCTCCGCGCAAACAAACTGTTCCGGGTGGTCCGTGACTTGATCCGCGGGATAATACTGCGGTCCTTCCGGCAAATACTTGATTACCTGATCGAGCAGCGTGCTCACATTATTTCCATGCATGGCTGAGATCGGTACAATCTCGGCAAAGGGATACAAGTCCTTATATGTGGTAATGACCGGCAGCAGAGCTTCAGGGTGGACTTGATCGATCTTATTCATGACCAGCAGCACCGGCGTCTTTACTTTCTTCAACTGCTCGATAATGTACCGATCCCCTCCGCCGAGACCTTCTGCGACATCGACCAAAAACAAAATGGCATCGACTTCGCTAAGGGCGCTTTCCGCTGCTTTCACCATGTAGTCCCCCAACTTCGACTGCGATTTATGAATACCCGGCGTATCCAAAAAGACGATCTGGGCTTCATCAGTCGTATACACCCCATGAATCTTGTTCCGGGTGGTTTGCGGTTTATCGGACATAATGGCGATTTTCTGGCCGATGACCTGATTCATGAGCGTGGATTTGCCGACATTCGGCCTGCCGATGATGGCGACAAAACCGGATTTAAACTTGGGTTGCTTTTCTTTATCGGAATAAGACATCAGTCAATGGTTCCTCCGTCCAAATCATATGATGTAAATGCGCCCGGGAGCAGCGCGCCAACCGTCGCTACATTGATATCCCCGCGCAAATTGGCAAGGTACACCGGCATATCCGGACGGCACAGCTCTACGAGCACTTGACGGCATACGCCGCAAGGAGTGATCGGCTGTTCCGTATCGCCGATGACAGCCATCGCCAGAAAAGTGCCGGGGAGCTCCCCGTCCGCAATGGCACGAAACAAAGCCGTACGCTCGGCACAGTTCGTCGGTCCGTAGGCGGCGTTCTCAATGTTGCATCCGAGATGCACCCTCCCTTTGGCGTCCAGCAGCGCACTGCCCACTTTAAACTGCGAATAAGGAGCGTAAGCTTTCTCCCGTGCTTCTTTAGCTTGAGCGATCAATTCGGTTTTATCCATGCGAAGCACTCCTTTACAGGCAGAGATCGCCCATTATATAGAAAACAGGTAAAAAGCCAATATCGTAATAAAGCTTCCGAGCAGCGCACCGAGAATCAGCGAACCGAAGCTTCGCTTCCGTTTGTCGTACAGGGCCAGCAAAAGCACGCCGGCGAGTAAAAATCCGAGCAGCACCGCCAGTGTGTCCTGCACTCTGACGGCAATCAAGCTGGCGATGGCAAATGCAACCGATGTCAGGAGGCTCGGTTTGAACCAAACTCCTTTATCCGAGAAGCGGGTCTGCGCTACGATTGCCGTAAGGACAACCAGAGCAAGCAAGATCCACACGCTGGCTGCGGTCAAAGCATGCCCTTCCGCCGCGCGGGCCGTCCGCAATAACCGGTCCAATGGCTCGTAGAACACGATCATGCCTGTAACAGCGGCAAAAGCTGCAGTCGCCAATACGGAGGCTGCAGCTACATCTTTTGCGATTTTGGCTAACGGATGAAGCTCCGGCATGGCCAAATCGACCGTTTTTTCCACGGCGGTATTGATCAGCTCCGTCATGAACATGAGCGTCACGGCCAACAGAATGAACAATATGTCTGTTTTGGAAAGCTTAAAAAACAACGCCAGTACTAACGCAGCGAGTCCCGCGAAAAAATGAAATTTCATATTCCGTTGGGTGGCCAGAGCATATTTGATTCCTTCATAAGCGTAACGGAAGCTGCGATGCCATTTGACCGGCTGCTTCACCGCGTTAGACCCGCCTGCTGCAAAATCTGCTCTTGCTTGCCGAACATGACCCGCTCTTCTTCCTCGTCCTGATGGTCGTATCCGATCAAATGAAGGAATCCATGCACGAACAGGAAGCCGAGCTCCCGATCGATGGAATGACCATAGTCGGCAGCTTGTTCCACAGCCCGGGGCACCGAGATGATGATATCGCCGAGAGGCTCTTCAAAGCCCTCGTCTTCGTCACCCCTGTTCTCCGCCGGATCGTCCTCAAATGCGTCATCCTCATCTCCGTAGATGATTTCCATTTCCTCGTCGCCCAATTCCTGCATGGAGAATGACAGGACATCGGTCGGTTTATCCAAGCCGCGGTATTGCTTATTCAGCTCCTGTATGGCAGCGTCGTCCGTAAACGTCAGCGCCACTTCGCCGTCCGTCAACTGTTCCAGGGTGCCTGCCAACCGGAGCAGTTCCTCCAGCTTTTCAATCAGGGCATGCGTAATCTCATACTGCTCTTGTTCATTGTTCCATGAAAGCGTAAGGCTCATGGCTTCACCTCATCTGTCTTGTCCGTATTCTTTCTTGCCGAATCCGCCTTTTGAGACGGCATTTCGGTCGGGTATTCGATTCTTGAATGAAAGATGCCCAGCAAAGCTTCGTTCAGCGTCTTGGCAATCTGGTCCAGCTCTTTAATCGTCAAATCGCATTCATTGTATTGTCCGTCATCCAGGCGGCTTTTAATAATTTTACGAACCATCGTATCAATCTGCTCCACGGTCGGGTTACGCAAAGAACGGACGGCGGCTTCCACACAATCGGCAATGCCGACAATCGCCGTTTCCTTCGTCTGCGCATTGGGACCGGGATACCGGTACTCGCTTTCCTCCGGCGGCTTTTCACCCTTCTCTTCCGCCTGCTTCTTCGCCTTGTGATAAAAATATTGCAGCAGCGTCGTACCGTGATGCTGTTCCGCAATATCGCGAATCGGCTTAGGGATGTTATATTCCTTCAGCATTTCGACGCCGTCCCGGGCATGCGCTACGATAATCGATTTACTGAGCGCAGGATCGATTTTGTCGTGCGGATTTTCAATGTTCGTCTGATTCTCGATAAAGTAACTCGGACGCTTGGTCTTGCCGATATCGTGATAATAGGCTCCCACCCGGCAGAGCAAACCATCCGCTCCGATCGCCTCCGCCGCAGCTTCGGACAGATTGCCGACCATAACGCTGTGGTGATAGGTTCCCGGCGTCTCGGTAAGCAGCTTCCGCAGCAGCGGGTGATTCGGGTTCGACAGCTCCACGAGCTTCAACGGCGACAGAATGCCGAACGCCATTTCAAAGAACGGAAGCAGGCCGATGACGAGAACCGCCGTTAACAAGCCCCCGCCAACCACAAAAGAAGCAGCAAAAAGCGCGTCTTTTTGCGTGATATCATCATCCAGCATCAGCAGCGACGCAACAAGCACAAGACCGAACAACGAGACCATGAAGCCCGCCCTCAGGATTGAGGAACGCCGGCTGGCTCTTTGGATGGAGAAAATCGCGGCAAAGGAGCAGGTCAGCGTCAGCAAGCCATATTTGAAATCGAACGGAAACAGCTGATCCGAGTTAAAGACGACGCTGGCGATGACACTGAACAGGACCGACGAGATAAAGGCCAGCTGAGCGTTAAGCAAAATCGTGATCAATATGGCTCCCATCGCGGTCGGCGCCAAATAACCGATAAAAGGGAAGTCCAGGCTTTGCGCCATAGAGAACACTTTCATCAATCCCAGCGTCAGAATGATAATCAAGATCAGCATCAGCAACTGAACGTTGTTATGCTTTACCGGAAGGGTGCTTTGGCGGACATACATGAAAAGGACGAGGCAGCATAAAATAACAAATAATAGAAGCCCTATATTCGGCCATGAGCTGGTATCATCCTTAAGCAATTCAAGCTCGGCAAGACGGTTGTATACTTCCTCCGTAATTTTTTCACCCTTGGATACCAGTACCTCATTTTTGTTTATATATATTTCCTTCACGTTGTCGCGCGCGTGGGCCCTGGCCTCTTCTGTCCCCTTCTGGTCGTAAAATTTATTGGGCGTCAGTGCCGCCCGGACAAGCTCCTGCACCAGTTCGCGCGTCAGGCTCTTCGTTAAGGTCGAAGCGTTCACCAGCTCAGGAACCTTTACGCGGGCCGCCTGCGCATCCACAATCTGATCGTTCATCAGCTTGCTTACGATCTCTTTGGCTACAGGCTCCATCGCAGTCAGATCCTCTGCGGACAACCTTGGAATTTTATAAAACGCTTCCTCCGGTATCCGATACTGCTGCTCACGGAAGCTCTTGTTCATCTCCGTAAACAACTGGTCGCTGTATTGACCGCTGTTCATATAGTTCATTAATTGGCGATCAAGATGGTCCTGGATCAAGGTTGGAATGACCGTCTTATAAATGCTGACCTTATCCGTCTGGGACACATCCGTATCACTGTTGATCTGCTGCAGCTTTTCAAAAATCGCTCCTACGGCAAGTTCGTTTCTGAGCGGCACAATGGTGTAGACCGGCTGCACGCGCTGTGCGGCTTCTTCTCTTGCTTGTTCGGTGGCTGCGTTGTTCTTGATTGCTCTGGTTGCGAGAATATCTTTCTCCGCAATGGAATTTAATGTAATATCATAGGTTTGAGGCACGACTTGATGGAACATCGTTAAATAAAACACAAGCGCAAGCAAGACAAACAGAAGAAAGCGCACTACGGCGCTGTGTCTCCAACCGGTAAGCCGATATTGAAATTTGCCTGGAATGGAAACGAGGTTTTTCATGACGAAAGGTCAGCCCTTTCTCAGCCTTCTTTATCCTCATTATAGGCTACGATGATTTTTTGCACCAATGAGTGTCTCACTACGTCCTGTTCATCAAATGAGATAAAGCCGATTTCTTCGATCGACCGCAGAATACGCTGCGCTTCCACAAGCCCGGATGATTTACCCCGAGGCAAATCGATCTGGGTGACGTCACCGGTGATCACCATCTTGGAGCCGAAGCCCAGGCGGGTCAAAAACATCTTCATCTGTTCCGGGGTCGTATTTTGCGCTTCGTCCAATATGATAAACGAATCGTCCAGCGTTCTTCCGCGCATATAAGCGAGCGGTGCGATCTCGATCAATCCGCGCTCCATTGTTTTCGCGACCTGCTCAGGACCCAAGACATCATTAAGAGCATCATACAATGGCCGTAAATAAGGGTCAACCTTTTCCTGAAGATCTCCCGGCAAAAAGCCCAGGCTTTCTCCTGCTTCCACCGCAGGACGGGTGAGGACGATCCGCTTGATTTTACCTTCCTTCAGCGCCGCGACGGCAAGAACGACGGCAATATACGTTTTCCCCGTTCCAGCCGGGCCGATACCGAAGACGATATCCTTCTTCCTGATTTCATCCACGTATTGTTTTTGGCCAATGGTTTTTACCCGGATCGGTTTCCCTTTATGCGTAACGGCGATTTCACCCTTGAACAAATCCAGCAGCTGGTCTGCTTTCATCTCTTTGGCGAGGTCCATCGCATAATTCACATCACGTTCAGTCAACGTGTATTGGTTGCGTATCAGCGTAAGCAGTACGGTGAACAAATGCTCCAAACGAGCCGTCACCTCGACTGAACCCTGCACTACAATTTCTTCTTCACGCGTAAAGATCCGAGCCGGCATTTCCTTTTCAATCAGTTGTAAGAATTTGTCCTGCGGCCCGAACAAGGCGAGTCCTTCGGCCGTATTTTTTAGTGCCACTTTCACGGTTGCTTGGTCTGTCAACAGGTTTTATCTCTCCTCCGGGTTTTCGGAATATTGTACTTCCGAAAACGTCTGCGTCTATAGAGTTATGGCACGATCGGCTGTTCAACAGCAATCGATTCTTCTACTTCAAAAAGTATTTCCATATAAACTTTACCACTCTCCGTCTTTTCATGCAAAATTTTTTCGGATAGAATTCGAGATTCTTTGCCTGCGGCGGCCAAAATTTGCCCTCTGGCCTGCTCGAGTCCGATAGCCGATGCTTCCTTCGGATCAACCTGCCGTTGTTCCAGCCTCACTTCCATGATTTTTTCGCGTAGCCAACCGATCGGAAGCGTATAATTTCGCCAAGTCAGCATTTTTTGTTCGGGCAGCGTTTCATGCTGTTCGAACGGAATTTTGCCGTAACCACTCATCTGCACACCGCGGCTGCCGATAACGAGAAAGGAACGGGTTTTGCTTTCTCCCGTGTACGTTTTGTACTGCCAGACAAGCGGTACCTCGACAGCAGGCTTGTACCATACCAGCCCCTTTACCTTGCCCTGGGCGACAACCGTTTGCTGATGCGCCTCATCCCCCAGAATACCGGAGATCAGAATATCTCCTTTGCGCACATAAGCATTGGGCTTCACGACGGGTTTGCCTTTTTCCGCAAATATTTCGGTGACCATCGCATTTTTGGACGCGACCAGATGACGCGGGCTGAGCAGCTGCGGCGTCTCAGGAATCGTAGCCTCAACAATTTTAATGATCACATGGGTGCCTCGAACCTCCACCCCGACCCAAGCGATGCCAGGCAGTTGGCTCAGCAGCGATCTGGACAGCGCCTCCGGCTCTTTCAGCCTGAATTTCCACTGCAGCTTATGGATTCCTTCCCGCTCTGCCGCCTGCAAAATCCTTTCGGTTTCAATCGTTTCATTGCCTTCTACCCGAATCTGCCATACGACGGAAGAAAGCAGATAGATGCCGATGAAGAAGCCGAGCAGCCCTAAAGCAAAAAACTTGCGCTTCTCCAGCTTGTCCAGCCAAAAAGGCAGCCCATGCCTTTCCTTGATTCGGATCCGGGAGCCTGTCTCTTTCAACAGCGGCCTAAGCCTGAAGAAGTCGGGAATCGTTACGAACATCTTGGCCTGCTGCTCCGCCGAATAATGAATGTCCCAGACGGACATTTGCATGACCGCCATGCGATTGATCAGTTCTTCCAACTGCCGGCCTCTTACTTCGATCAAAACATAACCGCGCAGTCGATGGATAAACGATGATTTCACGGACGACTTCCCCTTTCCAGGCTATGGAATGTATTTGATATCTCGAATGACGCCTTCAATAAACACTTCCTCCGACAAGATCGCCCGGATAACAAGCTGTGATCCGTATACCTCAATCCGGCCTTTCGTCAAAGCCAGCGTAAGCAAGTCGCTTGAGAAATGCAGAACACCCCGGTGATTTTCAATGTACAGCTGTACGTTTCCGATCATCGTCATGCGGGGCAAGTCCATCACCACGTCCTGAGGCAGGTCGAGCAGTTTGGCGGTCCATTGATTGAATCTGCGTGTCAATCTGCGCATACGTTACCTCCTCCGTAAGCTGCCCTTCGGGCATCCAAAAGCCAGAACACGGCTAATTACACCATATGCCCGGAATTTGAAAATATGCCCGTTGAACTGGCTTATCGCTCCCGGATATCGTCCACCGCCAACAAAAAAGCACCGTACCGCTGATCAACAGATCAGTGATACGGTGCTTCTTGAGCTTCACCGCCGATAAGGACGTTTGGCTCGCGACGGACCCAAAATCTCGGCCCACAGCACGCCGCGCGCCAAATCTTCAGACGTAGCACGGAATGAGGCCTTCACGGGACTTTGCACCGGTACGGAAGACCCCGGGAACCCGGATGCCGGCGTTCGCTGCGCAGGTCTGGGCCGCGGAGCTTGAGCTCTGGCAGGCTCCTGACGGGGTTCCGGAGCAGCAGCCGCTCTGGCCTCCGGAGCCGGAACAGCCTTGGGCTCCTGCCGCCCTTGAACGTGTTTAGCCCGGCCGGGCCCGTCCCCGCCGAACGGAGGCATACCCTGGGGAACCGGCCTCGCAGGCCGGCCCGGCTGATCCTTTGGTTCATCCCCGCCCCGTTTGGTTTTCATAAACGTGCTTAGTCCAATATAAATAATCACCAGAATGAACCAGTTGTCGAGAATGAATTCGATTAAACCCACGATTATATCCCGCCTTTCCGAACGGAAGACGCTTAAGCATCCCCGCTGTTCTTATCCGGGTTGTTCATTTTTCCAAGACCGGCGCGCATTTGGGTATCGGCTTCGATGTTTTTCAGGTTCATATAATCCATCACGCCGATCTTGCCTTCGCGAAGCGCATCGGCCATCGCCTGAGGAACCTGAGATTCGGCTTCAACCACTTTAGCCTTCATCTCGACGACGCGCGCGTTCATTTCCTGCTCCAAAGCAACGGCCATCGCTCGGCGCTCTTCCGCTTTGGCTTGCGCGATCTGCTTGTCGGCTTCCGCCTGCTCCGTTTGCAGCTGGGCGCCAATGTTTTTGCCCACGTCCACATCGGCAATATCGATGGATAAAATCTCAAAAGCCGTACCGGCATCCAACCCTTTGCCCAATACCGTACGCGAAATCAAATCCGGGTTTTCAAGCACGTCCTTATGCGAATTGCTGGAACCGACTGTAGTAACGATCCCCTCACCTACGCGGGCGATGATCGTCTCTTCCCCGGCTCCCCCGACAAGCCGGTCGATGTTGGCCCTAACCGTTACTCTTGCAATAACCTTCACTTCAATACCGTCTTTGGCTACGGCAGAAACCGTAGGCGTTTCAATCACACGCGGGTTGACGCTCATTTGTACCGCCTGCAAGACATCACGGCCCGCCAGATCAATCGCAGCCGCCCGTGCAAACTCCAAATGAATGTTGGCGCGGTGCGCCGCAATAAGCGCATTCACGACGCGATCTACGTTACCGCCCGCCAAGAAGTGGCTCTCCAGCTGATTAATCGTTAAATCCAAACCGGCTTTGGTCGCTTTAATCATCGGGTTGACGATCCGGCTCGGAATAACGCGGCGAAGGCGCATGGCCACAAGCGTAATAATGCCGATCCGCACGCCGGAAGCGAGTGCCGAAATCCACAGCATCACCGGGACAAAGGTGAAAAACACCGACAGCACGATGATCGCAACCGCCGCAAGCAATAAGAACGTAATCAGGGTAGTATCCATACAAGCACCATCCTATCTCCAATTTTCAATCATTCTTTCATCTCTTTAACAACGATTCGCGAACCGTCGACCTGAATGACCTTGACTGTCCGTCCGGCCGGAATAAAATCGCCCGACGTGACCACGTCCACACGCTCCTCGCCGAAAACCGCCGTTCCGGCAGGCCGCAGCGGCGTAAGCGCATGACCGGTTTGGCCAAGCAATTCCTTGCGGGACGAAGCGGAAACGTATCCTTCCTCCGCAGTCAGCTTCTCACTCAGGATGAACCGGTTCCAAACGCCCCGGTGCCTGAATATCCGGATCACAATGACCACAATCACAACCGCCAATACAAAAGCGATCCCAAGGCTCCACGCGGCCATTTGCTTATTATAGGCTGACAAAACCACTCCGCTGAACAAACAGAGCGCTCCAAGGATGCCCAGAATGCCAAAGCTTGAAACGAAAATTTCCAGAAAAAGCAAAATGATGCCGGCCACAAACAGAGCAATATCCTCAGCCCCTGCGAAACCCGCGATGTAATGGCCGAAAAAGTACAATCCGAAGCCGAGCACTCCCAAAATACCAGGAAGACCAAACCCCGGTACGAAAATCTCGACCGCAACCCCAGCAATGCCGATCAGCAGCAGCAGAGTGGCCACCCACGGCTCGGTCACAAAGCGGGCTATTCTTTCAGCCACAGTAAGCTCCATCGTAATCAGCGGATGATTCTCTCCGCCGATAAACTTGACGACCTCATCCAGACTTGCTGCAATGGTTTCCGCATATCCGACCTTTAACGCTTCCTGTGAAGTCAAAGTAACGATTTCGCCCTTCGGCACGGTCCTGCCGATTTCGGGCATTGTCACGCCGACATTCTTATCTACCATCGCTTCGGCAATTTGCGAATTGCGCCCGCGCATTTCGGCCGCGCCTTTCATGAGTCCGGACCAGGTAGAGATGGCTTTCGTATCCTCAATCTCGTTACCGGTAATATCGACAATCGCCGCCGCTCCGATCGAGCTGCCCGGTTCCATAGCAATCTGCTCCGCATTTAACGCGATATAACTGCCGGCCGAGATCGCCTTGCCTCGTATATAAGCGATGGTCGGAACAGGGCTATTCTTGATCAGCTGGCCGATTTCCTGTGCCGAGTCAATGCGTCCTCCGAACGTGTTGATGTCGAGCACGATATGAAGCGCGTTCATCTCTTCCGCTTCACGGAACGCACGTTCTAGGAAATTGTACAGCCCGTTTTCCACCGTGTGGTGTACCGGAATGACGACAACCGGTGCCGCAAGAGGCTTCGTCTCCGCATGGGCGGTCTTGAAATCCGGCAGGCCCATAAACAGCACCGGCATCATCAGCGTCAACGCCAGCATCAAGGTGACCATTCTTTGCCAAAACTGACTTTTTGATTCACCGGCTCCAACCCGCATGGCTTTACCTCCTTTTCTCTGTTATTGATCAGTCTATCCGGTAATACGCGCCAGGGACGTATTTGATTCATAAAATATCCTAAAATGAAGAAAAACACTCCTGTTACGGAGTGTTCCTCGTTGTTGTTAAGACAATAGCTGTTGGACAAGCTGATTGACAAGCTTGCCGTCAGCCCGCCCTTTTACCTTCGGCATTAATGCGCCCATGACTTTACCCATATCCGCTTTTGAAGAAGCTCCCACTTCCTGGATGGTCTGCTGTACAATGGCTTTTACTTCTTCATCGGATAACTGCTGCGGCATGTACTCCATCAGTACGGCAATCTCTGCCTTCAGGTTTTCCGCCAAATCATCACGACCGGCCTTTTCAAATTCTTGGAGGGAATCTTTGCGCTGTTTGATCTCACGATTCAGGACGTCAAGTACTTCTTGGTCATCTAAGGTTTTACGCTGATCTATCTCGATATTCTTGATAGCTGCACGAACCATACGGATTACGGAGAGTTTAAACTTATCTTGACTCTTCATCGCAAGCTTCATGTCATCGTTTAATCTCTCGCTTAAGCTCATTGATTAAGCCTCCTAGAACTTTCTCTTACGAGCAGCCTCTGACTTCTTCTTGCGCTTTACGCTTGGCTTCTCATAATGCTTGCGTTTTTTAACCTCCGCCAAAACGCCGTCTTTAGCGATAGAACGCTTAAAGCGACGAAGTGCAGCATCTATAGTTTCGTTCTTGCGAACTCGAGTTTCTGACACCAGTTTTCCCTCCCTCCGAACAGACCGTCCAAGACAACTAAAGACATTCGTCAAACTTCATTATAGGCGAAAACAAAACTGGGTGTCAACCTGATCAAAGCAATGGATAAGCAAAGCTTCGGAACCGTATTACCTTGCATTCAGCGCGCCGAGTTTCTCCCCTCCGAGCAGGTGATAGTGGATATGAAAAACGACTTGCCCGCTATCCGGCCCGCAGTTGTTGATCAGCCGATACCCCGTTTCAGCAACCCCCTGCTCCCTGGCGATTTGCTGAGCGGCGGAATGAATTTCCCCAAGCAAATACCAGTCTTCCGACTCCACATCATTCATCGAAGAAATATGTTTCTTGGGAATGATCAGGATATGTACGGGGGCGGCAGGCTGAATATCGTGAAAAGCCACAACATGTTCATTCTCGAACACTTTTTTCGATGGAATGGCGCCCTCGACGATTTTGCAAAAAATGCAGTCCATGGATGTCCACCTCTTTTCGTCCCATGAGTAATTTTACCATTATATCATAACGAATCGGACTTCAAAAATCCAATAGAAAACAACGCTTGTAAACATGTCTTTTTTCATTATTTTAAACTTAATGCTCCATCCATTCCACAACCAGGTCCACCGCTTGCTTAAACCGTTCACGACCGTGATTGGCCAGCGCCTGCTTAGCCTTCTCAAACTCCCCTTCAAGCATCCACTGCGCGATCTGGTCTTTGATGATTGAAAATTGCCTCCAGGCTGCCTTCAGCGCCTCGAAACAGGCTATATCCCGCTCCGTGCGCAGCCCGTTCTCCAGTATCGCAAAGCATTCCGCAAGCTTGCTTTCCTCCACCAGCTTCCGCTCGTGCCAGCAGTATCCTCCGCCCGCTTGCCAGAACTCCATCGCGAGAATGCCAACATCCCTTCGCCCACATTTTAATGTCATATATAATAACATAAAAGGAACATCATTTTAAGTAAAATACAAAAACACACGTCAAATTACAACGTTTAATCTGTACCATATTTCTTTTTTTGGTTCTTCTTAAAGTAATGTTATTATATTTAACAAATACTGAAGATTGTCTGCAAAGCAACGTTTTGTGCTAAAATATAGACTGGAAGTCTAATTTAATGATAGACCGTGAGTCTAAATTCATTTATAATGGTTTCCAGCACGTTTCGAGGTGGGGATTTCATGAACAAATTCATGCGTGCCGCAACCCGGAAAAAACGCGAATATATGATGGAAGTCGCCTTGAAGCTGTTTATCGAGCACGGTTATGAGAAAGTTTCGGTAGACGATATTATCAGGTCGACAAATACTTCCAAAGGAACGTTTTATCATTATTTTGAAAGCAAGGACGAAATTCTTCTGGAAATTCCGAGGAAGCAGATATCCATCATTCAAGCGTGGGCAAACCGCCCGCCTGCAACGGAGAACGCCTTGGAAAGCCAAATCAACGGACTTCTTATCAGCTTGGCTGAGAATCTGCAGCATTCATCCAAACTCATGCGGAGCTGGATTGCTTTATCGATGCAAAACCATACGCTCAAAGCCGCGTTCGAGGAACAAAACCGCTTGCTGTATGAATGTCTACTGCTCCGGCTGCAGGATTCGCACAAAGCGAGAACGCTGGTGGCGGCCTATCTCGGAACATTAATGCTGTGGTGTTTACAGGATGAAGATGATTTGAAGGAACTTATGCGCCAGCAATTAGCACCAGTTTGGGCCGGAATCCGCGCAAATCAGAAGGCGGATACGTTGTTGGTCGAACCGGATCGGGGAGGGGAACATGTTATGAAGGTGGCTGTCATTGGAGGCGGTCTGGCGGGCTTGACCGCAGCCGCATATTTATCGGAGAGCCCCGGTATCGAGGGGGTTTTATTCGAGCGGAGTCCGCAGCTCGGAGGCAGAGCGTTTACTTATGAAAAGGCGGGCTTTACGTTAAACTACGGGGCACATGCCGTTTATGGCATCGATCGTCATACCTTGTCCGTGATGGAAAAGGAGTTGGGACTTTCCTTCAGCTCCAAGCAGGTCGATAAACGCAGAGTCATGTATGCCAAGAACGGACAGCTGACGCCTGCTCCGCTCGATTTTGTCAATTTGATGAGAACCGAACTGTTGAACCCCATCCAGAAGGTTCGCTTTGTCGGGGAGATTACAGCGATTATCGCTAACATTCACCATGTGCGGAACTACGAGACCCTCGGGGATTATTTGGCTCAATCCGATGCTGACGAGGATGTCAAGGAATTGTGGGAGCATCTCGTATGCTCGAACTTTTTCATTACTCCGGAGGAAGCCAGAAAAGTACCCGGAGCGGTCATTAGCGAGTATTACCATAACCTGTTTCTGTCCGGAAAACCGGTGAATTATGTTTTAGGCAGCTGGGCCGTTATCACAAACCAGCTCAAGCAAAAAATAGAGCTGGGCGGCCGCTGGGAAATCGCCCTTCAGGAAGGCGTGGAAGGCATTCGTTATGCGGATCGCAAATTTTGGCTGCAAACGAAAAAAAGGGAGCTGCCTTTCGATCGCGTCGTTTTCGCCATGCCTGTACAGCAAGTGTGCAAGCTGCTCAAGGCTACGCCATGGGAACCGTTCCTGTCTCCGTACGAGGATAATACCGCGACAGAGGTTATGGTATACGACGTGGGCTTGAAACAGGTTGTGGCCAGGCCGTTCAGTTATATCAGCGATATGGACAATAAGCTGTTTATCAGCGATGTGTCGGCAACCGACCATACGTTGGTTCCCGACGGAGGCCAACTGCTTCAAGGGATCGCTTACCTGAACGACAAATTTGTCGACGAAGCCGAACGCAAAGCTTACCTGGACAATAAGACCAAACAAATGGAAGCCTTGTTCGACAAATATTATCCCGGCTGGCGCGAGGCGACGGAAGTCAAACGCGTATCGAAAAAAGCGATGGTTGCCAGCGTAAAGAATATTTCGGGGAATCGTCTGCTGCCCCATCGCATCGAGAACGTTCCGTTTTATTTCTGCGGCGATGGCTGTGAAGGCAAGGGGGAACTGGCGGAGCGCGCATTCTCAAGTGCTATGCTGGCTGCCAAAGCGATATTGGAAGATCCCGAACTGAAGAAGATCGGTGCATAGGGATGAATAAGAGGGGCCGTCCCATAAGTCAACCTGATGGAGTAACTGGATGACTGAGGGACGGCCCTTGTGTTATATGAAAAAACGACGATATGGCAGGAGCAAGGAGCTGGGAACACTTGCCTACGCCGCATCGTTAAACAGCTTGAACGCTTTGGCGACTTGCAGCTTGAACCATCCGAAAACAGCCCCCGCCACCGACCCCAAATTCTTTTTGTCTTCTGTCGTCGTATTCGCGGCAAGGGTTTCCTGTTCCTGCCGATCCTCGGCTGTGCCGACCTTTGCGGCCGGTGCTTGACCGTCACTTCGGATCTCCACCGTTCGCGTTGTGCCGTCCCAGCTGACAGCACCGCCGAAGGCCTCGCCTACAAAACGTGCCGGAACCATGGTATGCCCGTTTACCAATTGGGCCGGCATTTCGAGAGCCACGGTTTCCCCGTTCCGGTTCGCGAAGGTGCTGCCGATTTGGATGGACACCACCGCATTCCCCTTACGTGCGGTTGCCGTGCGTGTGGATGAATCCCACTCCACCTTGGCCCCCATCGACTCCAATATCGCCCGCAGAGGCGTCAACGTATAGCCTTCCCGGATGACCGGCCGCTGCTCAAACTTCACATCCTTGCCGTCTACAACCACGGACACGCTGGAAGACAAAGGGAAAGATTTTGAACCGCTCCTTTGGCCGTCCTTATTGTAAACAACAATTTCAAAGACGGAGCCCTCCGGTACGGCCCCCGCATTAAGCTCAATGCCGAAAGGCGGTCCGCTTTGGCTATCCAGCAGCCTGCCGTTTAAATAATATTCAAGCTTGCCGATATAGACATCCGGAATTTTAACGAAGGGCGTAATTTTCGCTCTTTTGACAATAGGCGTCCGGGCGGTTAACGGCACATGGCCGGCATGATCCGAAGGCCTGGTCCCCTGCTCGACTTTGGTCAAATAATACGGAGGAGCGATCATACGGCTGTAAAGCTTCATCATCGCTTCATTATCCCGGAGCAAATAGTTGTTTTTGGATTCCTTCATCTCCAGATTGACATTGAAGTAAGTGATCGCCTTCAGCCGCGGATACTTATACGGCATAATTTCGTACAACCGCTGCAAATTCAGCAGTCCGTAATCGGTGAACGACTCCTGGGGAAGATTCGCGTAATGGGAGACGGCCGTTTCACTGATCATCAGCGGCTTCCGGCCGGCATAAGTCCGGTACAAATAATCCAGCCGCTCCACAGGGCTTGTCGCCTGCATATTTCCCTGCTTGGGATCTCCGTTCTCATACGGCTCGCTGTAAAGGCTGACGCCTACCCAATCGACATAAGCATCTCCCGGATAATAAGGAGCTATCGAGTACATCGGCACTTGCCCAGGACTCCATACCATGGCCACATTCGGCGCTTCCTGTTCCATGATGTCATGAACCATGCGGAAGCTTTGAATATATTTCTGCGGATCGCCGTGCCACACGACCCAATTGCCGTTCATCTCGCTGGCGTAACGCAGAAAGATCGGAATGCCCGCAGCCTTTGCCTCACGGGCCCATTGACGGACCGTCTCTTCCTTAACGGCATCAAGCCCGTCCATCGGCTCCCAGGCGATCTGCAGTGCGACCCCCGCCTGCTTCGCCCTGGTCACATACTGTTTTGGAAACGGTTTTCCCACCTGGGTATAGACCAGGTAGAGCGCGTGTTTTTTCCCGTAAAATGTCTCTGAGCGATCGTAGTAATTATGCATCTGCGGGTCGCGTTCCGTATACATTCCGATATAAATCCCGTATTCCGGCTCGAATTTCGCCAGCTGTCCGTCCGGCGGGGCGGCCAGCCGCTTCAACTCTTCCGTATCCGAGGTGCTGATATAAGCCTCCACGGTGGTACGTATTTGCTCCGCGCGCTGCAAATCGATGGCTCCCCAGTCTTTTCCGTCTTTGAGCCAGTACTCGTTTTCCAGCTCGTAGTAGTGAATCGCCTTCTCATAATCCTTCATCCGGTCAAAATATTGATTGAGTCTGCCGCAAAACAGCGCCGCATTCTGCCAATCTCCAATCGACGCATAGTGACGAACCAAAAACTCCCAATGCGGTACGGCATCCTCTGGCTTCCCTTTGGCCACGGCAGCGTCGGCCGCTTTCCATCGATCCCATATCGCATCGGCGTAAATCGGTTCGGCGTGAGAGAATAACAGTCCGGCACAAAGCGCTGCAGCCAGCAGACGCTTAACCTTTTTACAGCATACGGAAGCCGTAAACGAACGGGGATCTAAGAATCCCTTACGGCCAAGCCACCGATCCGGCTTCCGATGAGATGTCTGCATGATTGTCCCCCCTAGATGATGCATGTCCTTCTATCTATTCAACAGGTATGCCGGAAGAGGCCTGCTTATGTCTAAAGACGATCCGTTTACCGAATCCCGGAGCCTTACATGATCTCAATCGAGATCCGGCTGCCTTGGCCGCCGGGCTCCGCGGGATGCACCACAAGCCGTCTGGGAAGCCGGGCCCGCAGCTCAGGCACGTGGCTGATGACGCCTACCGTCAGCTTGTCCGTATGCAGTTTTTCGAGAGCCGTAATGACCGTATCCAACAGCTCCTGATCCAGCGTACCGAAACCTTCGTCAAGGAAGAAAAACTCAAGCGGATGCTCGCCTTTGAGCTGAATTTGCATGGAAAGAGCCAGCGCAAGCGATAACGAGGTCAAGAACGTCTCGCCGCCCGAGAGCGTAGTCACCGGTCTGCGCACCCCTCCATTCGCATCGTCCCGCATGACGAAGCCTCCGCCGGAGTCCACCTCAATCGCGTACCTTTGCCGGGTTAGCTGTCCTAATCGCTCGGAAGCCGCACGGCTGACATGCATCAGCTGCTCCTCCGCCAGAAATTCAACGAACGCGTTGCCCCGAAGCACGCTCTGAAGCTTGCCAAGCCGTTCCAGCTCGTTGCGGCAGGCTGTCTGCTTCGACTCCAGTTCGCGCCAGCGCCGGTGTTTGGCCTGCAGATCCTCCCAATCCCTCTCCGCCTTGGCCATCGTTTGCAGAGCCGCTTCATCCTGAGCCTTGCATTCGCCAAGCTCCCGCTCCATCGCCTCCCACATGTCATCCGTGACCTCACGGCCCGCCAGCTCATGATCGAGCTCAGCCAAGCGGGCTGACAGCTGATGCTCCAGCTTGCCGTGAGCTTCGACTTCGGCACTCCACTGCTGCTGCTGTTCAGGCGAGATCAACGCATCCGACACTTCCTGAACCGTAGAGAAACCTTCCGCTTCCGACTGCTGGGCCCATTCCCTTTCCGCTTCTTCCAAAGCCAGCCGCGCCGATTCCGCCGCCTGACGAACGGCGGATTCCGTCTTGGCCGACTCTTGATACCCGGACTGCATTTCTTCCAGCAGCTTCGCTGTCCTTTGCGCTTCCGTTCGCAGCTCATTCAGCCTGGTCTGCGCCTCGGAGGCCAGACCGCCGGCATCCTCATCGCCGACCCAGGCATAGAGCCGTTCGGCCTGCGCGTCAACGTGCTGCTGCAGCGCTTGCTGTTCCGCAGTTATCCGGACCGCTTGCTTCTCGGCTTCACCCACTTCCTGCAGCAGCTGCTCCATGCGCGTTTGCTTGGCCGACAAAAATTCCACGCTTTTGTCCAACCGGCTTTTGAGCTCATCCGCCAACTGCTCCTGCTGCTTCAAGCGCTCTGCCAATGCCGCAACGTCCTCCGGCCTGTAGTCCGGAAACCTGTTTGTCCAGCCGGAGCTGAGCGTTTGAAGCAAATCACGCGTTTCCGCCGCTTTTTGGGCTTCTGCTTCATAGACGCCGCGTGCCGTTTGTTCTCTGGCGTCCAGATCATGACGCTGCTTGACCAGCTGCCGCTTCTCCTGCAGCAGCGTTTGGAGCGCATGCTGAAGCTGCTGCGCTTCCCGGCGGGCAAGCTCAAGTTCATTCGCAGACGTATCCAGCAAAAGTTGAAGCTCATCGGCAAAAACGCCCGTCCCTCCTGCGAATTCAGCAGAAAGCGACGCAGCCGCCTCATGATGCGCGGACAGCTTTTCCGACAGGGGCTGCCGTACTTCTTCATCGACGGCCTGATTCCACTGCTGCTCCATCGCCTGCAGAGCATGCAGCAGCTGGCGCAGATCAAGCTGCCTTCTCCGGACATCGTCCTGCAGCCGCTCCAGCTGTGCCACGGCCGTGTGATGCATGTCTTCCCCGCTCTGTACGGCTGTCAGCTCCCCGCGCTCCACAGCCGGCTTCGGATGAACCGACGAGCCGCAAACCGGACAAGCCTCGCCGTCATGCAAATGTGCCGCCAGCGCATTGGCCATGGCCGTTCGTTCGGCCTGCTTTTGCATGCTCTTGAGCCTGGAGATTTCGTCGGGGATTTGGCCCAGAAGCGCCGATAGCCTTTGTTCGGTTTGAAAACATGCCGTATGTAACGAAGCTAACCGTTCCAACCAGACTGCTCCCCGACTCTCCCATTCTTTCTCCGTAAGCTCCAGCGCCGCCAGCGATTGCTTCAGCCGTTCCAGCTCGGCCTGCCGCCGGGCCAGCTCCGCCTGCTGCTCACCGTACTGCTTCCCGAGCCGATCGAGCTCGCGCTTTTCCTGCAGCGCCTCCTGGAGCCGATCCCGATACGCCCTGGGCACCTCGGCAAGCTTCAGCTCGTCCTTGAGCTGCGCCTGCCACTGCAGCGCCTTCTCGCGCAGCTCGGCCTCGCGCGCCTGCTCCGCGTGCAGCCCCGCGAGCTGCGCCCTGCTGCGCTCGGCCTCGGCGGCCAGCACGGCGAGCCGCTCGCGGCTTTGCGCGAGCTCGGCCGCGAGCGCCGCCGCCTGGCGCAGCTG
>NZ_JALJRM010000107.1:0-202 GCF_024519685.1 Paenibacillus sp. Pae15 | reverse complement strand
GTAAATCTGTTCTCTGACGAGTTCGGTGGTTCGAATCCATCAGCCTCCACCAGTTTATTATAGGGGCATAGTTTAAAGGTAGAACAAAGGTCTCCAAAACCTTTGGTGTGGGTTCGATTCCTGCTGCCCCTGCCAATAACTCTCCAATATGGCGGTCGTGGCGAAGTGGCTAACGCATCGGATTGTGGCTCCGACATTCGAG
>NZ_JALJRM010000106.1:0-204 GCF_024519685.1 Paenibacillus sp. Pae15 | reverse complement strand
AATAAGCAAGAAGCACTCACTCGTGTTCAGTTTTGAAAGGTGCAATGCCTTTCAAAGCTTAGCGTGTTCTTGGCAAAAGTTGATGGTTGCATCGGCAAGCCGGAGCATGGTAAGATACCTTTCCTGCCGGTAAAACGGCAGCGGAAATACGTTTGTTCCTTGAAAACTGGATATCGAAACAAAGCAATATGCTGAATCATCCCG
>NZ_JALJRM010000105.1:0-206 GCF_024519685.1 Paenibacillus sp. Pae15 | reverse complement strand
TCAGGCCATTGTCAAATACAGCACCTACCACAAAGAGAAATCGAAGAAATGGCAACTGGAGGTCGGGTGGCTTTCCCTTGCCCATAATTTATTAAAGTGGGCGACGATGAACCAAAAAGGTCGAGTAAGAGTGCAAGTATAGCCCTTTACTCGACCTTTTTTTCTGTATGGAAACGAGAAGTTAAGAAAACAGGGCCGTCCCTGCG
>NZ_JALJRM010000104.1:0-206 GCF_024519685.1 Paenibacillus sp. Pae15 | reverse complement strand
ATGGCTCCCCGAACAGGACTCGAACCTGTGACAACTCGATTAACAGTCGAGTGCTCTACCAACTGAGCTATCAGGGAATATTCGCTTGGCGACGTTCTACTCTCCCAGGACCCTGCGGTCCAAGTACCATCGACGCTGGAAGGCTTAACGGTCGTGTTCGGTATGGGTACGCGTGGTTCCCTTCCGCCATCATCACCAAACGTATT
>NZ_JALJRM010000103.1:0-215 GCF_024519685.1 Paenibacillus sp. Pae15 | reverse complement strand
TTGGTGTTTTGGCATTGTAGAGATCCGCTCCTTAGGATGATAGGTTTATTCTACATGCCCTTATTTTTTCTGTCCAACTTAGTGTAGCCGATCCATAATATAATTCTCATTAGTTGAGAAGCCAAACTCAGACCTAAACTTTTTTGTTTTTGCTATATCTAGTGTGACCGCTAAAATAGAGACAACAAAAATTGCTGAATAAGATTGAACATTTA
>NZ_JALJRM010000102.1:0-221 GCF_024519685.1 Paenibacillus sp. Pae15 | reverse complement strand
TCAGGGCAGTCATTTTACGAATCCGGATTACTTGGATTTATTGGTGAAGCACCAGAAAAGTGTCTATGGATGGTAAGGGCCGAGCGCGAGACAACAGCCGTACGGAACGCTTCTTTCGTTCGCTCAAATACGAGGAGATCTATTTGAACGAGTACGAAGACCCTCGGGCGCTTCGTAAAGCCATTACGGCCTATCTACGCTTTTACCATACCCAGCGTCCG
>NZ_JALJRM010000101.1:0-222 GCF_024519685.1 Paenibacillus sp. Pae15 | reverse complement strand
CCCCTGAATATTTCGCGCTCATGTTATTTGCATTAATTGCCACAAGCGGTCTGGGAGACAAAAAATTAATCAAAGGTCTAATCGCCATGGGATTAGGATTATTAATATCCATGGTCGGCTCTGATTCCATTCAAGGTACGAACCGGTTGACATTCGGGTCTATCGATCTTATGGACGGTATCGACTTTGTTGTTGTGGCGGTCGGTGTTTTCGGTCTCTCGG
>NZ_JALJRM010000100.1:0-236 GCF_024519685.1 Paenibacillus sp. Pae15 | reverse complement strand
TGTCCTTTGAAGGATGCCTGCACGAAAGCCAAAGGGAACCGGGAAATCCGGGTGAGTCTCAAGTACCTTCGCTACAGGCAGCAGACGCGGGAAAAGCTGCGAAGTGAGGAAGGCTACGCGTTGTCGGTTCGACGTATGATCGAACCGGAGAGTGTGTTTGGACAAATGAAAAACAACCGGAACTTCCGGCGTTTCCTGCTTCGCGGCTTGCCCAAAGTGAGCCTGGAGGTCGGGTG